>CAXSGV010000001.1:0-11440 GCA_964236615.1 uncultured Polyangiaceae bacterium
CCCGGGGCCGCTCGCGCACCGTTGACTGCGGCCGGCTCTGGAAAGCCTCTGATCCCGATCGGCAAACCCACCACGCCGATCCTCGCGAAGGCCGCACCAACCGCACCAGCAGCAGCAACACCCGCCGCACCGTCGGCGGCGTCTGCGTTCGACGACGACGATCCGTTTGCCAGTCTCCCTGCGGTCGGAAGCCGCGTGGCGAAGCCGCTGCCGGGCGCCGCGAAAAAGCCGTTCCCCCCGCCGTCATCCTCGGCGATGAAGACGGTGCCCGCGATCCAGGCGACGAGGCCCGAGCCGATGCCTGGCTCCGGTATTCCTGCCGCGCTCGGATCGATCGACGATCTCGATCTTCCGATCACGACCGGGCGCACATCGCCGCGACCCTCGACCGACACAAAGCCGCGCGCGCCCGCGCCCATGATCGCCAGCGGGCCGCAGGAGGTCGATCTACCGACCGCCGTCCCGAGCCTGCCAAGCCTCGCAGGTCGCGCCAAGCAGGGGCCGCCTCCGTCTGTGCCGCACCCCATTGCGCCGCCCGCGCCTGCTGCGTTTGCGCCGGCGGAGAAGAAGGGCGGCATCGGCGAGCCCTTCGATCTCGAGATCGATCTTCCGTCGTCGCAGTCCGCGCTTCCGGTAGCTCGTCGAGCAGCCAACGCACCCAACGCGCCTGTCCGATCGCCGGCCGCGAGCCAGGGGTTCGAGCTCGACACCGGTGCGCCCGCGCTCGACAGCATCCCGCTCGACCTCCCTCCGCCGCAGCCGGCCACGCCCGCAAAGAGCTCATTTGCGTTTGGCGACGGCGGCGACTTCGGGGAGATTGATCTTCCGTCGCTCGGCACGGAGCTGCCATCGCTCTCGAGCGCGTTGCCCGCGCTCGCCAGCGCGTTGCCGTCGGTGGCGAGCGCGCTCCCGTCGGTAGCGACCACGTTGCCGACGCTTCAAGCGTCGCTCCCAGCGACCGGCGGTAGTCGTCATGTTCCTTCGTTGAATGACGAACGCATTGCGATGGACGGTCTCGCCGACGGTCTCGGCGAGTTCGGCGAGCTCGATCTTCCGCCCGCGCCAGGCGTCGGCTCGGTTCCTCCGCTCCAATCACCGACGCCGGGCAGCGTGCGTACGCCTAGCCTGCGTCCGCCGAGCGACATGCCCCCGATGGGCGACCTCGACCTCCCGCCGCCCGCCTCCGCACCAGCGCGGCAAGGGTACGGGAACGCGCTCGCGAGCTCGTTCAGCTCGCGACCTCCGCCCAAGGCCGGCGGTTCCATCGCACCGCCCGCAGGACAGAAGAGCGAAGCGCGCGCCGGTGGCGGACTGGGCTTCGGCGAAGTCGATCTGGGTGGCGGTGACGACACCGGCGAGGCCTCGTTCGCGAGCGAAGAGATCCCGCAGCCGTCGCACGGGGGTACGGCAGCCGCGGCCACGACGTCGGCCTCGATTCCCGCACCGGCCGCGGGCGAAGCGGCGATCCCGCAAGGCCAAGCGCGCCCGCGCGAGCGCGGCCCAGCGAAGAAGAAGTCGAACGCACCGCGCATCGCGCTCGCGTTGTTCGTCGTCGTCGTACTCGGCGGCGGCGCGCTCGAGCTCACGCCTTATGGTGCGTTCGGCCGGTACGCTGCGACCGACGCCGTCCGCGCCGGTGAATACCAGCGCGTCACCGTCGAGTCCGCCGCTACGGCACGCAAGCAGATGTCGACCGACGTCTACACGGAGGCGCGCGCAGCCGTCGATGAGCTCGCACGTGCGCACGCGAGCACGCCGCGCGCGCGCCCGCTCCTCGCCTACGCGGCGCTTGCCGAGTTCGAGAACCAGCTTCGTTACGGCATTGACAGCGATCGGGGGGCGCGCGCCAAACAGTGGCTCGGCGAGCTGCCGAAGGACGCCGACGTCCGCTACGCCGCGGTCGCTCTTGCGGCCCAAGACGCGGTGAACGGCGATCTCCCGAAGGCGCGCAAGGGTCTCGAAGCCGCAAGCAAGCGCGACGCAGGCGATCCCATCCAAGAGGACATCGCGTTCACGCGCGGCGAGGTCGAGCTACGCGCGAAGGATCCGGTTGCGGCGCTCGCCGCGTTCAACCGCGCTCTCGCGCTTCGTCCCGGCGCGCGGGCCCAGTTCGGGCTCGCACGCGCGCACGCCCTTGCCGATGATTTCCCGAACGCGAAGAAGGCGGTCGAGGCCGCCCTGGCCTCCTCGCCGAAGGATGCCGCCGCGCACGTTCTCCGCGCGCAGCTCGCGTGGGACGGCGAGAAAAACGAGGTCGCGTCGCTCGATGATCTCACGGCGGTGCTCGACGGCGAGCTGAAGGCCGTCGCATCGACTTCGGATCAAGCGGCTGCGCACGCGCAGCGCGGCTGGATTCAAGCTGCCCGCGGTCGTTCGGCCGAGGCCCGCGTGTCCTTCGACGCGGCGCTCAAGCTCGAGACGCGCAACGTGAAGGCGCTCCTTGGTCAGGGCGAGGTGCTCTTCACCGAAGGTCGCTACACGGAAGCGCTCACGCGCTTCGACACCGCGGTGCAGGCCGATCCCATGAGCATCGACGCCATCGTCGCCGATGCAAAGGCGAAGCTCGCGCTCGAGCGCCTCGGCGAAGCCAAGAAGCAGCTCGCCGCCGCGCGCGAGGCCACGCCGAAGAACGCGCGCCTCGCGTACTGGCTCGGCAAGGTCGAAGAAGCGCTCGGCAACAAGGCGGAAGCCGAGAAGCAATACGGCGTCGCGATCGATCTCGTCGATCCCACACAGACCGATGCCATCCAACCCTACGTGGCGCTCGCCGGCTTGCTGGCGGGGTCGGGCCGAACCAAGGAGGCCCAAGCGAAGCTCGACGAGGCGCGCGGCAAGCTGCCCGATTCGGCCGCCATGCAGCGCGCGCTCGGCGAGGTCTCAGCCGCGCAGGGCTCGTTCGACGAAGCGGTGCAGCACTACCAAAAGGCTATCGAAAAGGATCCGCAGGACGTGTCCACGCGCTTCCGTCTCGGCGTGACGCTTCGGCGCATGCGCAAGATGGAGCTCGCCACCGCCGAGTTCGACAAGGTGCTCGCCACCGACAAGGACTACCCCGGCCTCGCCGTCGAACGCGGTCTGCTCTACGAAGAGGCGGGCGACGTCGACCGTGCGCTCGAGCAGTTCCAGAGCGCGCTTGCGAAGGCGCCCGACGATCCCGATCTGCAGCTGCGCGTCGGCGCTGCTTACGCCGCGATTGGGCGTCCCGCGGACGCCATCACCATCCTCAAGAAGGTGCTCGAAAAGCGCTCGAACAGCGCGGAAGCGAACCACTACCTGGGTCGCGCGCTCTTTCTCCAGGGTGGCTCGAAGGAGACCGAGGCCATGCGCTTCTTGAAGCGCGCCGTCGAGCTCGATTCGAACCGCGCCGAGTACCACCTCTACGTTGCGTGGGCCGCGAACAACGCCGTGCCGGCGCAGCTCGGGCTCGCGAAGAGCGAGATCGACAAGGCACTCGCGATCGACAAGCTTCTTGCCGACGGCTACTGGCAACGCGGCGTGCTCGAGCGCAAAGAGGGCGCCGTCGAAGATGCGATCAAAGATCTTCGCCACGCCCTCGAGCTTCGTCCGTCGCGCTCCGAAGCGCACGCGGCGCTGGGCGAGTGTTACGAGGACAAGAACGACTCCACGACAGCGCTTGCGGAGTGGCAAAAGGCAGTCGCCGGCGACGAACGGCAGCCCTTTTGGCGTTACCGCTACGGGCGCCTGCTGCTCGAGCGCGGCAACGCAGGCGAGGCCGCGAAGCACCTGACCTTCGCCGTCACCGACGCCGAGAAGCTCGACCAGCATCCCGCATGGCTCGCCGCCGCGGAGTTCGCTGCTGGCGAGGCACTGCGCCGCACGGGGAAGAAGGCCGACGCGATCGAGAAGTACCGCCGATTCCTCGAGCTCGCGCCGACCAACTCGCCCGATCGGCGCGACGCGATCAACGCGCTCTCGGATCTCGGCGCACCGTGGAATCCCAACGCGCCGCGCTGAAGCGCGGCGTCGAGGGCGACTACTTCAGGTAGTTGATCGAGCCCACGTCTTTCTTGCCCGCGGTGTCGACCTCGAACCAGAACTTCGCGTTCGCCGGAATGGGCGTAGGAGACACGACGTCAGCATCGAAGTCGCCGTCGCCCGAGTCGAAGACCGCGAGCTTCTTGACCGAGCCTTCGCCGCTTTCAACGCCGATCCAACCGGTGACGGAGGTCGGCTGACCACCCGCGGTGGCTTTCATGACGAAGCGCGTCTGGACGCCCGGGGCGACCGCGCTGCCTTCTTGGGCAATGTCGAATGTGTAGGCGCCGGCCGTCGCGACGCCGAGGGGCGACTCGTCGCTCGCGGTGCTGCTGCAACCCGCGCTAATGAGCGCAAAAGACAAGAGTGTGGCGGAAATGAACGTCGACTTGATCATCAAGGGAGAGCTCCTCTCGAAGGGGTGTGTTCCTTCGATGCCCCAAACGCGGCGGCGGTGGCGATCAGGACGCCGGGAGCGCGTCGAGGGCCGCGGCCATCTTCGCGTACTCGAGCACATCGAGCGTTTCGCCGCGGCGATCGAGCGTTATACCGACCTGCTCCGCGGCGGCCGCGACGCGCTCGGGGCCGAGCGAGCTCCACGCGTTTCGCAGCGTCTTGCGACGCGCCTCGAATGCGCGTTTCACGAGCGCGCGAAACGTTTCGGTCTCGAGCGCGCGCGCGGGGCGGCAGGGCATCAGGCGAACGACGCTGCTCGTGACGTCGGGAGCCGGGTGAAAGCAGCCCGGCGAGACGTTTCGCACCCGTGTGACGTCGAACGCAGCACGCGTGAAGATCGTGAGGCCGCCGTACTCCTTCGAGCCGGGCTCGGCGAGCAGCCGATCGGCGACCTCGCGCTGGACCATGAAAACCGCGCGATCGAGGTGCGCGGCGTGCTCGACCGCGCGCTGTAGAAGCCGCCCCGTAATTTGATAAGGCAGATTTCCGCAAAGCACACGCGGTGCTCCTGCGACCGTCGCGCCGGCGAAGGCAGCCTCGATGTCGAAGGTCTGCGCGTCTGCCTCGGCGACGGTGAGCTTGCCGGCGCTGACGTCGGGCTCGAGCTCCTGGTTGAGGATCGGGACGAGATCGCGATCGCGCTCGACGGCCACGACGTGGGCAGCGCGTTCGAGCAGGATTGACGTCAGCGCACCCAGGCCCGCACCGAGCTCGACCACGACCGCGCGCCCCATCTCCGCTTCGGGGACGCAGGCCTCCGCAATCGAGCGCGTGACCATCGCATCGATGAGGAAGTTCTGTCCGAAGCCCTTCTTCGCGGCGAGCTTTTCGCGCCGCAAGAGCGCGCGTGCGTCGATCACGGGGGGTCGCCCGGAAGGGCCCGGATGGGAACGCCGCCGGCGACGCGCGCCTTGATTCCGAGACGGCGCAGCGTGCGCTCGTCGCGCTCCCGCGCCACGATGGCCCGCGCGCGTACCGCGGCATCGACGGCTTCTGCGACGGTCGCGGGCGAGGCGTCGGTCGTGTCCTCGCCCACGCCGCGCTCGAATGCGGGTACCGACCAAGTCACCGTCACCTTGCGCGACTTGAGCTGGCGCAGCGATTTGACGAGCTCGCTGTCAGGCGGCGGTGCGGGCGAGAAGATGTGCACGATGCTCGCCTTCGACTTGTCTTTGCGGATGCGCGTGAACGTCGCGGCCATGGCTTCGTAGGTCTTGTCGCGCTCGGCCTCGGATCGCGGCGGGACCTCGATTCCGAACGCTGCGACGTAGTGACGAAGCGCCTGCTCTCGCGCCGAGGGGGCATAAGGCACACGCGGCGCGAACGGGGCGCGCTGGCGAAGTTGCTGCGCACGCGCAGCGAGCATGTCGAGGTTCGACTTGGGAATGTCGGTGAGGCCGCGCGGATCGAGCGGACGCGCGTGCTCGACGACGCGCTGCGCGATTTCCCACTCGTCGAGCTCGCAGCGATCGGAGTCGACCATGCTGGCCGCGCTCGTGAGCGCCGCCGCGATCTTGAGCACCTGCGGCGTGCCGTTGGCGGGCGGGAGCCACGCGCGCGGGCGCGACGCGACGACGACGAGACCGACCTTGTCGCCGCGCGCGATGTGCCGTGCGGCGAGACCAGCGAGCTCGTCGACGCCGTCGTCGAGCGGAGCTTTGCCTTCGGGACCCGACCAGAGCTCGATGGAGGCATTGAGCACGAGCCACACGACGTCCCGCTCTTCGCGCTCCATCTCGCGCACCATGAGACGGCCGCGTCGCGCGCTCGCCTTCCACGCGATGCGACGGAACGGATCGCCGGCGACATGCTCGCGCAGCTCGCGCAGCTCGTCGCCTTCACCGCGGAGAGGGGCGGGTCGACCCACGGCCGCACCGCGCCGGGAGCGCCCGCCGCGCGGCGAGGTTGCGAGCACATGCAGCGCGCGTGGATAGACCTCGATGCCGAACGGGTTCGCGAACATGAGGGGAACCTCGTAGAGCGCTTCGCCACCGGCGGGCGTGCCGCGAACTTCGAGCGCCATGCCGTGCACGCCCCAGCGCCCGACGCGCTTGGCCTTGAGCGTGACCTTCACGTAGGCGCGACCGCGCGGAAGCAGATCGACGATCTCGGGCTCGACCTTCGCGTCGAGCATGCTCGAGACGACCGCGCGTACGCCCACGCCGCGCATCTCGTCGGAGCTTCGGTTGCGGAGCTCGGCCTCGAGCACGAGGTCTTCGCCGCGCGTCATGCGCGCGACACGTTTGGGTGCATTCCACACCATCTCGAACCCGGCAGCCCGCAGGCGTGTGACCGCCACGAGCGCGACCGCACGACCGATTGCCACGGCGAGGATCATCGCGCCGCCGAAGGCCACGACCGGCGGGATCCGCGCGGCGACACCGACCGCGACGATCGCAGCACCCGCGAGCGCCACGTGGAAAGTCGCGCGGGTCGGGTGAAGGCGCATGAGCGCGCCGAGGTTAGCGCATGACGGCTCGAGTTTGACGACCGAGCGGGTCCGGGGGTAGGTGATGACACCCCCATGTCGACCATTCCTTCGAGCTCTCCCGAGCGTTCCCCGCAGCGCGCCGACGGCCGCAAGGTTCGTATCCTCGTCGCCAAGCCCGGGCTCGACGGGCACGATCGCGGCGCAAAAGTCGTCGCGCGCGCGCTTCGCGACGCCGGATTCGAGGTCGTTTACACGGGCCTTCACCAGACCCCCGAGATGATCGCGAACGCTGCCGTACAAGAGGACGTCGACTGCGTCGGCCTCTCGATCATGAGCGGCGCGCACAACACGCTGTTCCCTGCGGTCATCACCGCCCTTCGCGCGAAAGGCGCCAACGACGTCGTCGTCTTCGGCGGCGGAATCATTCCCGAGTCCGATCTCGAGGGCCTCAAGGCGAGCGGCGTTCAAGGCGTCTTCACGCCGGGCACCACCCTCGAGACGATCATCGGGTGGGTGCGCGACAACGTCCACCCGCGGACCTGACCCGAGGACGTCCCTTCGCTGTCCCGGCCAGGCTCTCCGCGCCGGTCTTCGGCACCGCATCTCGGTTTTTTCCCTCTTCCACGCGCTAGCTGGCGGAGGCACGGCGATCGCAATCGGCGGCGTCACCCAGAGGAGGTGACTCATGTCGAAGGTGCTTTTCGTTTCATTCGGTGCAGCGTTTGGTCTCACGTCGCTCGTCGCGCTCGGGTGCGCGTCCGCCGATCCCCCGACTTCGGGCGGCGGCGTCGGAAGCGGGGCATCGGACGGCTTTTCCGCCGAGGTCCTCGAGATCGTGCCCGGTGTTCCTGATCGCGGGCGCGATCCTGCCGTCGTCGCCATCGACGTCGGAGGCGAGGGGCTGTGCACCGGCACGCTCATCGCACCGAACGTCGTGCTCACGGCGCGCCACTGCGTCGCCCGCACGAGCGAGAGCGTCGAGTGCCCGTCGGCGGCGGTGCAGGTCCACGAGCAGCGACCGCCGTCGACGCTCGGATTCTACGTCGGTGACGACGTCGTACGCTCCGAGTTCGTCGCCGTCGGCCGCGAGATCATCGTTCCGCAAGGCCAGACCTTGTGTGGCGCGGACATCGCGCTCGTGCTGCTCGATCGCGACGTGGCTGGCGTTGCGCCGGTGCCGATCCGCGTGAAAGGCGTGGTGAAAAACGAGCGGGTGCGCGCGGTCGGCTTTGGCAAGCGAGGCGACAACGATCCGGCAGGGGTGAAGCTCCTTCGCGATCACGTCGCGGTGCTCGACGTCACGCGCGCCGAGTTCCAGGTCGGTGAGGCCACATGCCAGGGGGACTCGGGCGGCCCTGCGCTCGACACCAAGACCGGCGAGCTCGTCGGTGTCGTCTCGCGCGGCGGCCCGTCGTGCGAGGGCAAGAGCGTCCACAACATCTACACCCGGGTCGACGTCTTCTTGCCGCTCATCCAGACGGCGCTGCAGCGCGCGGCGCAGCCGCAAGTTCCGCCGGGCTCCGAGAACGACGACGGTGACGATGTCGACGTGGACGAGGGCGCGCCGACGGCGGTCGAAGATGGCGGCATCGTCTCGCCCGTTTCGGCCGACGCGAGCGCCAAGACATCGAAGCCGAAGAAGTCGAAGCCCGTCACCGACATGGGCGCCGGTTGCGCCGCGGCTGCCGACTGCTCGACGGGCGTCTGCATCCGCGAGGGCAACGGGGCGCCGCCGTACTGCTCGCGCACCTGCGGGACCAAGGATCGCTGCCCGACGCATTACCACTGCACGAAAGCGACCAACGGCTCTTCCGTCTGCGTGAACGCGAAGTAGAGGGCAGAGAGGGCTACCGGGACTTCGGTCCTGGTAGCCCAGTGCTCTTCAGTCCCGGGTAACGCAGTGCTATCCCTAGCCCGTGGATTTCAAGCTCTCCGAAGATCACTCCATCCTTCGACAATCGGTACGCGACTTCGCACGGTCCGAGGTCCTTCCCCACGCGCAGCGCTGGGACAAGGAGGAGCGGTTCCCGAAGGAGATCGTGCCGAAGCTCGCGGCGATGGGTCTTCTCGGAATCCGCATCCCGGACGAGTACGGCGGCTCGGCGATGGACACGACGTCCTATGCGATCTGCATCGAGGAGCTCGCGAAGGTCGACGGCTCGATCGCCCTCACCGTCGCTTCACACAATGGGCTCGGCACGGGGCACATCCTCGCCTTCGGCAACGAGGAGCAGAAGAAGCGTTACCTGCCCAAAGCAGTGACGGGCGAGTGGCTCGCGGCCTGGGCGCTCACCGAGCCTGGAAGCGGAAGCGACTCGGCCGGCCTCGCGACGACGGCCAAACGTGACGGCGACGATTGGGTCATCAACGGCACGAAGATGTTCATCACGCAGGGGAGCGTGGGCGGATTCTGCGTCGTCCTCGCACGCACCAACCCCGCCGCCTCGAAGCAAAAGGGAATCACGGCTTTCATCGTCGAGCACGGCACCAAAGGCTTCGCCGCGTCGAAGCACATCGAGAAGTTGGGCTGCCGATCGTCCGACACGGTCGAGCTCACGTTCGAAAACGTTCGTGTCGCGGACACGCAGCGCCTCGGCGAGATCGATCACGGCTTCATCGACACCATGCAGATCCTCGATCGCGGCCGTATTTCGATCGCCGCGATGTCGCTCGGTCTCGGCTACGGCGCGCTCGAAATGGCGGTCGCGTACTCGAAGGACCGCAAGCAGTTCAACAAGCCGATCTCGGATTTTCAGGCCGTGAAGTGGATGCTCGCGGACTCGAAGGTCGAGATGGACGCGGCGTCGCTCCTCACCTACCGCGCCGCATTTCTCGCGGACAAGGGCCGGCCCTACGCGCGCGAAGCTTCGATGGCGAAGCTCTATTCGAGCGAGGCGGCGTCACGCGCGTGTAACCGGTCGCTCCAAATCCACGGCGGCTACGGCTACACCCGCGAGTTCAACGTCGAACGCCACCTGCGCGACGCGAAGATCTGCGAGATCGGCGAAGGCACGAGCGAGGTGCAGCGCATGGTCATCGCGAAGCACGTGCTCGCCTAACCCGTCGTCCGCACGCACATGCAGTAGGACCCCATCGCGCGCTTCGCGCGTGGGTGGGCGAGTACGTCCGCGGCATTTCTTTGACCGCTGTCCGGCGTAGCAGGCAGACTGCTGGCCGCTGATCATCCGTCCATGCCTGACGTCTGATCGCGCACATGGAGCGCGTCGATTGTCGCTTCGAAACGCTGTGAATTATTGACAGCCGAAGGGCATCTCCATAGCGTCGCCTGGATTAGTGGGAAGAAGTGGCAAGGAGTGCCAAAGCTTGGCAGCCACCGCGTTCTCCCACGGTCACTAGAGGGCGAACGACGATGTTCCGCGGTCGGTACGAGCACACCATCGACGCGAAAGGCCGCACGAGCCTTCCCGCGCGCTACCGCGATGCGCTCGCGGCCGAAGGTGAGCGTCGTATTGTCCTGACGAGCTCGCTCGATCCCTGCCTCGTCGCCTACACGATGCGCGAGTGGACCGCGTTCGAGGAGCGTCTCGCGAAGCTTCCGCAGTTCGACCGCGCGGTGCAGAAGTTGAAGCGCATTTACGTGTCCGGCGCGATCGAATGCGAGGTCGACGACTCCGGTCGCATCCTCGTTCCGCCGACGCTCCGCGAGCACGCGGCTCTGGTGAAGGACGTCTTGTGGGCAGGCTCGGGCAAATACGCCGAGCTCTGGGACAAGCTCGCGTGGAAGAGCCACTTCGACACGACCGAAGACGAGCGCCGCGACATCTCGAAGCGCTTGGCGGAGCTCGGCCTATGAACAACGCCGAAGCGGCACAGCTCGCGCTCCCGGGTGTTCAGAGCGACGCCACCATCGAGTGGGTGTGGAGCGAGGACGAAGGAGAGGTCAACGTGGTGGAGCAGTTCGTCCATGCGACGGTCATGCGAACCGAGGTCGCAGCGGCGCTGTCACCGCGGGACGGCGGCATCTACGTCGACGCCACCCTCGGCGGCGGCGGGCACGCCGAAGCGATCCTCGAGCTTGCGCCCGGCGCGAAGGTCATCGGGTTCGATCGCGACATCCACGCGATCTCGGCCGCCGAGCAGCGCCTCGAGCGCTTCGAGGGGCGCATCGAGATCGTGAAGAAGAACTTCGCCTGCGTGAAGGAGGAGCTCCTCGCGATGGGCATCCAGAAGGTCGACGGCCTGTGCGCCGACCTCGGGGTGAGCTCGCCGCAGCTCGACGATCCGTCGCGCGGAATGAGCTTTCGCCGCGAGGGTCCGCTCGACATGCGGATGGATCAAGCCAACGGTGAGACCGCGCTCGAGATGATCGATCGCCTCGGCGACGACGAGCTCGCGGACATCATCTTCAAGTACGGCGACGAGCGCCGCTCCCGCCGCATCGCGCGCAGCATCAAGCGCGCGCTCGGTGACAACGATCTGAACACCACGCTCGATCTTCGCCGGGCCATCGTGCGCGCGGTCGGTCCGGTCCGCGTGGGCGGCGTCGATCCTGCGACGCGCACGTTCCAGGCGATCCGGATTGCGGTCAACGGTGAG
>CAXSGV010000001.1:11450-12653 GCA_964236615.1 uncultured Polyangiaceae bacterium
ACGAGCTCGCGACGCTTCTCGGCAGCTTGAAGGACATCATCGTCCCCGGCGGAGCGGCCGCGATCCTCAGCTTTCATTCTCTGGAAGATCGACAGGCCAAGCAGACGTTTGCAGTCCGCAAGGTATGGGCCCCCATCTGGAAGAAGCCGATCGGCGCGAGCGAGGACGAGTGCGCGCAGAACGTGCGGGCTCGCAGCGCGAAGCTTCGTGCGGCGCGCCGGCTCGAGGATGTGATGGAAGAGGCGTTCGACGAAGACCAAGAGGAGTGGATGAGATGAGAAAGCCCCGCGCCTTCGTCGCCGTCTGGACCCTCGCGATCGTCGCGACCGTGTCGGCCTTCGTTCTCCATCTCGCGCTTCGTGGCCGCACAGTGTCGCTCGGCTACGAGCTCGGTCGTGCCAAGAACGAGCAAGCCCGCCTCCGCGAAGTGAAGCGCGTGCTGCAGGTCGAGTCGGCCAGCTACAAGACGCCCGAGCGCGTCGAGATCGTCGCGCGCACCCTGCTCGGCATGGAGCCGCCTTCGCCCGATCGCGTCATCCCGCTCGCTGCGGTCGACAACCGCGGCACCGTCGCGGTCGGGGAAGTACGACGTGATTAATCTCGATCCCCGTCGCGCGCGCTGGATCCGGCTCCGCATGGGGATGCTGTGTGGGCTCATGGGCCTCGGGCTCGGGGGATTCGTTTCGAGCGCCTACCGCGTGCAAGTCGAGGACGGCCCGACCTGGCGTGAGACCGCGGAAAAACAGCGGCAGCGCCGGATGCACATCGAGCCGAAGCGCGGAACGATCTTCGATCGCAACGGCACCGCGCTCGCCGTCAGCGTCGAGGTGCCGAGCCTGTCGGTCGACGTCGTCGAGATGATCCGCGGCGCCGACGGGGCCGAGGCCCAGGACGCGCTCTTGAAGGACGCGGCGCTTCGCCTCGGTGCTGCGCTGACCCTTCCGGCCGACGAGCTCCACGCGAAGCTCGCCACGCGTAAGCGCTTCCTCTGGATCAAGCGCCGCATCAGCGGCGACGAAGCAGCAGCCGTCCGCGATCTCGCCGACGCGAAGAAGCAGGCGCGCCCGATCAAAGGCCTCAACGTCGAAGGCGAGGGGCATCGCTATTACCCGGGGCGCGAGCTCCTGGGGCCCGTCATCGGGTTCGTCGCACCGGACGGCGAGGGCAAGGACGGCCTCGAGCTGTCGCTCGATGAAGAGCTCC
>CAXSGV010000001.1:12663-19702 GCA_964236615.1 uncultured Polyangiaceae bacterium
AGCGGCCTTCGCGATCGCAGTGGTCGTTTGATCTTTTCGCAGGGGAATTTGCAGGGCGATACGCTCGCCGGCCACGACGTGCACCTCACGATCGACGAGGCCATCCAGCACGTGGCCGAGCGCGAGCTCGACGCGGCGCAGGGCACCTACGAGACGAAGGGGGCGTCCATCGTCGTCCTCGATCCCAACACCGGCGACATCCTCGCGCTCGCGTCGAGCCCTGGTTACAACCCGAACGACTACGGCGCGTCCGAGGTCGAGTCGCGGCGCGATCGCGTCATCACCGATCGCTTCGAGCCCGGCAGCGTCATGAAGATCTTCACCGTCGCCGGCGCGCTCGCGTCGGGATCGCTGAAGCCGACCGAAGCGATCTTCTGCGAGCACGGCGACTACCAGCTCGGCTCGGTGACCATCCACGACACCCACTTGAACGACTGGCTCACGCCGACGCAGATCCTCGCCAAGAGCTCGAACATCGGTGCGCTGAAGATTGGTCTCGGGCTCGGCGAAGCTGGTCTCTACGCGTCGCTTCGTCGCTTCGGGTTTGGCGAGCCCACCGGTTTGCCCTTGCCGGGCGAAGCGGCAGGCGTGCTTCGACCGAAGGGCCGCCCGTGGTTCGACGTCGAGACCGCCAACGCGTCGTTCGGTCAGGGCATCAGCGTGACGACCATTCAGCTCGCGATGGCCGTCGGCGCGATCGCGAACGGCGGACGCTTGCTCGAGCCCGTGCTCGTGCGCAAGGTCACCGATTCGCGCGGCAACGTCGTGCGCGAAGGCACGACCCACGTACGACGCGAAGCGGTGCCGCCTGGCGTCGCCAAGATGGTCGCCGAGATGTTGACGGCCGTCACCGAGGACGGCGGCACCGGGCTCGAGGCGCAGGTCCCGGGCTTCCGCGTCGCCGGCAAGACCGCGACCGCACAGAAGGCCGATCCCGCGACGGGCAAATACTCGTCCGACCACTTCACGGCGTCGTTCGTGGGTTTCGTGCCGGCCGAGCGCCCGCGCCTCGTCGTTGCGGTGGTGCTCGACGATCCGATGATTGGTCACTACGGCGGCGATCTCGCGGGTCCGGTGTTTCGCCGCGTTGCCGAAGCCGGTCTGCGCTACCTCGGGGTGACGCCGTCCGCGCCCACGCACAAGCTCTCGCACGTCACGCGCGCGAACGATCCCGCCGACCAGACCATGGCTGCGATGAAGGGCACCACGCTCGCGTCGCCGCCGGTGCCGCCCACGGTCCCCGGCGCGCCTGCGATCGCGCTTGCTCCCCCGAACGCGGCGCCACCGCCCGACCAAGCGCGCGTGCCCGACGCGACCGGCATGGCGGCGCGCGACGCGGTGCGTGCGATCTCGGCCGTAGGCTTGGTTCCCCAGATCGAAGGGTCGGGACGTCTCGTGAAACAGAACCCGCCGGCGGGCACGATCGCACCGAAGGGGAGCGCGGTTCGGCTCGTGCTCGAGCCAGCGTCATGAGCGCGCGGCAAGAGTCCGTACCAGGCGCCCGTCGCGCAACGACTTGGTGGCCGAGCAGCGGCAGCGGGACGACACTCCTCCCCCGACACAAGTCGCGCCGGGCTCGCCGGTCTCGTCTCGCTGCCGCGGTTCGATCGCAGCGAGGGCGCGAGCGGTGACGTTCGATCGACCGTCGACCTTCGGCGCGATGTACGACGCCGCGCGTCCGAAGGACGGGCTTCGTCTCGTCGAGCTCGCACGCGAAATCCCCGGCGGCGCAGAGGTCATCGGGGACGGCGAGACGCGGGTCTTCGGCGTGCAACACGACTCGCGGCGCGTGGAGAGCGGCGATCTGTTCGTCGCGAAGAAGGGCGCGCAGGCGGACGGCGCGCGCTTTGTGCAAGATGCACGCAAGCGCGGCGCTACGGCCATTCTTGCTGCGCGTGCGGGGCGCGACGATGTCAGCGTCGATGTGCCACAGCTCCTCGTCGACGATGTCGCCGATGGGCTCGCGTTCGCGTCAGCGGCCGTCTATGGGCACCCGAGCTTTGCGCTCGACGTGATCGGCATCACCGGCACGAACGGCAAGACCACGACCGCACACCTCGTTCGCGCTGCCATCGATCGCGCGAACGCCAAGCCCTCGACCGGAATCGTCGGCACCGTGGGTCATGTGTTTGGAGATCTGATCATCGACGCTTCGCACACGACGCCCGAGGCTGACGAGCTCGCGCGCGTGATGGCGCTCATGAAAAAGCGCGGTGCGAGCTACGTCGCGATGGAGGTCTCGTCGATCGCGCTGACGCTCGGACGCGTACGCGCTGTCCGATTTCGTGTGGCCGCCTTCACGAACCTCACGCAGGATCACCTCGATTTTCACGGCTCGATGGAGAGCTACGCCGAGGCGAAGGCGCTGCTCTTCACGACGTCGGCGCCCGGCAGCGCGGTCGTTCACGTGGGCGACCCATTCGGCGCGAAGATCGCGGCGCGCGTGAAGGCGCCGCTGGTGCGCGTGACGACGGAAGTCGGCGCAAGCCCGGCAGTCGCCGACATAGCGCCGCTGCGCGTGACGATGGACGCGCGCGGCATCGACGTCACGCTCCGCACCCCGCGCGGTGAAGCGCACGTGAGGTCGCGCCTCGTCGGACGTCACAACCTCGAGAACATCGTGGTTGCGATGGGCGTCGCATGCGCGCTCGAGCTCGACATCCACCCCGCGGCCGAGGGGATCGGCATGGAGGCTGGCGTTCCCGGCCGCCTCGAACGCGTCGACACCGACGCCGACGACATCACCGTTCTCGTCGACTACGCCCACACGCCCGACGCGCTCGCGCGCGTGCTCGACAGCGTGCGCGACGTGGTCCGCGCGCCCGGCGCTCACGTCACGTGCGTGTTCGGCTGCGGTGGCGACCGCGACAAGTCGAAGCGCCCGCTCATGGGCGCCGCGGCGATGCGCGCCGATCTGCTCGTCATCACGAACGACAACCCTCGAAGCGAAGATCCGGAAGAGATCGCACGCCCCATCGAGGAGGCCGTGCGTGCCGCGGGCTGGACGCGCGTGCGCGCAAGCAACCTCGCGTCGACGAAGAACGTGTATGCAGTCGAGCTCGATCGCGCGCGTGCCATCGACGCGGCGATCACGACCGCGAAGCCCGGCGACGTCATCGTCCTCGCCGGCAAGGGCCACGAGGACTACCAGATCATCGGCGACGAAAAGCGGCACTTCGACGATCGCGAAGAGGCCCGCCGCGCACTTGCCGTGCGTCGAGGCGACGGCTGACATGGCGACGGCGATCCCCGACAACCGCGCGCGCACGACCACGCGCACTGCAACCGAAGCCGTGGGGGGCGCGCTCCGCCGCGGCCAGCGCGAGTCCGATCGCGTGCATCTCGGCATCACCAGCGACAGTCGCGCCGTGAAGCCGGGGAACGTCTTCGTGGCGCTCCAGGGCGACAATTTCGACGGTCACGCCTTCGTCGAGCAGGCGTTGAAGCGCGGCGCCACGCTGATCGTGGTGCAGCGTGGCCAGGCTTGGCGCGTTGCCGGCACCGACGTCATCGAGGTCGAAGACACGATGGTCGCGTGGGGCGATCTCGCGCGCTCTCACCTCCGAAGGTGGCGCTCCGAATCCGGAGGTGCCCGCCGCGTGATCGCGATCACGGGAAGCGCGGGCAAGACCACGACGAAAGAGATCACCGCCGCGCTGCTCGGCATCGCGGGCTCGGTGCACCGCACCGCCGGCAACCTCAACAACCTGATTGGCGTTCCCGCGGTTGCCTTCGGCGTCGAGACTCCGCATCGCTTCGCCGTGCTCGAGGTCGGAATGAGCGTGCCCGGCGAGATTGACGCGCTCGCGGCAGTCACCGAGCCTGACGTCGCCGTGGTCACGAACGTTGGCCTCGCACACACCGAGGGCGTCAGCGGCGGTCGCGCCGGGGTCGCGCGTGAAAAGGGCGATCTCTTCGAGGGGCTCCGCGAGTCCGGCGTTGCGATCGTCAACCTCGACGACGAGCTCGTCGTCCGCGAGAGCCGTCGCTCCCGCGGCTCGCGCGTCGTGACCTTTGGCAGGCACGCGGACGCGAGCTACCGCCTGACCGATCGCACGCCGCTCGGCCTTCGCGGCTCGCGCGTCGTGATCGAAGGTGCGGCGCCGAACACGCGTCGCGAGGTCAACTTGCCGCTCATGGGTGAGGCCGCTGCGCTCGATCTCATCGCTGCGCTCGCCGCCGCCGAGGCCGCCGCGGGCACGGTGTTCGAAGCACGCGCGATCGAGGCTGCGCTGGCAAAGCTCACGCTGCCCGCGGGGCGCGGCAGTCTGCGTGCCCTCCACGACGGGACGATCGTCTTCGACGACACCTACAACGCAAACCCGGAGAGCATGCGTGCTTCGCTCCGCTCACTCCGTGAAATCGCCACCGCCGAGGGACGTCGCGCCGTCGCCGTCCTCGGAGAGATGAAAGAGCTCGGTACCGAAGCCGAGCCCGAGCACGTGGCGATCGGCGACGCGCTCGTGCTTTCGAAGATCGACGTGGCGATTGGATGCGGTGGGCTCATCGATCTCGCGCTCGATCGCGCGGCGGCTGGCGGCGTTGCGGTGCACAAAGCGCCGAGCGTCGAGGCCGCGACCAGGCTCGCGCTCGAGCTCGTGCGGGCAGGGGACGTCGTTCTCGTCAAGGGATCGCGCAGCGTCGGTACGGAGCGTGTCGTCGGTGCCCTCGTTGAAAAGGGCGACCGCACGTGATCCTCGAGTTCCTCTTTCCGCTCCGGCACTCCGCGTCGTGGCTCGGCTGGCTCAACGTCGTCCGCTACGTCCCGTTTCGCGTCATCGCCGCGACCGTCACCGCGATGCTGATCGCGTTCTTCCTCTCGCCCTGGTTCATCCGCGAGCTGCAGCGGAAGCAAATCGGGCAGGTCGTGCGCGCAGACGGGCCCGCCACCCACAAGATCAAGTCGGGCACGCCGACGATGGGCGGTTCGCTCATTCTGCTCTCGGTCCTCTTGCCCACGATCCTCTGGTGTGATCTCAGCAACGTCTTCGTCTGGGCGACCACCGCCGTCACCGCCGGCTACGGAGTCATCGGCTACCTCGACGACTACCTGAAGATCAAAGCGAAGAACTCGAAGGGCGTGCCCGGGCGCTACAAGCTGCTCGGGCAGTTCTTGATCGCGGGTGGGGTTCTCACCTACGCGTTTCTCGCGCGCGAGCACGTGCCGGCGGACTGGTGGGAGATCCGAACGCACCTCGCGGTACCGTTCGTCGCCTTCGCGAAGCACCCCATCGTGCTGCCGCTCGCGCTCTACATCCCCTTCGCGGTCCTCGTCGTCGTGTCCATGTCGAACGCCGTCAACCTCACCGACGGGCTCGACGGCCTCGCCATCGGCCCAGTCATCATCAACGCCGGCACCTACCTCGTATGGGCCTACCTCGCGGGCGCGACCCTTGGTATCGCCGGAATCCAGCAGCGCTTCGTCGTCGCGCGCTACCTCGACATCGCCGGCGTCGCCAGTGCGGGCGAGCTCTCGGTCTTCTGCGGCGCGGTCATCGGTGCCGGCATCGGCTTCCTTTGGTACAACACGTACCCCGCGCAGGTGTTCATGGGCGACGTCGGATCACTGTCGCTCGGCGGCGGTCTCGGGATGTGCGCCGTCTTCACGAAGAACGAGCTTCTCTCGGTCATCCTCGGCGGGATCTTCTTCCTCGAGGCTGTCAGCGTCATCGTCCAGGTCGGCTACTTCAAGGCCACCGGCAAGCGCATCTTCTTGATGGCGCCCATCCACCACCACTACGAAAAGAAAGGCTGGCCCGAGCCCAAGATCATCGTCCGCTTCTGGATTGTGAGCATCTTGCTTGCCCTGTTTAGTCTTTCTAGTTTGAAGCTTCGGTAGAGAGGACACGACAAGTGCTCGATATCGACGGCAAGCGCGTGGTGGTGATTGGCATGGGCGCCAGCGGTGTGGCTGCGGCGCGTCTATGCTTGTCGCGCGGTGCTCGCGTCCGCGTCACCGACGCCAAAGGGCGAGACAAGATCGGCGCCGAGGTCCTCGCGCTCGAGAAGGAGGGCGCAGAGCTCGCGCTCGGTGGGCACACCGAGGCGCGCCTCAGCGAGTCCGATCTCATCGTCGTCTCGCCGGGCGTGCCGAGCTTCTGGGCTCTCGAAGAGGCGGAAGAACGAGGCATTCCCGCGATCGGCGAGGTCGAGCTTGCGTGTCTCGCGCTTCGTCACGCGGCGCCCGTGATCGCCGTCGGCGGCACGAACGGCAAGAGCACCACGACGATGTTGATTGGCGCGCTGCTCGAGGCCGAGGGCAAGCGCGTCTTCACCGGTGGCAACCTCGGCGAGCCGCTTGCGGCGCACGCGGACGAGGTCTTCGACGCAATCGTGCTCGAGGTCTCGAGCTTCCAGATGGAGCGCGTCGCTGCGTTTCACCCGCGCGTTTCCGTGCTCCTGAACGTCACCGACGATCACCTCGATCGTTACCCGAGCTTCGAGGCCTACGCCGGTGCCAAGGGCAACGCGTTCGCCAAGCAGACCCCCGAGGATGCGGCCGTGATCCCGGTCGCCGACGAGCAGTGCCTTGCGCAAGCCAAGCGCGGCAAGGGGCGCGTCGTCACGTTCGGCCCCCACGGCGACATCGAGGTCTCGGCCGACGCCGTCATCGATCGTCGCCTCGGTGTTCGCTGGGAGCGCAAGGCGATGGGCCTCTCCGGCGGGCACAACGCGCTCAACGTCGCTGCCGCGATCGGAGCCGCGCGCGAGCTGCATCTCGACCCGGCCACGGCCGCCAAGGTGCTCGCCGCGTTTCGCGGGCTCCCGCATCGGATGGCCAAGGTCGCCGAAGTAGCGGGCGTCACGTTCTACGATGACTCGAAGGGCACCAACGTCGGCGCGTCGGTCACGGCGCTCCTCGGCATCTCGGAGCCGAAGGCGGTGCTGATCGCCGGCGGCAAGGACAAGGGCGGCAGCTACGAGCCTCTCGTCGACGCGCTTCGAACGCGCGGCCGCGCGGCCGTGCTCATCGGTGAAGCTGCCGCGCTCATCGAAGAGGCGCTCGAAGACGCGGTGCCGGTGAAGCGCGCGGCGACGA
>CAXSGV010000001.1:19715-23097 GCA_964236615.1 uncultured Polyangiaceae bacterium
CGTGAAGGGTGACGCCGTCCTGCTCTCGCCGGCGTGCGCGAGCTTCGACATGTACCGGGACTACAAGCACCGCGGCGACGAGTTCGTGCTTGCCGTGACGCGTTTGCAAAGCGAGCGAGGCGAGAAGACATGAGGGACAAGCCGCAGAACCTCCGGGTGAAAAAGGCGATCGAGGTCCACCTCGCCGCCCCGCTCGACGCGCTTCCGAACGCCGCGCGCGCCGCCGCCGCGATGGATCCCGTGCTCGCCGCGGTCGTTGTCGGGCTCGTCGGATTCGGTGTGATCATGGTCTACAGCGCGTCCGCCGTGCAGGCGACGACCCAGAACCACGATCCGCAGTTCTTCCTCAAGCGTCAGGCGGCCTACGGCGTCATCGCGCTGGTCTCGCTCTTTGCCGCGAGCCGCATCGACTACCACCGCCTGTACAAGCTGACGTACCCGGTGCTCGCCACCGTGGGCCTCTTGCTCACGCTCTGTGTCATCGGGTTTGGTCACAGCGGCGGCGGCGCGACGCGCTGGCTCTCGATCGGCCCCGTGCACGTGCAGCCCGCCGAGATGGCGAAGCTCGCGATCGTCTTGTGGCTCGCGTACTCGCTTGCGAAGAAGGCAGACAAGGTCAAATCGTTCACTGTCGGCTTCGTCCCCCACATGCTCGTGGCCGGGCTCTTCATGTTCTTGTGCATGAAGCAGCCGGACTTCGGCAGCGCGATCGTCTTGCTCTTGCTCACGTTCACGCTGCTCTTCGTGGCGGGCGCGAAGGTCGGTTACATCCTCGGCGCTTCGATCCTCGGCGGCGCGTTCGGCGCGGCGGCGATCCGCTTTCGCGAGTACCGCTACGAGCGCTACCTCGCGTGGCTGAACATGGATCAACACAAGCAGGACCTCGCGTACCAGCCCTTCCAATCCGTGATGTCCTTCGGATCGGGCGGGAAATTCGGGCTCGGCCTCGGCCGCGGACTGCAGACGCTCTACCTCCCGGAAGCGCACACCGATTTCGTCGCCGCGATCATCGGCGAGGAGCTCGGCTTCATCGGCATCCTCGCGCTGTGCGGCTGCTACCTGCTCCTCGTCACGCGTGGCGTGCGCGCGGCGCTTCGTGCGCCCGACGACTACGGCAGCTACCTTGCGTTTGGCATCGCGACGATGTTCGGCGTCCAGGCGCTCACGAACCTCGCCGTCGCTCTCGCGATCCTCCCGACCAAAGGCCTCACCCTGCCGTTCGTGAGCTTCGGCGGCTCGTCGCTTCTCGTGAACGCGGTCGCTGCGGGCATCCTGCTCAACATCTCACGTCAGGGCCCGGTCGCAGCCGAGGACGCGCTCACGCCCGAGGCGCCCGCGGTTGCCGGTCCGATGGAGGAGATGGCTCTATGAGCCTCCCTGTCATCGTCATCTGCGCCGGAGGAAGCGGCGGACACGTGTTCCCGGGCCTCGCGGTCGCGGATGCGCTGCGCGCGCTCGCCGACGTTCGGATCGTCTTTCTCGGAAGCGAGCGCGGCATGGAATCGGGCATCGTTCCGAACCGCGGCTATGAGCTCGAGCTTCTCCACGCCGAGCCCATCAAGGGTGGCGGCCCTGCACGTGCGGTGAAGGGCGCGTTCACCGCGAGCCTCGCTGCGGCGAAATCGTTCGCGCTCGTTCGCAAGCTCCAGCCGCGCGTCGTGCTCTCGATCGGTGGCTATGCCGCGGGGCCGTTTGCCGCAGTCGCAGCGGCGCGCGGGATCCCGGTGGGCATCCTCGAGCCCAACGCCGTCATGGGTTTGGCGAACCGGCTGCTCGCGCCCGTCGCGCGCCGCGCCTACCTCGCGTGGGCATCGTCGGCGTCGTTCTCGCGCCCCTCGGCGCGACGCATCGTCGGCGTACCGCTCCGCGCCGGCTTCCTTCCGTCGGCCTACCCGGTCGCAGGCAAGCAGGGTTCGGCGCGGGTGCTCGTGCTCGGTGGAAGTCAGGGCGCATCCGCGCTGAACGATCGTCTTCCGGAGGCCGCGCCGCGCATCGCCGCCGACGTGCCGGGGCTCCAGATCGTGCACCAGGCCGGCAAGGATCGCGACGCCGCGGTGCGCGCGGCTTACACGCGCGAGGCCTTCTCGGGCGCGACGGTGTCGCCGTTCCTCGACGACATCGCCAGCGAGATCACGCGGGCCGACGTGGTCGTCGCGCGCTCCGGCGCAGGCGCAGTGGCGGAGATCGCCGCGGTGGGCCGCGTCTCTATCTTGATCCCGTTCCCGCACGCGGCCGACGATCACCAAGCGAAGAACGCAGCCGCGCTCGAGGCCGTCGGGGGCGCCATCACGATTCGGCAAGAGGCCGCGGACGCCGTTCGTCTCGCCCGCGAGATCACGCTCCTCCTGCTCGACGACGCGCGTCGGAAGAAGATGGCCGATGCCGCGCGTGCCTCGGGCCGGCCGAACGCCGCGCGCGCGGTCGCCGAAGATCTACTGCACCTTGCAGGTATCGATCTGCGCCCCGCTGGCGATGCGAGCGAGCACGGCAAGACCAACGGCCAGGCGACCGCGACGCCTTTCAGCGAGGTCCGGTGAGCCATGTTTAGAGGTCGCGTCCGCAGAGTTCACTTCGTCGGCATCGGCGGCATCGGGATGAGCGGTCTCGCCGAGATCCTGCGCACGCTCGAGTTCGAGGTGTCGGGCTCCGATCTCAAGCCCAACGACATCACCCGGCGTCTCGAGACCATGGGCGTCACCGTCCAGCAGGGGCACCGCGCCGAGAACGTCGAGGGCGCCGACGTCGTCGTCTACACGAGCGCGGTCGGCACTACGAACCCCGAGGTCGCCCGCGCGAAGGCGCTCGAAATACCGCTGATTTCCCGCGGCGAAATGCTGGCGGAGCTGATGCGTGTAAAATACACCGTCGCCATCGCGGGCTCGCACGGCAAGACCACCACCACCTCGCTCGTCTCCACGGTGCTTCGCGCCGCCGGCCTCGATCCCACGGTGGTCGTCGGCGGCAAGGTCAATGCTCTCGGCTCGAACGCTCGGCTAGGCGCCGGCGATCTGTTCGTGGCCGAGGCGGACGAGAGCGACGGGTCATTTCTCCGGCTCACGCCCACGATCGCCGTCATCACGAACATCGACGCCGAGCACCTCGACCACTACGGCACCCACGAGAACGTCAAGAGCGCCTTCGTCGAGTTCGCGAACAACGTTCCGTTCTACGGACTGTGCGTCGTGTGCCTCGATCACCCCCACGTGCAGGAGCTCATTCCGCGGCTCTCTCGCCGTCACGTCACCTACGGCACGTCACGGCAGGCCGACTACCGCGCTTCGAACCTTCGCTACGAGGGGCTCGAGACGCACTTCGAGGTCTCGCGTCGCGGCGACGCGGTGGTCGCCGTGCGCGACCTTCGGCGGGTACTCCCCGTCGAAGG
>CAXSGV010000001.1:23107-46662 GCA_964236615.1 uncultured Polyangiaceae bacterium
CGCGGCGACAAGCTCGGCGATTTTACCGTGCGAATGCCAGGCGCGCACAACGTCCTCAACGCGCTGTCGGTCATCGCCGTCGCGGACGAGCTCGAGATCCCACTCGACGTCACCCGCGACGGCATCGCCTCGTTTCACGGCGTCCAGCGCCGCTTCACCGTGGTCGGCCAGCCACCGATCGAGAAGAACGGCAAGACGGGCGACGTCCTCATCATCGACGACTACGGCCACCACCCCGCCGAGGTCGAGGCCACCCTCGAGGCCGCGCAGCGTGGCTTCGATCGCCGCGTCGTCGTCGCGTTCCAGCCGCACCGCTATACGCGCACCGAAGCTCTCTTCGAGGACTTCACGCGCGCCTTCAACAAGGCCGATCTCGTCCTCGTCACCGAGGTCTACGCCGCCGGTGAGACCCCCATCCCGGGCGCGAACGGCGAGGCGCTCGCGCAAGCGATCCGCGCGCACGGCCACCACGGCGTGACCTACGTGCCCGACAAGAAAGACGTCAGCAAGACCTTGCTCGAGCTCGTCGAGCCGGGGGACCTCGTGATCGCGCTTGGTGCGGGTGACATCAACGCCAGCGCCCGCGAGCTCAACGCCGCGCTGGCGTCACGCGGGCCGAGCAAGTCCAAGGGAGGTGCATGATGCATCCTTCCAACCGACGCGTCTCCAAGCCGCCGTCGCAGCCCGACGTCACCGAGGGTCTGGACGCGAACGATCTCGCGGCGGAGGCTGGAATTGCCGCCAAATCGCGCGCTGCGCGTCGACCTTCGAAGTGGATGGCGGGCGCACGCAACGTGGCCGGCATCGCGATGGTGCTCGGAATCTCGTGGGGCGTCGCCTGGTTTGCGCGGCAGTACGTCATGACGAGCCCGCGCTTTGCCGTCACGGAGATCGTCGTGAGCGGCAACAAGCTCCGCAGCGAGGCCATGCTCGCCGACGAGGCCGGCGTCGCGAAGGGGGCGAACGTGTTCTCGGTCGATCTCGACGAGGGCCGTGCGCGGCTCGCGCGCGACCCGTGGATTCGCGAGGTCACGCTCGGGCGGCGTCTGCCGGGGACCATCTTGATGCAGGTCACCGAGCGCGAAGCCGCGGCGGTGGTCGCGCTCGGCGAGACCTACCTCGCGTCGCGCGAAGGCGAGATCTTCAAGCGCGTCGAGCCGGGCGATCCCACCGAATTGCCGATCATCACCGGGCTCAACGCCGATGCCGTCGCCGACGATCGCGAAGGCGTCGCGCGCTCCATTCGCCGCGCGCTCGATCTCGCCGCCGACTACGAGCACACTTCGCTCGGCCAGAAAGCGCAGCTCCAAGAGATTCACCTCGCGGCGGACGGTTCCACGACCCTCGTCGTCGGGAAGAATGGGCTCGCCTTGCACCTCGGCGATTCGCCCTTTCGGAAGAAGCTCGAACAGGCCTCCCGTGTGGTTTCCGAGCTGGATCGGCGCGGGGCCCACGCCGACGCCATCATGCTCGACAACGATGCCCGGCCCGAGCGGGTCGTGGTGCGGGTGCGATGATGAAGGCAGGGAAATCGTACGCCGATCGGCTCACCAAAACTTGGCCCGCTTCCGCCCACCATGATGAAGGTGGGTCGTGATGAGCAACTCGCTTCCCAGCGGTGAAATCGTCGTCGGACTCGATATCGGCACGACCAAGGTCTGCGCCGTCGTCGGGGAAGTCGGCGAGGACGGAATTACCATCCTCGGCGTCGGGAGCGTGCCCTGCCGCGGCCTCCGCAAAGGCATCGTTTCGAACATCGATTGGACGGTCCGCAGCATCAAGGACGCCATCGAGAGTGCGCAGACGATGGCCGGCGTCGAGATCCGGACGGTCTACGCCGCGGTTGCCGGCAGCCACATCCGGTCGCAGGTCTCGGACGGCGTCGCGGCCATCGCCGGCGGCGAGGTCACACGGGCCGATGTCGAGCGCGTCCTCGAAGGCGCCCGCGCCATCCCGGTCGACGCCGACCGCCAGATTCTCCACGTGCTCCCCCGCGAGTACCTGGTCGACGTCCAGGACGGCATTCGCGATCCCATCGGGATGAGCGGCGTGCGCCTCGGCGCGAAGGTCAACCTCGTGACGGCGGCCACGACCTGCGTCCAGAACGTCATCCGCTGCGCCGAGCGCTGCAACCTCAGCGTCGCCGACGTCGTCCTCTCCGCACTCGCGAGCGCCGAAGCCATCCTCTCCGATGACGAGAAGGAGATCGGCGTCGCGGTCGTCGACATCGGCGGCGGCACGACCGACATCTTGCTCTACATCGACGGCGGCATCGCCCACACGAGCGTCATCCCCGTCGGCGGAAACAACATCACGAACGACATCGCCGCGGGCCTGCGCACGCCGATGGCCGAGGCCGATCGCTTGAAGCGCCTCTCCGGCTGCGCGCTCGGACGCATGGTCGGCGACGAAGAAGAGATCGAGGTCCCGGGCGTCGGTGGTCATCCGCCGCGCCGCACCGCACGCCGCGTGCTCTCGGACATCATCGAGCCGCGCGTCGAAGAGATCTTCGCGGTCATCCGCAAGCGCATCGAGGACACGGGGATGCTCGAGCAGCTCTCGGCGGGCGTCGTGCTCACCGGCGGCGCCGTGCTCCTCGAGGGGATGCCCGAGTTCGCCGAGGAGATCCTCGGGATGCCAGTCCGCATCGGGTTCCCGACGGGCGTGAAGGGCATCACCCAGCTCGTGCACGGTCCGCAGTACGCGACCGGCGTCGGCCTCGTGAAGTACGGCGCGCAGGCCATGGCGGACGCGATTGCTCGCGAGCACGCCCCCGCGCATTCGATGACCCGCATCCAGACGTCGCGATCCACCAAAGACGTGGTCGAAGCCGCAGCAGCGCAGGCGGTCAAAGACAAGAGCAAGCTCTGGGAGTGGATCAAACAAGCGTTTTAGAGTCGCCAGAAACTTGGCTTAACTTCTAGAAATACTTATTGAGTGGTGAGCAGCAAATCTGAGTAGCAAAAAGGGCGATTGAGCAGCACCGGATTGACGGGAAGAGGCGCCCGGAAAATTCGGAACATAGCGTGTGGATCCCGGGAGGCTGGCGATGAGTTTCACGATCGAGTTCGCGGACGAGCAGCAAGAGTACCAGGCGCGGATCAAGGTCATCGGGTGCGGTGGGTCCGGCGGCAACGCGGTCAACACCATGATCAACTTCGGCCTCGAGGGGGTCGAGTTCATCGTCGTGAACACCGACAACCAGGCGCTGAACGCGAACGCTGCCCCGACCAAGCTGAACATCGGACAAAACGTCACGAAGGGGCTTGGCGCAGGCGCGGATCCCGAGCGCGGTCGCAAGGCGGCCCTCGAGGACGTAACGCGTATCAAGGAGCTCCTCGCGGGAGCCGACATGGTCTTCGTCACCGCCGGCATGGGCGGCGGCACTGGCACCGGCGCAGCGCCGGTCATCGCGCAGCTCGCTCGTGAAGAGGGCGCGCTCACCGTCGGCGTCGTCACGAAGCCGTTTCTCTTCGAAGGCCGTCAGCGCGCACGTCGCGCCGAGCTCGGTCTCGCGATGTTGGCCGAGCAGGTCGACACGCTCATCACGATCCCCAACCAGAAGCTTCTTCTGTTGGGCGACGACGATCTGACCTTCATCGACGCCTGCCGCAAAGCCGATGAAGTGCTCTACCAGGCCGTCAAAGGAATCAGCGATCTCATCACGCAAAACGGCATCGTCAATGTCGACTTCGCCGACGTGAAGACGGTCATGAGCGAGCGTGGCCGGGCCCTCATGGGCACCGGCATTGCCAAGGGCGCGAACCGCGCACGCATGGCGGCCGAGATGGCCGTCGCGTCGCCGCTTCTCGACGACATCTCGGTGCACGGCGCGACCGGCGTCCTCATCAACATCGTCGGTGGCTCGGACCTCAAGATGCGCGAAATCCAGGAAGCCGCTTCGCTCATTCAGGAGCAGGCGCACGAGGATGCGAACATCATCTTCGGATCGAGCATCGACGAGTCGCTTGGCGAGAACGTCAAGGTCACCGTCATCGCGACCGGCTTCGACGCCGCCGATCAGCAGCTCGCCGAGCAGGCACACGCGCACGCGAACGGCCGGGTCTCGGTCTCCGTTCCTGCGCAGCTCCAGTCGTCGCGCCACGTGCGCGATCCCTTCCCGTCGGCGCAGACGTCGAGCTACCCGCCCGCGCAGCAGCCGCAGCAGCAGCAGCCGCAGGCGACGCAGCGGCCCCAGATGCCGGAGCAGCACATCCCGGCCATCTCGACCCGCCGCGCCACGCACGCGCACGACGCGCGCGCCCAGGCCGCTGGCCAGGCACGTCTCCCGATCCGCGAAGCGGCGCCCCAAACGGTGCGCGAGCGTGGCGGTAACCAGTCCTTCCCCGCGTACGACAACGACTGGGACGTCCCCGCGTTCCAGCGCAAAGGCGGATCCTGATCATGCGCGCTGGCGAGTGATTCAGACGTCGTAAGCCGCGACGCACGCGCGCGCGGTGTTGTCGTGGATGTCCTTGCGGAGCGGCTTCTGGTAGCCGCCCGCGAGCGCGCTAGCTTCCGCTCCCGTTCAGCGTGATGCCTGTGACGGGACCGCCGCAGTTTACCTCCGGGAAGGTTGGGGTGACGACCGATGACTTCGCGCCCACCGGCCCGCTGGGAGGGTGGAACGTCGCGGTCCCCGAGACCGTCGTCCCGCCGTTGACTGTGGTCTGACCGGTGGGGGCGACTGAAAAATAAACCCCCGTGCCCGCGCTCAGGGCGAGGCTGACGGCAGCGGGCACGTTCCCGCTGTTCGTAATTTGAAACGGCAGGGCGGAGCTCGCGCCGCCGGCAACGCTCCCGAACGCGATCGGGGATGGCGAGAGCGCGAGGATGACTCCTCGCGCGGTCTCGTGAAGCGAGACGACGTGAGGCGTGTCGTTCGGCGCGTTGGTCGTGATCGTCAACGTGTCGGAATAGAAATCGGGCGTGACCGGCGAAGTCTGGGGCACCCTCACGGGCGAGACGTTGAGCTTGAAGGATTTGGTCGGCGCCAGGCTTCCGGAGCTCTGTTGGAGCGTAAACGGGGACGATGCCCCCTTCGAGAGGACCGCCGTCCAGTTGAAAGCGGGGTCTTGTCCGGCCTGCCCCGCATTGTCGATGACGACGCTCCGCAAAGGCGCCGTCGACCCACAATTCACCAGCCCAAAGTCGAGCGTGTTGGGTTTGACGCTCGCAAGGCTCTGCGTGCCAGTGCCGTTGAGCGGCACCGCCGGCGGTAGCGCGGCGCAGAGCGCCGTCCCTGGCGGGACGGTGACCTGGGTGCTGCCGTTGAACACGGACGCGGACGTCGGCGAAAAGGAGACGGTCGTGGGTGAGGTGTCGCCCGCGCCTCCGACGGTTTGGCCTTGCGGCGTCACGACGAAAACCCCGTTCACGGTGGTGAACGACACGGCGGCCGACGCGTTGCCGTTGTTCGTGACGGTGAGGAGCGACGTCGCCGTCGACCCGACGTTCACGCCGCCGAAGGCTACGCTCGTCACCGACTGGGAGAGCAGCGCACCCTGCGCGGTTTCGTGGAGGGTGACCGCGTGCGGACCGTCGACGGCGTTGATGGTGAGCGTGTCACCGTACAAGTCCGGCGTGATCGCGGAGGCGGCGGGGACTGCCTTGGGCGTGACCGTGATCACGACGGGAGTCCCCGTGATAGCGACGCCGCTCGAAGGACTGATCGTGTAGGGCGATGCTCCCCCTTTCGCGAGGCTGGCGCTCCAGGGGAACGGTGCTCCCGAGTTCATGAGGGTCACTTGCTTCGCTGTCGCTGTGGCGCCGCAATCGATCAAACCGAAGTCCAGCGCACCCGGTTGGACGGTCACCGGCCCGCTCGTCCCTTGACCCGTCATCTGGATCACCGAAGGGCTGATTCCGCACATCGCGATGCTGCTCGCCATGATGCCGGCGGACGCGTTGCTGAGCGTGGTGCTCGAGGGGACAAACCGCGCGGTCAGCCCCGTGACCGACGCGTCGGGGTTCAGGATAGTGCCCGCATCGCTGAGCAGCGAAAACTGGGCGTTGGTTGGCGCGGTGAAGCCAATCGTCATCGGTACGTTGCCGGTGTTCCGAACATCGACCGGGATGCTGGTGGCCTGGGTGCCGACCTGCACTTGCCCAAAGTCCACCGTGCCCGGGGTGACCGTAAACGCGGCGCCGGCGGCCGTCTGCAAGAGAGCGAAGTCTCGGCTCACGGCCGGCAACCCCGGGATGGCGATCGTGACGGTGAGATCGACGTCGTCGGTCGTTCCGGCGGTCGCGAACGCAGGCACTCCGGAAGAGGCGATGGTGATGGTCGCAAACGACCCACCGGGGATGGTGCCGGCGCTCGCGCCCGTGATCGAGAACGTGGGTGTCGCTGGCAGCGTTGCGCTCCAATCGAGCGGCTTCCCACCTGTGTTCGTGATCGTGAGCGTGCGGTTGGCGGGGGCGCCGGTGCCGCAGCTCACGCGTCCGAAGTCTACCGAGACGGCGGAAAAAGCGGCAAACGCTGGCTCGACCGGCGCGTCTTCTGCGTCTGCGGTAGCGTCCGGCGTACCCGTCTCTGCGCTCGCGTCGATGCTCGTCTCGTCGTTCGCGTCATCCACGACGTTGCCATCGCGCGACAGCGTATCCTCCCCGCTGTCCTCCGCACGGAGCGAGCGGTCCTCGATCCCAAGGATTTGGCTGCACGACACGACGCCGACGGCGGCGAGGAGCGCGACGGGCAGAGCAACCCAAGCGTGCCGCGTCACCATGCGCCACCCATGAGGAGCGCGGCGCTGCTCGGCCCGAGCGCCGGCGCAGCACGCCACCGCGCGATGGAGGGCGGGCTCGTCTTTTTTGGTGCGGTGAAGAAGAGAATCACGCCCGTCAAAACAGCCGCGCCGCCGACCCCGAACGCGATGGTCGAAACCGTCGCTGCGCTCTGCGCGTCCTGCGTGAGCGCGACGCCTTCCGCATCGCAGATCGTTCCGCCGCCGCAGTGGCCGAGGGCGGCGTCATTGTTGGACTTCGCTACCAGGCCGAAAACGCTTCCCACCGCGACGCTCCCGATACCCAACCCGGCTACCACGAGGCCTACCGTGCGTTGGGTCGACGACCCGCTCGCCGTCGGCGTAACGGCAACCACGCTTACGACAGCGGGCTTGTCGACGTCGTGAGCCTCGCGCGTGACGGGTGCGTCGACGAGGGTGGGAACGTCGATGCGCACCTTGGCGGCGCTCGCAGCGACGTCGACCGGTACCGTCCAAGTGACTTTCGACGGCGCGCTCACCTCGATGCGATGCGTGCCCGGATCGACGGGAATAGGCGAGCCCCACGCGGCGGGGCTCAGTACGAGCCCGTCACGACGCACGACGAGGCCCGGCACGTTGCTCGTGGGGGGCGCGACGAGGATGGTCAGCGTCGACACTTGCCCTTCGACCTGCTGGACCCGTGAGCGAGCGAGCTGCTCACGCTCGGATTGCCCGGTGGCGCGCGCCAGCGATACGGCTTCTTTGAATGCGGTCCAGGCGCTTGCCGTGAGGCCGCTCTTCTCGTAGCAGATGCCCAGATTGAGGAGCGTTCCCACCGCCGGGGCGAGGCGCTGACTCTCGGCGAGCTTGGGGCACGCTTCGCCCAGCTTTCCTTCGGCCAGAAGCTTACGCCCTTCGTCGAAGAGGATCTCCGCCGACGCCGTATCTTGCGCGTGAGCCGGGTGAGTAAATGCGAGAACGAGGCCGACCACCCCAAGCCTTGCCAGCGACCTACCGTCAGCGCGTTTCCAGGAGGCGGTCATCGGGAACGTGCGTGTCCTTCGTGACGTGGGGAGGCTTCTTCGGGACGACGGTCGATGGCTTGATCGGCTGCGGAGCGGAAGACGGGCTCGGGACGCTTGCCGCCGTAGACGGCAAAGGAGAAAGAGGTGGCGCTCCTGTGGATGCCCGCGGAGCGGTGGAGGTGTCGCTTCTCGGAGAGCTCTCGGCTCCCACTGCGGACGCTGTGGAGATAACGGACGGCGTTGCTGGCGAGATAAGGGGCGTCGCTCGTGCGAAGACGTACAGGAGTGCAGCGCCAACGCCGCAGAAAGCGAGGAGCGAAAGAGCCCAGAGCGACGCTGCGCGTTTTCTTGCCGTCGGCAGCGGGTCGGTCCAAGTGACACGCGACAGGGTCGCGGCCGCCGCGCGCCGGTCTGTTGCGGCGAGAGCGACCGGATCGTAGGGGGCGGGGAGCCACGCCGCGTCGGGGGTGGCCGAGGGTGCCAACGAGGGCTGGACCAGCTTGAGGCGTGCGCCCGTGCCCAACGAATCGGCGTCGCCTGAAAACTCATCGAGGGCGGCGGCGAGCTTGGCGATCTTCGGGTAGCGATCAGCGGGATTTTTTTCGAGGCAGCGGGCAACGACGGCGACGAGTCCCTCGGGAACGTGTGGCGCGATCTCGCCGAGCGGGCGTGGCGGATCGCGAACGATGGCGGCGATGAGCTCCGGAAGCGACTGCGCCTCGAATGGCAAGCGCCCGCTGAGGAGCTCGTACAAGACGGCACCCATCGACCAGATGTCGGTGCGGGGATCGACGTCGCGCGTCGATTTGATCTGTTCCGGGGACATGTACGCAGGGGTGCCCATCGCCAACGCGCCTGTCAGTGAGCGTCCGGTATCCCCGCCCGTCGGCTGGTTCATCTCTTTCACGAGCCCGAAGTCGAGCACCTTGACGAGCGGGCGGTGGTCCACGCCCTTCGTCATGAAGAGATTTTCCGGCTTCAGGTCGCGGTGCACGACGCCGGCGGCGTGGGCCTCCGCGAGCGCCTCGCACGCCTGCAGGACGTAGGCAACCGCTTCGGTGACGGGGAGTCGGCCACGTTTCTCGAGAATGTCGGCAAAGTCGCTGCCGTCGAGCAACTCCATCACCATGTAGGGGACGCCCGTGTCGAGCGTGCCCACGTCGAGCACGCGAATGGAGTGCTGGCTTTTGAGGCGAACGACGGCACGAGCCTCGCGAAGAAAACGCTCGACGGCATCGGGGTCTTCCGCGGCGCTACGACGGAGAAACTTCAGCGCGACGCGTTGACCGAGCGTCACGTGCGTCGCGGAGACGACAACGCCGACTCCGCCGACGCCGAGCACACGCTCGACACGGTACTTCTCCGCAAGCACATCGCCTTCCGCGAGGGGAGGCAGGTCGTCCGAGATCAAGATCGCCAGCGTACCACCTTCGCTTGCGCGCGCAGGCAGCCGCGCGTGTGGGCCGCCTTTTGGGCGCGCGCTTATCCGGACTCCACCACGACCGTAGCTTCATCGAACGAGATGGTGGAGCCCGCAGACTTCGACGGTGCCCGCCCATCGTTTGCGGCGTCGGCCCTTCCCGCGATGGCGTGCGCCACCCTGGCGCTCGCGGTAGCGGTGGTGCTTGCCCTCGCCGGCGCGATCGCGCTCCCCCTGATGGTGCTCGTTCCGATTCTTCCGCTCGTGATGGGCGGGCTCGTGAAAGAGCGCGCGGCCATCGCCTTCGGTGTGGCACTTTGTGTGGGCATGCTCGCCGGCGGAGCGGCGAGAGCTCTCGGGGTGCTCGTCGCGGTGCCGTACGCCTCGTTGGGCTCCCTCTTCGCGGGCCTTGGTGTCGCGCTCGTGACGGCGCTGTCCCATGTCGACGATCGCCGGCGCGCGGCGCTGGAGGAGCGGGTCGTGACGTCAGCCCGCTCGAAGCGCGAGCTCGACGCGCGCGTCGCGACTTTTCAAGTCGAAGTGACGAAGAACGCGAAGCTCGCGACGGTCGGGCAGCTGGCGGCGAGCATCGGCCATGAGATCAACAACCCACTTGCGTACATCATCACGAACCTCGAGTTCGTCGCGGAGCAGCTCGCTCCGGCGGCCGATCCCGAGGTGCGCACTTCACTCGCCGACGCGCGCGACGGTGCGGAGCGTATTCGACAGATCGTGCGCGAGCTCCAGGTCGTGTCGCGCAACGACGAGACCCAGCACACGGTCGATCTGAACACGATTGTGGAGCGTTCGATCCGCATGGCTGGGACTCAAGTTCGTCAGGCCGCACGCCTCGTTCAGGACCTGCGCGTCGTGCCGCCGGTATCGGCCAACGAGACTCGCCTCGGTCAGGTGTTCCTGAACTTACTCGTGAACGCTGCGCAGGCGATCGGTGAGGGGCGAGTCGAGCAAAACGAAATTCGAGTGAGCTCCTACACCGACGTCGCGGGCCGAGCGATCGTCGAGGTCAGTGACAGCGGGCCGGGGATTGGACCCGAGGCACGCGCGCGGCTCTTTCAACCCTTCTTCACGACGAAGAAGAGCGCCGCGGGAACTGGGCTGGGGCTGTCGATCTGCCAGACGATCATCGGCTCGCTCGGCGGTGAAATCACCGTCGCCAGCGAGCTCGGAAAGGGGGCTGTCTTTCGAGTCTGCCTTCCGGGGCAGGCGGCTCGGCGAGAGCGGAAAGCGAGCATGCCGGCGGTCCGGTCGCGCTCGCGCCTACGCGTCCTGGTCGTCGACGACGAAGCGCTCATCTGCCGCGCGATCCAAAAAACGCTCGCCAACGACCACGATGTCACGAGCGAAACGAGCTCACGCGTCGCGCTCGAGCGCCTGCGCGCGGGCGAGCGGTTCGACCTCGTGCTGTGCGACCTCACGATGCCAGAGCTGAGTGGAGTGGATTTCTACGAGGCGCTGAAAGCGTGCGCGCCCGATGTCGTGGACCACATCGTCTTCATGACCGGAGGGGTCTTCAGCGAGCGCGCGCGGACGTTCAGCAAGAGCGTCTCGAACACCTTTTTGGAGAAGCCGCTCGACGCAAAGCGCCTCCGCGCCATCATCGCCGAGTCCGCGTCGCCCGCGCCGTAGGGCTAGCGCGCGACGACAAGTAATCACACGCTACACCACGAGCACGGAGGTACCGAAGGCATCGGCCTCGCGGAGCACCGTCGACAAACCCTCTGCCTCCGACGCATGCACGAGCAGATCGGCTGCGGCAATCCACGCGAGCGCTTCAACGCGCGGACGAAGCCCCAAGAACCGCGCGTCGACTCCGCGCGAGGCGGCGTGACGTTCGAGACGCGCGCGCTCGGGACCGTCGCCCACGATCACGAGCTCCGTGCCGGGCATCGTCGCCACGTGATCGATCACGCGATCGAAGCGCTTGCTCGCGACGAGACGCCCGACGCTCACCGCGAGCGGGCTCTCGGGACGACGCCGGTCCACGGGGCACAAGCTCGCCCGCGCGGGGAGCTCGATGGGCGAGGGCCGCACGACGGCGATCCGCTCGACGCCGCGCGCCGCCCGGCGAGGAAGGGCCGTGACGAGCTCGCGCAGCAGCGCCTCCGAGACGAATCGCCAGGCGACAGCATCGTTGCAGAGTGCACGCACCGCGGGAACGCGAACGGCGCGCGGCAAGCGGCAGAGGAGGCGAACGTCGGCGCCGTGTGAGACCAGCTCGATGGGACCAAGGCCGCGCACCGCGAGGCCGGAGGGTACCGCCCAGTGCGCGATGATTCGCTCCGGCTGCACGCTGGCGACGGCCCCTCGAAGGCGCAGCAGCTCGCGCGCCGCTCCGAACGCGCGCGAGGGTTTGTCGCGGAGGCGTGCCGCGAGGCCCGGCCATCCGAAAGCGTCACCGCGCGCCGCGGCGACGGTGACGTCGTGCCCCGCGCGCCGGAGCACCTCGACCTCGGCGCGCACGAAGTGGCCCGAGGGGTCGTCGTCGCCCTCGGGGTAGCTCGTGGTGACGAGGGCGATGCGCACGCGCAGACGTTACATGCGCTCTCTGCCGCGTTCTACGCCGACAGGATGTGCGATCGATCCTCGCGCAATCGCGCCGCGGCTTGCGAAAGGGAAGGCAATGGTCGCCCGACGCGTACAACGGCACTGGTGGTCCGCTTCCTCCGTCTCGGCGTCCTCGTTGGTCTGAGCTTCCTCTCCGTTGGCTGCGGGCGGACGCGCGTGCCCGCTAGGCGGGATGTCGTGGCCGTCGACGCGGTTCGGTCTGATCCCCAGGCGAAACCGCTGTCGAGCGGCCCGGTTGCGCCCGAGCCGCGCCCTTTGCGCGGTGGTCGCGTCCACTTCGAAGGCAACCACGCGCTCGACGAAGGCGTACTACGCGCGGCGACGACCGCTGCAGACCAGCTGAGCGACTCCGCCGGAATGGAGCAGAAGGAGCTCGCCGAGCGTTACGCTCTCGTCGTCACCGCTGCGTACTACGATCACGGGTACCTCCTCGGATCCGCCGGAGACCCCGTCGTCACGCGCGCGAGCGACGGCAGCTTCGATGTCGTGATCCCCATCGTGAAGGAAGGGCCCCGCTTCCGGATCGGGCGGCTCACCGTCGCCGAGGTCGACGAACACCACCATCCGATCACGCCGCTCGGCAAGATCGATCTGCGGAAGTGGTTTTCGGCGGGCGTCGGCGACTGGTGCGAGCGTCAGGTCCTCGTCAGCGACATCGGCAAAGTTCGCACGCACTACCGTGATCAAGGCTACGCCGATGCCGACGTCCTTCCCGAGACCGTCCTCGACGAGCCGAGCGCACGGGTGGATATCGCGATCACCGTCGAGCGGGGACCCTTGACCCGCATCGAGCGTATCGCCGTCGTTGGCAACCGGACGATCCCCTCCGCCAAGCTTCGTCGCGCGATCCCGATCTTGGACGGGGACCTTTACGGCGAGAGCAAGCTCGAGGACGCCCAGCGCCAGCTGCTCCGGTCCATGCCGATCCGCAATGCGTCCATCAGCACCGAGCACGGCTCGGCGCCAGGTCGCATCGTGATCACTTTCGAAGTGGAGGAGCTTTGATTCACCCTCCGCGCGCGGCGTCGCCGCTGTCGTTTCCACCATCGACGGCGCTCCCGTCGCTCGCGTCGACGTTGGGTGCCGCGTCCGGCTGGTCGCAGAACGCCATGGGCACCGCGTTGCTCACGAACGTGCAGGTACCGCCGCCGTCAGCCGCCGGACGGCATCGGTAGGCGTCGGTTGCCCAGGAGCCGAGCTTGTCCCGCGTGCAGTCGCAGTCGCTCGCGCAGACGGCGGGACCCCCAGCGTCGAGCGGCGGGGGATGCGTGCACGTGTGGCTCGCCGAATCGTAGTTGCCGCCTTCCTCCTGGCATTGGAGGATCAGACCACCGTTGTCCTCGGGCCCTCCGAGAGCGTGCGCGTTGAAGCACCCCGTCGGCGCGGCAACGAGGAGGACGGCCGCGTAGATCGAGCGCGGCGTTTCTCTTCGCCAAAGGAATGCGAGCAGGTTCATGCGCCGCAGACCAGCAACGTTCGCGCCTGCGGGGCGCGCATCGAAAGTGCCGAGAAATTCTCCGCCCCCGCGTCAGCAGTGAACGCATCGCCTGCGTGAAGGATCTGCCACACGGCGGGCACTGTCTTGGGCACCTGTGGAGCACGTCGTGCCGTGTTGCGCCATGCAGTCCTGAAACCAACGGGCTAAGTGTTCGAAGTTCATCAGCGAACCGAAGGCATGCCGATTGCTCGACGGCACCGCCATGCGCCACACTCCCGTGCTCCTCGTTCTTGCGGCTACGGCCTGCTCGGCTGCTACGCCTGCAGCGCCAGACGCCGTGGCCCCCGACACGTCGGACGGTCCCATCGTCGCTGCAACAAAGGAAGAGCTCGCCCTTCCTGCGGCCCACGCGCTGCCGCTCGGACCGGAGCACGTGCTCCGCTTGAGCGATGGCGATGGGATCGACATCACCAGCACCGCCCTGCCGATGAAAGACGGATCGGTCGTCGTGGTCTTCGATCGGTTCGACGCTGCGTTCACCGGTGGGTCGCTCTACGCGGCGCAGTCGTCGAAAGGGAGCCGCTTCACCAAGCCTGCGCCCCTCGCTCGCGGCAACAGCGCGTTCGTCGCAGGTCCGTCCCTCCTGCTCCACGACGGTGCGGCGTTCCTCTACCACGAGGAGTCCACGAGACTTCTGGGCCGACCCTCGCTCTGGCGCAGCGCCCTCGTCGACGGACGCTGGGGCGCCGCCGAGCGGCTCCCTGCCATCGCCGATCTGAGCTCGCTCCTGTCGTGGCCCGAGCTCACGGAGACGACTGGGGGTGTTCAGCTCGCTTTTCGAGGCGGCCCGAGCTCGTCGTGCCGCGTGCTCGTAAGCGGCGACGGCGTGACGTTTCGCGCGACCACGCCTCCGTGCGGCGACGCGGGAATCGCCATGGCCGCGAGCGGCGCGTTCGCCGATGGAACACTCGCCTTCGCTCACCAGAACGGCGATCCCGCAAACATGATCTCGTACGTGATGACGTCCTCGGATCAAGGCGCGACATGGTCACGGCCGATCGTCGTGAGCGAGGCGGCGAACGTCCACGACACGTCGTTTGCACCACGCCTCGACGGCGGAATCGATCTGTATTTCATCTACCCCCCGGATGCGCACGGCTTCTCGCTCTTCCGCCGCGCGCTCACGCCGGCCGGGGTGCTCGGTCCTGAGGAACGCGTGACGCAATCGTCGCTCGGCGAGCCGAGCAAGCCTCACGCAGCACGCATGGCCGACGGTCGGTTGCTTCTCTCCTACGCCGAGATCGCGGAGCGTGCTCCCTCGGGTGAGCCGAGCGTGCAGCGGATCGTCCTTGCGGCGCTCGCCACCGACGCGCCGGCGCCATGATCCGCAGGCGATCCACGTCGAGCCCTACGTCGCATGACTGTGCTCGAGACTACTGCTGCGTCTTGCACTTCGGCGCCAGGCTCTCGAAGGTCTTCCGAGCGTTCTCGGCGTTGTAGATCTTGCGATCGCCGCCGAAGAGGGAGAGCTGCGCTTCTTCGAAAGCCTTGAACCCGGCCGTGCAGTCGCCCGCGCGCCCAAGGCACATCGCGGCGTAGCCACCCTGGAGGTGCATGATGGTGGCCGACTTGAGGACGCGGTCGTCCTCGTCGCGCGGCTTCACCGTGGCGGAGAGCCGCTTCACCGTCTCCCAGGAGTCGCTGCATTGCTGCACGGTGAGCTTCGTCTGCGTCCCGCGCGAAAGCTGCTGCGAGGCAGCGAGGAGCTGATCGCGCGGGGACATGGCGCTGCCCTGGCAGTACTGCCCCGCCGAGCTGTCGACGACGTTGTCGATCATCTCGGGCCCCATCTGGCTGCTCATCATCAGCGAGTAGGCCTTACGAAGCTGCGCTTTGCCGTTGTCGCACTGGCCCGAGAGCATCAGGCACTGCGCGCGCATGAAGGCGATCGCGGAACGCGGATTGGTCGACAGCTGATCGGCGTTCGAGTCGGCGCGGTCGCGTGCGTCGAGCTCTTTGACGCAGCCTTTGCCATCGCGCGCACGGAATTTTTCGATCGCCGCGTTGTAGTGGCCCATGGCCTGGTCGTTCATCTTGAGCCGCGTGTCGATCTTGCCGGCGAGGTTCGCGGCCGTCGGGGTCTCGGGTGCGCGCGACGCCACCGCGTCCGTGTTCTCTTCATCCGAGATTTCCCGGAGCGAGAGGCGAATCGGAACCTTGCAGGATGCACTCTCTTTGGCGGTCTCGCCGCTGCACGCCGTGAGCACGCCGCCCTTCTTCTCGGCGTTGCTCACCCACTTGTGGCTGCCGCCCGCGCCGATGCGCCACACGGTACAGCCGGCTTCGGACTTGAGCTCGTTCGCGCTTCCGAGAGCGAAGGCGCCGAGGTTGTACGCGTAGACGAAGTGGGTCGCGCCTTTGCAGCCCGGGATCTTCTCGATGTCGGCGCGGTACAAGTCGGGGCGCGTCGCCTTGCGCGAGCCCGAGACGTAGTACTCCATGTGGAAGGCCTCACCGCCCTGCACGCGTCCGCCGAGCGTCGCCGCGCCGAGCGGGAGCTTTGCGTAGAGCTCGCCTTCGTTCTTGATGTCGATCTTCTCGACGGACCCGCTCGTCCACTCGACCGCGCCGTACGCGCCGTTCGCCCCCTTGAGGGAGTCGGCCGAGCAACGATCGAGGATCGTGAGCTCGCATCCCTCGTACTTCACGACGACGACATCGCTCGCAGCCTTCGCCTCGAAGCTCGACATGTCGGTCGCGTCCCACTCGATGATGAACGGCCGGTCGTGCCCCTTCGCGCTGCACTTGTTCGCGCCGGCGAAGGTGCCATCCATCAGCTTCGACTGACCCGAGGGGCGCGCGTTGCCGCCGCCACCGGGCATGGGGCCCGATCCACCGCACGCGGCGAGGCCGAAGAGGAGGATCGAGGCGACCGAGGCGATGGGGAGGATGCGCGACATGCACCCAGGTACGGCCACGCCGCGAAAAGCTTCCTCGCCCGGTTCCTACGGCTTCCCTTTGCAGACCGCGATCGTCGAATCGAACATGGATCGCAGGGTTTCCTTCGGTGCCGAGGCGGGTATTTTGAGTCGCCATAGCTCCTCGAAGGTGCGCCACGAGGCGGCGCAGTCGCCTGCCTTGGCAAAGCAGGTCGGTACGGAGACGAGCATCCCCTGATCGGCGGACTTCACCATCGTGTCGTCCTCGGGGATCGTCGCGGGCCGCTTGGCCTTCGCGGTGTCGAACGCACGCTGGCAATCGGCGGGGGCGAGCTTTCGCTGCCACGCGCCGGCCTGGAGCTTGCTCGTCGCATGAAGGAATTGATCGCGTGGCGAGGCGTCCTTGCTCTGGCAGCTCGTCATCACCATCGCGTCGACCGCGTTGGCCACCCCCTCCGGTCCCACCGAGGCTCCGAGCGTGGCCGCATAGGACGCGGTCGCGAGCTTGCGACCTTCCTCGCAGCGTCCGGCCACGAAGAGGCAGCTCGCGCGTAACCAGGCAAAGGCCGACTGTGGATCGACGGACTGCTGGCCGGGACGCGGATCGAGCTGATCGTGGGCGTCGAGGTCGGTGAGACACCCCACGCCGTCCTTGTTCTGCATCTTCCTGCGCGCCACGTCGGCGCGCGCGAGCGCCTCGCGTTCACGCAGCAGCGTCGCGAGATCGGCGGGCGCGACGGCAACCGGCGCCGAGGTCGTCGCGACCGCGCCGCCGCTCGTCGTGCTCGTGGCGGCGGCGTCCGTGCATGGGCAAAAGCCCGGCGCGGGGCTCGCGGCAGCGCAGCTCGTCACCACGACGGACGAAGACAACGCGAGGAGCAGCCCTACGCGATCCGGTAAGCTCGGCAGCATGGGCCGGGAACTAGCGCGAATCCTCGTGGTCGTCGACGAGCGCGACGCGCAGGCGACGTCGCGGCATGCGCTCGGTCACATCGAAGGGGTCACGGTCGACATCGCGAGCTCGGGGCAAGAGGCGATCGATCTCGCGCCCGACACGAAGCCCGATCTCATCTTGCTCGACTTGCTCATGCCGGGGCTCGACGGCCGCGCGACGCTGCGCGTCCTTCGCCGCATTCCTGACACGGCCTCGATCCCGGTGGTGCTCCTCACGAACCGCGTGCCGTTGGCCGACGACGAAGCGCTCCGCGCACAAGGCGTGGTGGGCGTCTTTCTCAAACCGCTCGACCCCACGACGCTCGCCGAGCAAGTCCGACAGATCTGGGCGAAAAACAGCTGAAAGGCCGGGCGTCTCTTGCCGCGGCGTCCCACCTGGGTACGGTGTGCGGCTCACTAGAGATCCGTTCTTCGAGGAGGATGCACCGTGTCGATCGTCCAATCACTGCAGTCGCTGCCGTTGTTCCAAGGGATCTCCGAGGCGCGCCTCGAGCAGCTCGTCGTCACGTTCCGCCCCGCGAAGCACGCCGCGGGCACGACGCTCTTCAAGGCCGGCGATCTCGCGACGCGGTTCGAGCTGCTCACGAAGGGTGAGGTCGCGATCGTCGAAGAGTCGACCGTCACGACGCGGTTCGACGTGCACCCCGTCTCGCCGTTGGGCGAGCTCGGCGCGCTCACGCGCATCCCGCGCAGCAGCACGGCGACGGCCACGACGGACATCGAGGTCCTCTCGGCGCCGATCGGCGATCTCCTCGGTTTCTTCGACGCCAACGCGGACATCGGCTTTGCGTTCTACAAGAACCTCCTCGGCCTCGTTTCGGACAAGGTCCGTCGTGACCGCGGCCTCCTTCGCGAGATGCGCGGCAACATCATCCGCACGCAAAAGGCGATGAAGCAGATGCGCGAGACCGTCCTCGCAGCGCCCGAGGGCGAGCTATCGAAGCCTCTCTTCGACTCCCTCGACGCGCTCATCGACAACAACCGCCGCGCCAACTACCGCGTCTCGCCGGCGGCCACCTACGCCGCGCAGGTTCGTCTCGACGACGGGCGCGTCGTCTCCGTTCTCGAGGTGAGCGAGGGCTACCTCAAGGTCGAAGGCACGACCAAGGAGCTGACGACCGATCCCACCTACTGGGCGGGCGTGCTCGTGATGCCGACGGGCGAGATCGTCGTCAGCGGTAGCGTCGTTCGTGAGGATTCGAACGGCGTCGTCGTCAAGCTCGACACATTGGTCGACGAGTTCAAGAAGAAGCTCGACGACTACACGACGCGGCTGCAGCTCCTCGACTTCGTCGTCTGACTTACCGACTTCAGGGGCGTCAGCGAAACGGTTGTGCGGCCGGGCTCTTCCGGACGTGCGCCATAGCCCGCACCGCCTTCAGGTCACACGCATAGAACTCGATGTACCCGCAGGAGCCGCACACGTAGGGCTCCTGAGCGAGGCCGACCGTACGCGCGCCGACCTGGTCGGTCACCTCTTCCAGCTGCAGGATCTCCGTTCCATTGCACTTGGGGCAAGTCCCGTTCTTCATGCCCGCAGTCTACGCTCGTCAGATGCCGCCGTTGACGGGCACGACCTTGCCCGTCATCCATGTGTTCTCGAGCGCGAGCCACACGATAGCGCGCGCGGCTTCGGCGGCGGTCCCGGTGCGGCGCAGCGCGCTGAAGCTCTTGTAGTCTGCAACCATCTTGCTGGAGAGCGTCTTGCCGATCCCGCCGTCGAGCACGCCGAGCGCGATCATGTTGACGCGGATCTTTTGCGGTCCGAGCTCCTTCGCGAGCGCCATCGTCATCGCAGACAGCGCGCCTTGCGTGGCCGCGAAATGAATCGGCAGCGGTAGCGACTGTGCGCGGTCGAGCGCGCCCACGAGGACGATGTCACCGCCGCCAGCCGCGGCCATCGAGCTCGACGCCGCTTGGATGGCGACGAACGCGGCGCGCACGTTGACGGCTTGCACCTGGTCCCAGGCCGCGTCGTCGAGCTCGCCGAGCGACGCGCCCGAGCTCACCGCGGCGGCGTGGACCAGCACCGTTGGCTTCTGCTCGGCCACGAGCGCCCGCAAGGCCGGCGTGTCACGTAGATCGACGCGGCATGCGCCTCCACCGTCGAGGACCTTCGCGCGGGCCTCGTTCGCGAACCAGGTGAACGACGTGGGAACGCCGGCGAGCCGCAGCGCACGAACGACCTCGCTGCCAACGAAGCCGGTGCCGCCGAGCACGAGCGCGCGGCGCTCGCCGTTCGCGATCGCACCAGGTGCCGCCATTAGATGCCTCCGTCGAGGACGATCTTCGCGCCGGTCATGAAGGGGTTGTCGTCCGAGACCAAGTGAGTCGCTGCAAGCGCCACTTCGGCTGCGGTTCCGAGCCGGCCGAGCGCAGCCTGATCGACGTACTCGGTGATGCGGTGTGGAAGAAGCATGCGCCCGAGCCCGACGTCGAGGAGGCCCGGAGACAACAAATTCACCTGAATTCCGTGACGCCCTACCTCGCGCGCGAGCGCCTCGGTGAAGCCGCGCAAGCCCGCCTTCGCCGCGGCGTAGTGCACGGGCGCTTCGATTACGCGCTCCGAGGCAAAGCTGCCGATGGAGAGGATGTGCCCCTTGCGTGCTCGGATCATCGGGCGAAGCGCGGCGCGCGCGAACAAATATGCGCCTTTCAAGTTGACGTCGATCACCTCGTCCCAGTCGCTCTCCTCGAGCAGCGCCATCGGCACGACCTGGGTGATGCCGGCGTTGTTCACGAGGACGTCGATGCCGCCCCACGTCTTCACCACGCTCGCGACCGTTGCCTGGGCGTGCGCCGCGTCGGCGACCGACCCCTGGAAGACGAGCGGCGCTTGTCCACCGCCGGCCTCGGCGATCGCCGCGGACGCGTCGTCGGCATCCGCGACGCGTTTGCTGAACGTGAACGCGACCTTCGCTCCAGCGCGTGCGAAGGCGACGCCAATGGCGCGCCCGAGGCCGCGCGAGCCGCCGGTGATGAGGCAGCGCTTGCCTTCGAGGCGCCGTGTGTCGGCGGTCACGGCGGTCACGACGCGCCTAGCTCGAGCAGCGCCCCGCGACACACTTCGGCGCGCAGACCGAGGCCGCGCACTGGTGCGTCCACGGGCAGGAGGCGGCGTGAAACTCCGCCTCGATCGCGTCGAGCTTCTTCGACGTGGCGGAGTCGGTGACTCCTCCGCACCCGAGCGCCGGTCCGCCGACGGGGTCGAAGCACCCGCAGTCGCTGTTCGCGCTGCACGCGTCCGTTCGCTTCGCGTGCTCGGCGTTGAACCGCGCGCGGATGTCGGCGCACGCATTTCCGCCCGCCGCGGATGGCGGCTCGCGTGTCGCCGGTGCGCGGTCGCACGCCGACGCCGACGCGAGCACGACGACGGCCACGACCACGACGCTGGTTGGTCTCATCGGCCGAGTCTACACGGCGCCTCATCGAACGATCGGGAGCGAGCCGGGGAACTTTTTCCGGCCGCCGCTGCGCTCGTTCCAGGTGACGGGCTGCAGCATGAAGTGATCCTCTTTCTCGCGGTAGAGGACGTTGTACGCGCACACCGGGATGGTGGTGCCGTCGGCGTAGCAGTTGGAGTCGCAGCACTCGACGATGCGCTCGGTGTCGAACGTCTCCTCGTCCATGTGCGAGTGGATGTAGATCGCCTTGGTCGCGCGCTCGCTCGCGCGAAGCGCTTCTTCGCGCGTGATGCTCCGGTCTTTCGGGAACATGTCGCCAAGGAGCTTCCGCAAGATGCGCAGAGCGCGCTTCGCCTCGCGGTCCACTGGGTCGTCACCCTCGAGCGCCCATAGGCGGTCGATGGCCTCGGTCATCGCCTCTTCGAGCTTTCGTGTGGGCTCGATGTAGAGGCGATCGGAGAGGCACTCGTAGATCGTCGCCTTCGAGACCAGGCGCGAGAAGGGGATCGGCGGGCCGCCCTCCGGATCCACGAGCAGGTAGGCGATCTGGTAGCAGAGCGGATGCGCGCAGGGCGACGACACGAAATCGTCCTTCCGCAGCACGCCGTTCGTGGTGCGCTCGATCTCGTCGAGGACCTCGACCATCGAGATGCGGCCCGAGCGTGGGAAGTCGACGCCGCCCTGGCCCGTGTACGTGATCGTGTGAGCTTCGAGGTGGCGGACGTTCGAGCGGCGCACCGCGAGATCGATGATCTTGCCAATCTCGTGCTCGTTCACGCCGCGCGTCATCACCGGGATGAGCGTGGTATCGACGCCGTGCTTCTCGAGCAGATCGAGGCACTTCATCTTCAGATCGAAGAGCTTCGCACCTTGCAGCGCAAAGTCCGCCTCCTTCTCGAAGGTGTCGAACGAGAGTGCGACGCGCGCGCCGAGCTGCGCGAGCTTGATCACGAGCCCCTCGTCCCGCGCGAGGCGGATGCCGTTGGTGCAGATCGTCACGCGATGGATGCCCGCCTCGTTCGCCTTCTCGAGCAGCTCGAGAAAATTCGGGTGGACGGTGGGCTCGCCGCCGGTGAGGTTGATGATGTCGATCTGGCGCCCATCACCGCCGTGCTCCGCCTTCAGGTGGCTGAGCACCTTTTCGAAGTCAGCGACGGTCATGTGGAACGCGCCGTCGTTCTTGTTGTGCACGTAGCAGATGGGGCAGTCGAGGTTGCACGCGCTCGTGATCGTGACGACCGGCAGTCGCACCTTCTGCGTGTGGCTCGTGCACGGGCCACAGTCGAACGGGCACCCGTGGTCGACCTCCTTCTGAATCGTCTGTGGTGGCACCTTGGTGCGCGCGGTGTTGCGCGTCGCCTCGTACCAGGTGGCATCCGTCGAGATGCGAACGTCTTGCGCGCCGTGCGCGGCGCAGGCCTTGCGCATCCAGACCTCGCCGTCCTCGCGTGCCACGACGCGGATGTCGATCGCGTTCTTGCACACCTTGCACAGCCCGCTCGTCTCGTGAATCAGCCGCTCGTTCATACGATCCCCCCAATGTACGTGAGCTCTTCGCGGCAGGCGGCGACCAGCTCGGAAAGGCGCGACTCCTCGATCGTGAACCGCGGCTGCATCCGCAGAATGCTCCAATCATGGCCGCACACGAACGCGAAGAATCCGCGCTTGTAGAGGCGATGGCAGAGGATGGGACCGATGCTCGCGCGATCCGCGAATTGCTCGAACCCGATCTGCTCGAACGAGATCCAGGGGTGGTCCGGCTGCTTGAGCGCGATGCCCATCATGTAGCCGTCCCCGCGGACCTCGCCGAAGATGGGATCGCCCGTGAGCGCCTCGGTCAGATTTTTGCGAAACGCAGCGCCGCGCCGGCTTATCTGCTGAATCATGTCGTCGGTCAACAAGTCGAGCGTCGCCATCGCCGCGACCGCGCTCATGGCGTTGTAACTGAAGGTCGAGTTGTGGGACTCCGCCGCCTCGAAGCTCGCGCCGTAAGCGCGCTCGAACAGATCGCGCCGCGTCACCATTGCCGAGATGGGCATCAAGCCGCCGCCGAGCGCCTTGCCTAGCAGCACGACATCGGGACGCCGCGGCCAGCTCGCGCTCGCGAGAAAATGTCCCGAGCGCCCGAGCGCGGTCTGCACTTCGTCGGCGACGAGCACGGCGTCGTGCGCTTGCGTGAGCTCGCAGAGCGCGGCAATGAACGCAGGCGACAGAGCGCGTACGCCGCCTTCGCCTTGAATCGGCTCGACCACCACCGCCGCGACGTCGCCGGCCTTCATCGCGCGTGCGAGCGCATCGACGTCGTTCCACGAGACGGCCTCCGCACCAGGCAGGTGCGGCGCGAAGGGATCGCGGAACGGCCCCTTCTGCATGAGCGCCACGCTGCCGAAGGTGCAGCCGTGGTAACCGCCAGTGAGCGAGAGGATGCGTGGCCGCCGCGTCGCTGCACGCGCGAGCTTGAGCGAGGCCTCCACCGCGTCGCTGCCCGTGCATCCGAAGTACACGTTCGAGTAGTGGCCGGTGCGCTCGCAAATGCGGCGCGCAAGCCGCCCCGCGAACGGGTTCACACGCGATGGGAACCAGAACGGCGCGTCGGTCTCGAGCAGATCTTTCACCGCCTGCGTTATGGCGGGATGGCGATGACCGAAGGCCTGCGTGCCGTGGAGGTCTTCGTAGCTCTTGCCATCCTCGTCGATGAGGCGCCCGCTGCCGACCTCGGTGCGCACGAACCGAATCGGCTCGCGCGCGAGCTCCGCACGGTTGGCGATGAAGGGGTTCACGAACTCGCGGAAGTCGTCGAAGCCCGAGCGCAGCGCGGCGCGTGCTTCGCTCTCGGCGCTCATTTCAAGTCTTCCTGCGTCATCACGGCGCGAGCGTAACCCGGATTTTGACGCACTCGTTGCCGATGGAATCCATCGCCGCGGATGGTAAGGAAAGCATCATGACGGACGCGCGCACGGTGAAGATCGAGGGGAAGGTCCTCTACCTCACGGAGGACGCCAAGCTTCTCGAAGCGCAGCTCGGCGGCGAGACGCTTCGCTACGACGCGAACCGCGCGCTCATCGGCAACATCTCGACCGAC
>CAXSGV010000001.1:46672-48519 GCA_964236615.1 uncultured Polyangiaceae bacterium
CTGCATCGCCAGCTCGCGGGGGAAGACCTCCCCTTCGATGCGTCTGCGCCGATCGGGTCGCCGTCGCATCCGAAGCTTCGCGACAACATCTCGACCGACGAGATGACTCCGGGTTGGGTTTGCTACTACTACGACGAGACGCTCGCTCGTTACTGCCTCATCGGCCTGCGCGGCGGCACGGTGAAGCAGGATCAGATCAAGAACGGTGGCTTCGGCGTCATCGTGAGCGGCATCTCGAAGGGCTGCGGCTCGTCGCGCGAGACCGCCCCGTACAGCGAGCTCAAGAGCGGTGTGAAGCTCGTCATCGCCAAGAGCATCGAGAAGATCTACCGCCAGAACTCGCAGAACATCGGCCTCCTCACGAGCACCGATTTTTCGCTCCTCGATCGCATCGAGCGCGGCGAGGCGATCCCGATGGAGGAATTCACGCGCGGCCTCGATCCCATCAGCGCCAGCATCGTGGAGCACGGCGGCCTCTTCGCCTACAACCGCGCGCGCATGTCGGGCAAGGTCTCGCCGCCCGCGATCACGACGCCCGCGCGCAAGATGACGCTCTGCGAGAAGATCCTCGCGCAGCACGTCATCGTCGACGCCAAATCGGGCAAGCTCGGCGCCACCGCGGTGAAGCCGGGTGACGCGTTCTTCGCGCGCACGGACGTTCGCTTCTCGCACGAGTACGTCACGCCGATGGCCGACGCGATCTTCCGCGCCGAGATGGGCGCGGGCGCAACCGTCACCGATCCCGAGAGCATCTTCGCCTTCCGCGATCACCTCACGTTCCTCGACCTCGTGATGTCGAAGGCGCACAAAGAGATGGGCCTCACCGAGCAAGCGCACTCGCTGGCGACGGTGCAGGAGAGCTTCACGAAGAAGCACGGCATCAAGCTCTATGGCGAGGTGCACCGCGACGGAAAGCTCGTGGGCTCCGAAGCGATCTGCCACAACAAGGTCATCGAGGAGCTCGCGCTGCCGGGCCAGCTCGTCGCCGGCACCGACTCGCACACCTGCATGGCGGGCGCGCTCGGCTGCTTCGCGTTCGGCGTCGGCTCGACCGACATGGCCAACGCGTGGTTCACGAAGGACGTCCGCGTCACCGTGCCGCAGTCGGCGCGCTTCGTCTTGAACAACACGCTCCCCGCGGGCGTATGCGCGAAGGACGTCATGCTCCACATCCTGAGCCTGCCCTTCTTCAAGACCGGTGACGGCATCGGCAAGGTCCTCGAGTTCGCGGGCGAAGGCGTCCGCGCGATGCCGCTCGACGAGCGCGCGACCCTCACCAACATGGCCGTCGAGGCCGGTGGCTTCACGGGCATCATCGAAGCCGACGAGGTCGTGGTCGACTACCTCGTGAAGCAGCGCGGCCTTTCGGCCGACGACGTGCGCGCGCGGATCGTGAAGGCCGACGAGGGCGCGACCTACGTCGCCACATTCGAGGTCGATCTTTCCAAGCTCGTTCCCATGGTGGCGACGCCGGGCGATCCTCGCAACGGCGTCGCGCTCAGCGATCTCGCGGAGAAGAGCGGCGGCGACGTGAAGATCGACATCGCCTACGGCGGGTCGTGCACCGGCGGCAAGAAGGCGGACATGGACATGTACGCCGCGGTCCTGCGCGACGCCGTGACCAAGGGCAAGCGCGTCGCCGACGGCGTGCACCTCTACATCCAGTTCGGATCGCAAGACATCCGCCGCTACGCCGAGGAGCAGGGCTACCTCGACATCTTCGCCAAGGCCGGCGCCGAGCTCGTCGATCCGTCGTGTGGCGCGTGCATCAAAGCAGGCCCCGGCGTGAGCGATCAGCCGGGGCAAATCACGGTCAGCTCACAGAACCGGAACTTCCCCGGCCGCAG
>CAXSGV010000002.1:0-358 GCA_964236615.1 uncultured Polyangiaceae bacterium
CTCCTCACGCGACGCTTGCCCGCGCGGGAAGCGCTCGACGCGTTCTTGAAGAATCGCCTCCGTCGTGAGGCCGCCGCGTGGTCGATCGCGCTCGTGCTCGGCGCGCTTCCCGTCGCGCGCTACGCGTGGATGAGCGGCGGGGCGTCGCTCTTTCCGTGAAGCGCGCTCTCGCCTTGCTCGGGCTCGCGTTCGCGTTTGCCTCCACGACCGCGTGCTCGCGCCCCGCACCCGCCGATCGCTGCGAGCGCTGTGGCATGAAGCTCGATCCCGCGCGCGCGGGCTGGTCGGCGGAGCTCGTCACGAACGACCACGCGACGCACCACTACGACGCGCCCCGCTGTGCGCTCGAAGCCCGTCG
>CAXSGV010000002.1:368-26173 GCA_964236615.1 uncultured Polyangiaceae bacterium
GCGATTTCGCGTCGTCGGTCAACGAGGTGCACGTGCACGAGTACTACGATACCCAGATGCGAAGCGGCAACGACGTGGTGTTCGTGATCGGTAGCGACGTCGACGGGCCGATGGGTCCCGACTTCGTGCCCGTCGATCCCACCAAGGCGAAGAAGTTCATCGCCGATCACGCGGGCAAGCGCGCCATCCCGCTCGCCGAGATCACGCCACCGGTGCTCGCGGAGCTCCATTGAGCGACGAGCAAGCGCCACCCACTCCTCCGGTCGAGCCTGCCGAGCCTGCCGAGCCTCTCCCCCCGCGTCTGCGTCGCACCGTCGAGATCGTCTACGGCGTCGAGGGCGTCGCCGGCGCGCGCGTCTGGCAATGGGACGATCGGGTCGCGGTCGGCATCAAGCCGAACCCGGCGTACGCCGCGGGCGATCTTCTTTACCGCGTCGAGGCCGCAGTCGCCGGCATGCGCGAGCCCGACGAAGTCTGGGAGTTCGGTCTGCTCGAAGAGTGATCCCTCGCGCGCCGCACGCGCAGAACGCGACAAAAGCAAAACGCGCACCCCCGAAGGAGCGCGCGTTCGCGTGACGCAGTAGCCGTGTTCGGTTTCGAGTCAGTTCGAAACGAAGATCGACTCGATCTCGGTCTTGACCTGCTCTTCGGTCTGCTCGCGAGCGATGGCGATCTCTTTGACGATCAGCGTGCGCGCGGTGTCGAGCATGCGGCGCTCGCCGAACGAGAGCTGCTTGTCCGTCTTCAGACGGTAAAGATCGCGAAGGACCTCGGCGACATCGTAGATCGAGCCCGTCTTGATCTTGTCCATGAACCCGCGGTAGCGGCGGTTCCAGGTCTGGTTGTCGAACGCGATCGTGCGCTCCTTGAGGATGTCGAAGATCTCACGGATCTCGGTGTCGTTGATCACGCAGCGGAGGCCGACGGCGCTCGCGTTCGAAACGGGGACCATGATCTTGCGGTCCGTGTCGAGGATGCGGAGCACGTAGAACTGCTGACGGCTTCCCGCGATGTCCTTCTCCTCGATCTTGATGACCTCGGCGACCCCCTGAGCAGGGTAAACAGCCTTGTCACCAACCTTGAACTTCACGTCGGTACCAGCTTGCATAGCGTCTGCGTCTCCTTGTTGAAAACCGCTTAGAACGGGACAGCTTGCGGCTCCCTCGTTTGACGTGCTTCTCCGAATGGAGAGAGCAAAACGAAACTTCGCCGCGCGGCTCTGCGGTTGATTGCGCAGATACGACGGGAACGTTCGGTGCGTCCTAACAGGGGAGTGAGAATTCGTATTCCCCGTGCGGAGGATGCTCTCGCAAGAGAGCAGAGAAGCCCGAAAGGTTGGGCGGCACGAGGACCGTAGATATGAACCGAGGCGAGCGCACTCTAGTTGGTCGAGGCCCTTCCTGTCAATCGCTTATTTCGTGATCCACTGTCTGTAGAAAACGTCCAGCGCGCCACATCTGCCCACACTGTAGCAGGCGCTTCCGCTTCGGCAAGGCGACCCCATGCGTTGCGTTACGAGGCGAGCTTGGCGGCGAGCCCCCAGCGCACGCCGCGATCCGAAATGCGCACCGAGTCCGCGCCCATGCGCTCGAGGACGGCCAGCGCAATCAGGCCACCCGTGACGATGACGTCGGCGCGTTTCGGCTCGAGCCCCGGCAACTTTCGGCGCTCCTCGAGAGGCATCGCGGCCATCCGTTCCGTGACGGCGACGAGCTCCGCGAGCTGCATGACGTGGCCGTGGACGCGCGCGCCGTCGTAGGCGTCCATGCCCAGCGCGACGGCCGCAAGCGTCGTCATCGTTCCGGCGATCCCGATCGGGACGCTGCCCTTCGCGAGGCGCGGTGCGGTCGCGAGCGCCGTCGCGAGATCGGTGCGCACCGCGTCGCGCTCCGCCGGCGTCGGAGGATCGCTCTTCACGTGGCGCTCGGTCATGCGGACGCTGCCGACGTCGAAGCTATGCGCGTAAGCGATCGCATCGACGTTGCCGTCGGCGTCGAGGGACCCGCGAACGATCTCGGTGCTGCCACCGCCGATGTCGAAGACCGCGATCTCGCCGCTCGACGCATCGAGCCCGAGCCCGCTGAGCGCACCCGCGAACGTAAGCCGCGCTTCTTCGTCGCCGCTGATCACGCGGGCGTCGACGCCCAGCGCTTCGCGGACGCGCTCGCGCACCGCCTCGCTACCCTTGGCGTCGCGCATGGCGCTCGTGCCCACGACGTCGACGCGCGTGGCGCCGAGGCGCTTCACGATCTCGCCATAGCGCGTGAGGCACGCGTTGGTGCGCTCGATCGCGTCGGGGTGCAGCGTGCGCGTCTTGTCGACCCCCTCGCCGAGGCGCGTGATGGTCGCGTGCTCCTCGACGGCCACGAGATCGCGACCGCGCTTCTCCGCGACCAAGAGCAAGACGGTGTTCGTTCCGATGTCGATGGTGGCGACGCGCATGACGAGATCCTTTCGAGAAGACGAGCCCGCTGACGGGCAGGCGAAAAAAAAACGGGGTCGATCCATTCGGACCGACCCCGCCTGTTCGAGCGAGCGCTCGTTACTTGATGTTGTTCAAGTTGAGCATCTCTTCGACGTTCGGCTGGAGGACGAGCTCGACGCGGCGGTTTTTGCCCATGTCGTCGTTCGACTGCTTCTCCATGCTGCCCGCGATCGGATCGGTCTCGCCGTAGCCCGAGGCCGCCCAGTGCTTCGGATCGAGACCACCGCCCGTGGTGTCGCCCGGCTTCGGCGGCGCCTTGGGATCCTTCGGCTGCGTCTTGGTGCCGATGAGGAAAAGAAGGACCGAGCGACCGCGCGAGAGCGAGAGCCCCCAGTTGTCCTTGAACGGACCGCCGGCAGGGTACTTCGCGTTGTCGGTGTGACCGGCGACGAGGAAGTTACGGCGCGCGAGATCGGTGTCGTTGCGAATGACGTCGGCGACCTGGACGAGGACGTCCTTGCCGCCCTGCTTCAATTCGTCTTTGCCCGAGTCGAAGAGAACGTCGCCCGGGAGCTGGATGACCATGCGGTTGTTGCGCACGACGACCTTGAGGCCGACCTGCGTGAGCTTGTCGAGGCGCGCCTTCAGGTCGCGGAAGCGCTGCTCGATCGCGGTGAGCTGATCGGCGCGCTGCTTGTACTCGGCGAGCGCCTGCTGAAGACGCTGCGCCTCTTCGCGCGACTTTCCTTCGCTGATGCCAGCCTGCTTCAACTGCGTGCGCAGGCCTTCCATGTCCGTCTGCGTCTCGTTGAACTTCGCCTGGTCCTGCGCGATTTGCGTGCGCGCGGCCTTCAGGTCGGCGGCGAGCTTGTCGATCTCGCGCTGCTTGGCGGCCATCTCTTCGTCGGTGTGGCCGCAGCCCACGAGCGCAAGGAACAGCGCGGTCATGACCGCGAACAGGCTCCATCTCGTACCGCTGAATCTCATCGTGCTTCCGGATCTCATCGTTGCGGTTCGTTCCATGTGCCCGACACCTCCTCGACCTCGAAGAAAAAAAAGACTTGAGCGGGGTGCAGAAAATCCCCGGCGCGACCCTAGAGCGGCCGGAACGGGATCGTCAAGCGATGCGGCGGGCTCGCGATTCGCTCGAGAAAACAAGGCGCTTGGTGCGGCCGCCCCCGAAGGATCGCGAAAGGGAAGTCCTTTCCGAACGTGGGCAACTATTTTGTTTGACAACTGACGTAGGTGACCATATAAGTCATGTAAATCACCTTCTAGGAGGGTACACGTATGGCTGCTAAGAAGAGTGCAAAGAAGTCGGGCGGAGCAAAGAAGACGAAGACCGTGAAGAAGGCCGCTGGTAAGACGGCCAAGAAGGCGCCGAAGCGCAAGGCCGCCAAGAAGGGTGGCGCCAAGAAGAGTGCCAAAAAGGCCTCTAAAAAAGGTGCTACTAAAGCCGCCCCAAAGAGGGCGGCGGCCAAGAAGTCGGGCGGTGGTGGCAAGAAGAAGTCTTCGGGTTCCAAGCCGAAGGCAGCTCCCCCCGCTGGTGTGCCGTCGATGTTGGGCGGCGCCCCCACGTCCAGCCAAGGGCTGGACGACGGCGAAGAGTAGGTTGCAGCCGGACGTTTTTCGCGAAGCAAACAACATGTTCAGATTCGCATGAGCTGATCGAAAGTCGTTCGGCACGATGGGCGCTACGTTTCCAGTGTGAAACGGGCGCCCTTCGTGTTTAAGCCCTATGTGACCATCAGCGGTGACCCTGGGCGGTGACCCTGGGCGGTGACCATCAGAGTGACCATCGGCGCTACGGCTCAGCCGTAGGAGCGGACAGGTCAGGTCGAGCTGCCAAGGTAGAGCTTTAACGCCTCCGCCGCAGCCCGCCGGTTGAACGCGATCCCGGCGAGCTCCTCACGCTTCCCGATCGAGTCGAACAACGTGCTCAGGAATTCCTGAAACTGATCGGCCTCCTCGATCGCGCGCAGCAACCGCGAAGGGTCGAGGAGATCACTCTCCTCGAGGCCGCTCATCGCGTCCATGAACGCATCGACCCGTGGATAATCCGCGTTGCGCAGCAGCGGATAGCCCATGGCGCGGAAGTACTGGAGGAACTCGCGCACGAACTGCAGCGGCGACACCCCCTGCCAGCGCACCTCGCCCGGCGGCACTGCTCGAGCCTTCTGCGCAAACGCACGAACGATCTGCGCGAACATCCACACGTCGCGCCGCAGCCGCTCCGACAGCGTGCGCCGCGCCGTTTCGTCGTCGAACACACGCGGGGCATCGAGACGCCCGCCGATCGCCTTGCCCAAAAAGAGCACAGCGTTCTGGAGCGCCGGTCGTAGGTTCTTGATCGTCGCGAGCGTGGCCTCGCGCACGACGTCGCTCGAAGGCGCGAGCTCCGGCGCCGGGAAATCATGCTCGAAAGCGCGCCGAAGCTCGAGCCGCAGATTCGCGCTGAGCCCCTCGAGGGTCGCCTTCGTCTCCAAGAGCCGATGCCCGTCGTCGAGCAACGACTCGTAGCGCGCGACCATTTGCGGTGCGGGCACCTTGAAGAGATCGCGCTCGTAGCCCTCAGCGAGCTGCGGACCCGCACGATGACGAAGGTAACCGGTGAGCGCACGCGCGTCGGATCGCAGCACGCTCATCACGAGGTAGACCACGCCGCTCATGCGTCGCCCCTCGCCGACCGCGGGCTCGCGCACGGTCGACTCGAGCAGGCTCAAGTAGCGCAGCATGCGAAAGAGCGAGAGGAACGTGAGCGCGACGAGGCGGCGCGCGTGGTCTTGCGGCACCGACCGCGTGAGCTCGAGGATCTTCTGGTTCGTGATGCGATCGAACTCGGGGCGGAACTCGAGCGCGCTCAGCGGGTTGAAGTATTCCGACTGCGCGACCTCGCGCTGCGCAATGCCGAGAAGCGCATAAAATAGCCGAAAGGGCACGCGCGGGAGGCGCGACACCCCGCTCGCGACCTCGAGCACGTTCGTCATCGCGTGGCGCATGACGAAGAGGGACTGCGCCGGCGAGCCCTGCGTGAGGTTGTCGTTCACGAGCCGCGAGCGCGCGTTGTCGTCGGGTAGAACCGTCTCGAGGTAGCGCTGGAAGACGAACGCCTTTTCGCGATCGACGAGGAGGAGCCGGCACAAGTTGACGATGCGCGCGATGGCTTCCCGCGTGAGGGCGAGCGGCTCACGGAAGTCTTGCGCGACGACCGGCGTGCGACGCGGAGGACCAGGATGGTTCCGCGGGTTGGCAAAGCACGCGAGCCCCTTGAGCAGGATCTCGAGCTCGAAGAGATGGTCCTCTTTCTTCTCGCCGACGAGCTGCGAAAACCAGCCCTCGCGCGCCTGCGCGTGCTCACGACGAAGCCCACGCGTCCCGCGAAGGAGCTCCGCGTAGGCATCTCGATCACCGGGCCCCAGAGAGCGCGGCGGCGCGAACGACGGGCCGTTGGCCAAAGGACGGCCAGGCTACCAGATCATTTTGGCGGGTTGGGCCCGAGCAGAGTGTCGAGGCGCCCGACGCGCGGGCCGAGCATGCGCGCCATCACGCGTTCGACACTCTCACCGCGTCGCTGCGCGAGGAGCGTGATGTCGAGCGCGACTTGGCTCGCTGCGACCTCCGCGATGGCGCCGGTCTCGCTGATGACGGCGCTGTCGCTGTCCGCGTTCTCGGTCGCACCAATGAGCGTGCGCCGATCGTCGGCGACGACGATGAGCCGATGTTTCCAAAATGTCTCGAGCTCGGCTTCGGCGAGGCCGTAGCTGAAGATCTCGCCGGGAAGCTTCGGGAGCGCGGCGTGCGAGAACACGACGACGTAGACCTTTCGCTTCGCGGCGCGACGCAGCTCGCCCGCGATGCGCGCGATCTCGCGCGGCCAACCGCTCACGACGAGACGCGTCTCCGCGGTGCGCGCGAGACGCTCTGCCTCTTCGAGAATCCGTTCGTAGCCGCGCACGCTGAACGCGTCGGGCGCGACGGGGGTCGAGTCGAGCTTTTCGACGGCCTCCTTGAGCGCGTCGGCTGACGTGTCGAACCGCTTGCGAAGAAGCGCGAGGAGCTCATCGGCTGGTGCCGGTGTGAAGCGCTCGGGCGTTCCGGCGATCGATCGCGCAGCACCCGCCGCCACGAGGCGTCGCAGCACGCCGTAGACGGCCGAGCGCGGAATGCTCGCGCGCACGCCCACCTCGTAACCCGTGGCCGGATTCTCCTGCAGCAACGCCGTGTAGGCGCGCGACTCGTTCAGACTGAACCCGAGCGCGACCAAGGCGGGGACGAGATCGGGGGACGAGGGCGGAGTGGCCATGAAGGAGACTGTACGCTGCAACACTTTTGGAAAAAATTGGCGGTATGTCCCGATACCTTTGTAGCCTTGGCGCGTAAGGGAAACGCCCCGTCGCTCGTTCAGGCGAAGGGATTGGGTCGATTCGCTTCCCACGTTCCAATTTTCGCCGAACAAGCATTTCGTTCCTTGGAGGAATTTAAAATGAAGAAGTCTCTCGCAGTGTCCGCGGTTTCAGGAATCCTCTTGGGCGTTCTCGCTGGCTGCGGTGGCGACAAGCCCCCGGCAGCAGCACCGACGACCGACAACGCGGCCCCCGGCGCAAAGGGAAGCTGCAGCGGCAAGGGCTCGTGCAGCGGCAGCGCCACGCCGGCCAGCACCGACGCGCCGAAGACGGAAGCCCCCAAGGCACCCTGAGCCGAGCACGTCGCGCCCGTATCCGGGCCTGACCACGACGCGCCAGGTCTCCTGCTTCGGCAGGGGCCTGGCGTTTCGCGTTTGTGCGGCGGTCCGCTAAAGAGAGAGGACGATGCAAGGAGCGCCATCCAGCTTTCGTGAGCGCCATGCGATCCCCGATCTCGGCGTCGGCATCGGCTGCCGCCCCAAGCACTACCCGGTGATCTTCGGGGACCATCCGGCGATGGATTGGTTCGAGGTGATCAGCGAGAACTTCATGGTCGACGGCGGCAAGCCGAAGAAGAACCTGGAGAAGCTGCTCGCGTCGTACAAGGTCGTGCCGCACGGCGTGTCGATGTCGATCGGATCGACGAAGCCGCTCGACCGCGACTACCTGCGCCGCCTGAAGGGCGTGCTCGCCGAGGTACGTCCGCCGTGGTGCTCCGATCACCTGTGCTGGACCGGGATTGATGGCGCCGAGATCCACGATCTCTTGCCGCTCCCACACACGGACGAGGCGATCGGGCACGTGGCGGCGCGGATCCGGCAGGTTCAGGATTTTCTCGAGGTGCCTTTCGCGATCGAGAACGTGTCGAGCTACATGACGTTCAAAGACAGCGCGATGCCCGAGTGGGAGTTCGTGTCGCGCATCGCCGAAAGCGCCGACTGCGGCATCTTGCTCGACTGCAACAACATCTACGTGAGCTCACGCAACCACGGCTTCGACGCCGACGCCTACGTCGACGCGATCGATCCCTCGCGCGTCGTGCAGATTCACCTCGCGGGTCACACCGACAAAGGGAGCTACCTCCTCGACACGCACTCCGATCGCGTCACCGACTCCGTCTGGGATCTGTACCGCCGCGCGATCCGTCGCGTCGGCGCGGTGTCGACGCTCATCGAGTGGGACGAGGACATCCCCGCCTTCGAGGTCGTCGCCGACGAAGCCGCCCGCGCGCGCGTCGTGCGCGCCGAGGCGCTCACATGAAGCTAGAGGAAATGCAGCGCTTCATGGCCGACGTCGTGCGCCGCGAGTCCGCGCTCGGTGCCGACGCCGTGATCACCGAGGCCGCGACTGCGATCGCGTCGGGCAACGCACGCCTGACGCCGGTGGGTCAGGTCGACGTGTACCGCGAGCAGTTCTGGCTGCGGCACACGGCTTCGCTTCTCGAGGACTACCCGACGCTCGAGCACTTGCTCGGTGGCGCGTCGGCCTTCGAGCGCTTGTGCCGGGCGTTCTTGAAGGCGCACCCGCCCACGTCATTCACGATGCGGGATCTCGCCGCCCCGATGGCCGCGTTCGTCGCCTCGCATCCCGACTACCGACAGGATGCGCTGCTCGCCGACGCTGCGCGAACGGAGTGGGCCTTCATCGAAGCTTTCGACGCGGCCGAGGCTCCGCCGCTTGATGCCACGAAGCTCGCGACGATGCCCGAGGACGCGTGGCCTGCCGCGACGCTCGTCCTTCAGCCCGCGATGCGGCGTCTCGCGCTTGCGTACCCCGCGCATCTCCTTCGCGCCGAAGTGCGTGACGGCAACAAACCCGATCGACCCGATCCGCGTGCGGTGAACCTCGTCGTGTTCCGCGGCCCCGAGGAGAGCGTCCGCTGGATCGAGATCGAGCCGCTCCCCTTCCAGTTACTCGAAGCGATCGCGCGCGGTGAGCCGCTGGGGCGCGCTTGCGAGATTGTCGCTTCGTCGACAGCGCGCCCAGGCGACGTCGACGAAGGTATCGGCGTCTGGTTTCAAGCGTGGGCGTCGTACGGCTGGATCAGCGACGTTCGCTAGCCCTTACTTCTTCGGGACGGCGCTGCTCTGCGTGCCGTGCGGATGGAAGTTGTAGGGATAGTGCGTCTTCGTCTCGAAGCCCTTGGGGCTCTCGGCGAACTTGATCGTCTTGATGATGGCGATGATGCAGGTGCCGACCGAGGCCTCGTGAATCGTGCTCTTCGAGTCGTCGACCATGATGTCGGTGATCGCGCCCTTGGGGTTGATCGTCCACTTGACGTCGACGTCGCCTTCGATGCCGGGATGCGCCTTGAACGCGTCGTCGTAGCACTTACGCGCTTCGTCCCGGTGCGCGACGATCAGCGCTTGGATGTCCTCGCGGCGGCGGCCCGGCTCGGCGTTGTGCGGATCGGGCTTGGCGCCGCCGTCACCCTTGACCTCGACGGACATCGTCGACGAGCTCTGGAGCTTGGCGCCGCCGAGGTCGGCGTTGCTGCCGAGCGTGGTGGTGGTGGTCGACGTCGGACCCGCGTCGGCGGTGGCGGCAGCGGCCCCCGCACCTGCGCCAGCGGAGGAGCCGCTCGCCGCGCCGCTTGCGGACGTCGGGGTGCCGTCGGCGTTCGCTGGCGTCTCGGTCGAATCCGCGCCGGCCGGCTTTGCACCGGAACCGGTGGCGGCGCCGCCACCGCACGCGGCGAGGACCAGGAGCGAGGCACTGACGACCGTCACGGAGGCGAAGAGGTGAACGCGCATGGGCCGGGATTCTACCACCGGTCGCGGGTGAGAATAAGTCACGCCGGCCGAAGCCTCGACGCGGACCCCTCGAAATGCTTCGATCGGGGAACATCCGTGTCGTCCATCAAGCCGCCGCCGCGTTCGGGTGCCCCCCCGCCGTTGCCGCCCCGTCGCGTCGCGAGCCTTCCGCCGCCGCTTCCGACAGCGGCCCCAGCGCGCGTTGCGATCGGTCGTGCGGGCGCATACGAGATGCTCCTCGAGCTCGTGTCGGGCGGTATGGCGACGGTGTTCCTCGCGCGAGCCATCGATGGCGGACCAAAGGCTCCGCTCGTCGCGTTGAAGCGGCCGCATCGGCACCTCGCGAACGACAAGGCATTCCTCTCGATGTTGCTCGACGAGGCTCGCCTCGCGTCGGCGATCGATCACGTGAACGTCGTGAAGGTGCGGGAGCTCGGCTTCGAGGCGGGCGAGCCGTTCATCGTGCTCGACTACGTCGAGGGCGCGTCGCTCTCCGATCTGCGCAAGGAGCTCGTCACTGTCGAGCGCGCGGTCGACACCAGGGTAGCGGTCCGCGTCGTGCTCGACGCGCTCGCAGGGCTCCACGCCGCGCACGAGCTGAGGGACGAGAACGGCAAACCGCTCGGGATCATCCACCGCGACATCTCGCCGCACAACGTGCTGCTCGGGTGCGATGGGCGCGTGCGTCTGACCGACTTCGGGATCGCCAAGGCCGAAGATCGCGTGCAGGTTACACGTACGCACGAGGTGAAAGGGAAGCTCGCCTACCTCGCGCCTGAGCGCATCGATCGCCGGCGCATCTGCACGAAGCAGAGCGACGTCTTCTCGATGGCGGTCGTCTTGTGGGAGTGTCTCGCGGGGCGCCGCCTCTTTCGCGGTGAAGAGGCCCTCGACACCTTGCAGGAGGTGATGAACGCCCCCATCCCGCGACTCCGTCAGCTCGGTGCGCAGGTTCCCCCTTCGCTCGATGAGGCCATCGCGCGGGGGCTCGCCCGCGACCTCCCGACGCGCTACGCGTCCGCCGCCGAGTTCGCCGAGGCGATCGAGAAGGGCGCAGGTCGCGGCAATGTCGGCACCGAGCACGACGTCCGTCGCGTGATGGAGACCGTGTTCGGTCCGCGGCTCGCGCTCCGTCACGAAGACATTCGCGCGGTCGTCGGCGAGGACGAGGCCGCGCGCCTCTTCGAGGTCACCGGCGTGCCGCCACGACCACGCCCTACGCCCGAGATGTTGACCGCGCTCCCTTCGCTCTACGCGGCGATCGCTCCGCCTGCCCCGAGTGAGCGGTACGCGTTCGGTAATCTGCAAGACAGCGCGCCGATCGGCCCGACATCGCGTCCGCCGTGGAAGGTGCTGGGCGCGATTGGCGGCGGCGTGATCGCCGGCGCGGTGGGCGTCATCGCGCTCTCGCTCGGCGGCGTGACAAGGCCGGTCGACCCGGCAATCGCGCTCGCCTCGGTTGCGCCGGTGCCGGCGGCGCCCACCGTTCGCCGCGTCGTGGTGCCGCTCCCGATCCCGGCGACGCGCGTCACCTTCGATGACATCGAGCGCGCGCTCGATCCTCCAAGCGACGTCAGCGCGTTCGACGTTCCGCGCGAGAGTGGTACCCGTCACCGCGTCGTGGCCTATGGCACCGATGGCTCGCGGGCCGAGGCGTTCGTGGTCGAGGCCGACGGTGTCGCGCGCGCCGAGGATCACGGGTACGTCGTGTCGGGCGGCGACGTCACCGCGGCTCCGTCGGCTTCGACGACCCCAGCACGCCCGCGCGTGACGGCGCGCCCGCGTACGGCGCCGATTGGCACGCTGAAGAACGGCTTCACGAAGCTCAAATGAGAAAGCGCGTTTGGGCATCGCTCGGCCTCGGCGCTCTCGGGCTCGTCGCGATCGTCACGGCGTGCGCCGACGATCCGGCAATCGTTCCCTGCAAAAACATCCCGGCGGGTGGATGCCCGCGCATCGGCAACGCGTGCGACGATCCGACGTGCGAGGTCCTCTACGTCTGCATGGCCGACAGCACGTGGAAACGCGATCGCACCTGCGATCCGCACGAGGACGCAGGCCCGCTCGACGCGAGCTCGGACGCGATCGAAACGGGCGCTCGTGACGCCGACTTCGACGTGGTCGGTGCGGCGGGGGGACCGGGCTGCTCGAGCCTCGAGCCGCCCGACTGCCCACTTGCCACCGCCGCCACGTGCCCGAGCGCGACGAGCTGCTGCGGCTGCGAAGATCTCTTCGTGTGCCGCAACGGCGGCTGGGAGGCGTGGGGCACCTGTGGCGACCGCGGCGTGCTCACGCCCTTCTGATCAGCTTGCCTTGAGGAACGGCTCCCACTCCTTGAAGCGCGAGCCCGCGCCGAGGAGGATCTGCGCGGTGGTCGACCACTTCGGGCGAAACGGGCGGCGCGCGAGGAGCATGTTCGCTTCGTCGGGCGTCTTCCAGCCCTTGCGGAGGTTGCAGACGCGACACGCGGTCACGAGGTTCTCCCACGTGTCGTCACCGCCGCGCGAGCGCGGAAGCACGTGGTCGATGTTGAGGTCGCGGAGCGGCGGACGCTTGCCGCAGTACTGGCACTGGTGCGCGTCACGGAACATGAGGTTGCGCCGCGTCAGCCGCACGGTGAGGCGCGGCGTGCGATCGTATTTGTGGAGGTGGAGCACGCGCGGAACGCGTAGGGCACCGCCCACGATCGGGACGACATCGTCGTTCGCGCGCACAGGAAGGGTGCGCCAGAGATCGAAGTCGTACGGCTCGCCGTCCTCGTCGAGGGCGTGCGCCGCCCCGCCGAAGAGCAGGACGAATGCGCGCCGCGCGGTCGTCAACTGCACCGGCGCGAAGTACCTGTTGAGTACGAGGACAGGGAGGGTGAGCACATCGCCCATGGCACTACGAACAGCGTAGCATCGGGGAAAGACACGGGCGAGTTGGACACCCGTTACGTCGGGGGCTACAAATGTCGAGGCACCATGCGTGACGACAACGATCTCGGCGACAGTGAGGGCGACACCCAGAAGGAGAGCCAGAAGGACGGGCTCGAGGTTCCGATCGCGCCTGTCCCCCGGCGAAATCGTGGTGACGTCCCCGTCGACGAGTCCCACTCGCGCCGCGGTCTCTTGATGCTCATGGGGCTCGTGGGGGTCGGCGCAGCCGTCGTCTCGCTTGCGCTGTTCGGAATGAAGGACAAGGCGATCTACTCGAAGCCTGTCGATGAGCTGCTCGCGGAGAAAGCGAAGTTCAAGGGCCGCAGCGTACGTGCCGAAGGCACTCTCGTTCATGGCTCGCTACAGAAGCGCGAGAGCCCGTGCGAGTACCGGTTCACCATCGCGAGCAAGGGGGTCGAAGTGCCCGTCCGCTTCGCGCAGTGCGTGGTGCCCGACACCTTCAAAGACGTTCCGACGATGGACGTCGCCGTCACGGTCGAAGGCGAGCTCCAGGCTGACAACTCGTTCGAGGCCACGAGCGTGCTCGCCAAGTGCCCGAGCAAATACGAGATGGAACAGATGAAGTCGAAGGGCGCGTCGATGCCGTACGCGCGCGAAGCGCTGGAAAAGCGTTAGTCTTCGGCTCGTGGCCGAGCCCGTTTACTGGATTGCCGAGTACGCCGCACGGAAGGGGCTTCGCTACGAGCCCGACGCCGACGAGCGCTGGCTCCGCGTGTGGGAGCCCTACGCGACGCTGAAGGTTCCGATCCGCTACGAGCACACGCTCACGGCAACCGGTACGACGGGGTCGATCTCGATCGCGCGGTTCGTCGTGTCGGTCGACTCCAACGTTGGCGGCGTAGCGCGCAGCGTCGACCTCGGCGCGTGGATCGCGATCGCACAGGATGAGCGCATCGACGCGGCGGCCGCCGCGACTTCGGACGCGGGGTACGTGTTCGGCGAGACACTCGACCTCGTACCGATGCGGCGCCGGGTCACTGGCGACGCTGCGTTCGATCACGTCTTCGCTTCGTTCGCGCCGACCTCCGACGATCTCGAACGCGGAATCAACCCAAGCTTGCGAAAGCTCACGCTCGGGTGGCGCATTCCGCTGCATTTCGAGCTGCGAAAGGGCGGCTTCATTCTCGCCCCGGTGGCGTTGTCGGCCGACCCGAATGGGCTCGCGTGGTTCGTGCGCGCGGTGCATCTGTTCGGCGACAAGGCGGCCAAGCCCGTCAAGTAGCCGAGCGCCGCGTGCTTGCCGTATGCTTCGCGCTCCTATGCGCGCTTTGCCTCGCCACTTGGCCTTCGCCGTTCTGACGATGACCGCGGTCGCGGTCCCTGCATTCGCGCAGCAAGCGGCACCAACGGTGTATCCTGCATGCAATCTCACCTCTCCGCCGAGCAAGGCCGAGAGCGAGGGCGCGCACGGCGCCTACATGGCCGGCAAGGCATCCTTCGACGTCGGCGAGTACGAGCGCGCGATCGATCTCTTCAAGGACGCCTACCGCCGCGACTGCACGAAGTTCGAGCTGCTCAGCATCATCGCACGCGCGTACGAGCTGAAGGGCGACCGCGCCGAGGCGGTGATCGCGCTACAGACCTACCTCGATCGCGCGCCGCCGAATGAACCGGGTAACGAGCCCATTCGGCAGCGCATGCTCAAGTTGAAACAGCAGATTTCGACACAGCCCAGCGCGAGCGCGAGCGCCGCGCCGACGACGACGGTGGATGCTTCGGCTTCCGGCTCGGCGCTTCCCGCGAGCTCGGCAAGCACGACGCCCACGACGGGCCCCCTGCGCGAGCACACGACTGCGCCATGGGTCGTGGTCGGCGTCGGCGCTGCGGCGGCCATCACGGGCGTCGCCCTGCTCGTCGTCGGTCTCGGAAAAATCTCCGATTCGAAGGCGCTGTGCCCGGTTGGCGACCTCATCGATCCGAACACCAGGCAGCCCACGGGCAAGCGCGGTCCTGTCTGCGCGAAGAACGAGGATCAGGCGACCGCGCAGAAGCTCCAGAGCGACGGCAACGTTTTCGGCGCGGTGGGCGGCGTCGTCGGCGGCATCGGCGCGCTTGCCGTCATCGGCGGTCTCGTCAGGCACTTCACCGAGCCGACCGGGCCTCAGCCGACGACCGGAAAGCTGCGCGTCGACCCCGAGGTGCGTCCGGGATTTGCCGGCGCGACCGTCGGCGGAACGTTCTGATAGGCTTGCGACGCAATGGGAAGCGCGTCGAACATGTCGCGCGGCTCGGTCCGTCAGGGCGGAAAAGAAGAGCTTCGCGCTTCGATTCTGAAGACGTACCTCCTCCGGCTTCGCGCTGAGAAGGGCGAGCGCGCCGCACGCGCGTTGCTCTCGGGGGTCGGCATCGAGCCGTCGCTCGTCGACAACGAGACCGGCTGGGTGAGCGCGGGTGCCGCCAAGCGTGCGCTGAAGGCGGTCGAAGGCTCGCTCGGCAGCGACTCGCTCCGTCACCGCGGCGAGTGGGTCACTCATCCCGAGGCCCTCGGCACGCTCGTGCGCATGCTGCGCATGGCCGAGCAGCCGGTGGACGCCTACCGCTACCTCGCCGCGAACGCGCGCGAGATAACGCGCATCGGCACGTGGGAGCTCGAAGAGGTGCGACCCGCCAACGCCGCGGCGGCGCCGGCGAAGGACGCGCCCGCGATCACCGCGGTCAAGATGACGTACCGCCTTCGGGACGAGCCAGGCGACGACGCCGACGCCGCCGATCTGAAAGAAGAGCACCTGCTCTGCGCCGCGCGCGAGGGCGAGCTCGCCGGCATGCCGCGCATCTGGGGTTTGCCCGACGCAGTCGTCGTGCACGAGACCTGCCTCGCACGGGGCGGTGATGCCTGCATCTACGACGTGAAGTGGGAAGGCGCGCGCCCGCGCAAGGGCGCCCCGTCGGGTGCCGTCGTCGCTGCGCTCGGATGCGGCGCGGCGGTCGCCGTCGCGGGCGGATGGATCGCGGGGGGCATCGCTGCCGTGCTCGCCGGTGCGCTCGGTGGCGGCGCAGGCGTCTTGTGGGATCGATCACGCGAGGACAAGAACGCGCGCACCTTCGAGAAGAACCGAATCGCGGCGCTCGAGCGCGGTCTCGAGCTACGCGGCGACGTCGGCTCTACCCCCGGTGAGCTCACGGGCACCGTGCTCGGCGGCAAGTACCGCATCGGTCGCAAGATCGGGTCCGGCGGCATCGGCGTCGTCTACGCGGCCGAGCACACGACGCTCGGGCACGAGGTCGCAGTGAAGGTCCTTCGCGGCGCCGCAGCGCGCGACGGCAGCGAGATCGCGCGTCTCCGTCGTGAGGCATACATCCAAGTCCACGTCGATCATCCGAACGTCGTACGCGTCCTCGATCTCGATCAGATGTCCGACGGCTCCATTTACGTGGTGATGGATCGCCTCATCGGACGATCGCTCGCCGACAAGCTCGGACGCGAATCGCTTCTCACGCCGGGCTTCGCGCTCCCGGTCTTCATCGGCGTGTGCCGCGCGCTCGCCGCCGCGCACCAGAAGGGGGTCGTTCACCGCGATCTCAAGCCCGGCAACATCTTCCTGTGCGAGGACGGCACGTCGAAGGTGCTCGACTTCGGAATGAGCAAGCTCACGTCGGCCGAGTCGCTCACGCAGGCGGGTTACACGCTCGGCACGCCCGAGTACATGGCGCCCGAGCAGTGCATCGGCGCCGCGGTCGAGGGTCGCACGGACATCTACGCGCTCGGCGTGCTGATGTACGAAGCGCTGACGGGCGAGCTCCCGATCATCGCGCAGAGCCGTCGCGAGCTACTCGATCTCCACCAGCGTCAGGTGCCGGTGTCGATGCGCGTGCGTCGTCCTGATCTCGACATCCCCGAAGCGCTCGATGCGGCGGTGATGCAGTCGTTGAAGAAGAAGATCCAGGACCGACCCAAGAACGCGACCGAGCTCGCGGACCTGCTCGAAGCGATCCCGCGCGACGGACTTCCGCTCAGCTACCCGAGCGGCGTCGGCAAGCGCGCCGCGGTTGTCTCGCCGACGACGCTCGACGCGATTCCGACGCCGCCGCCACCGGTAACGAAGTCGGAATGACAGCACGCCGGCGGGCGCGGTGCGTGGGCCTATCGAGCGATCAGCGCAGGAGCCAATAGAGGCCGCCTACGCTCGAAGCGAGAACGACCAACGCCGCCGCGATGACGGTGATGTCGGTGGCCGACCAAGCCGAGCGCCGCCGCGCAACGCCAGGCACCGTGGTCGTCGAGCGATCGATCTGCGCGATCGGTGCCGGCGCCGCGGCGGGCGGCGCATCGACGAGGTGGCTCGACGACGGCGGGGCCGCTTGCACGGGCGCCGGCACCGCAGGCACGTCAGCTTCGGCGAGCGGCTCGTCGTCGCCCGCCTCGAGCTCGGCGAGCGCGATCGCGACAGGCTCCTCGAGCGCGAGGACAGTGCTGGCGAGACGAAGCATGAGCGTGGGCCGCCACGCGACGTCACGCGTTGGCGTGACGCGTGTGTCGCCGACGAAGGCGCCGTTCTTCGAGCCGAGATCGCGTACGAGCACCACACTGCCGCGGCGAACGAGCTGAACGTGCTCGCGCGATGCGTCGGTGTCGGCGAGAGGGAGATCGCAGGTGTCGCCACGGCCGAGCACGTACGCGCGGCCTTCCTCTTCGAGCTCGAGCACCGCGCCCGCGTCGGGACCCTCGACGACGCGCGCCTTCGTGACGACGTCGTCACCGAGCGCGCGCATGGCGTCCGCGACGAGGGCTAGCGCGAGCTCGCGCGTCGCCATCGCGAGATCGCGCGTGGCCGGTTGCTGATCGACGCGGATCTCGAGCCACACGCGGCCAATGCGCACGAGATCGCCGGAGCGAACCACGCGCGGCGTGCGGGCAGCGAGCCGAATGCCGCCGACGAACGTGCCGTTGTTGCTGCCTTCGTCGACCAGCGAGTATTCGCCCGCGTCGCAATGAATGCTCGCGTGACGATGGCTCACGCTTGGATCCGGCAAGCGGACGTCGCAGCCGCCACCGCGCCCGATGACGACGCGCTCGCCATCGAAGGTCAATGAAGGAACGTCTGCGGATCGAACGACGACAGTGAGAGGCATTACGTCAGCCCGCGGAAGTCAGCTCGCGGGAATGCTCCTGAGGTGCGGCGAGAGGTCGGACGCGCGCTTCTCGACCCACGCGATGACGTCTTCAGCGACGTCGCGCCCGAGATGACGACTGAGCTCCTGGATGCCGGTCGGCGACGTGACGTTCACCTCGGTGAGCTTGCCGCCGATGAAGTCGAGCCCAACGAAGACGAGCCCGTCGGCGCGAAGGCGAGGCGCGATGTCGGTGATGATGGCGCGCTCTTCAGGGGTCACCTCGATGGGCTCGACCGTGCCGCCAACGTGGATGTTCGAGCGAAGATCGTCGGCGCGCGGCACACGATTGATTGCGCCGAGGACGTCACCCTCGAGAAGGATGACGCGCTTGTCGCCCTTGGTGACCGAGGGCAGGTACTCCTGCACCATCGCAGCGATGCGGCCCTCCTGCGTCAAAGTCTCGATGATCGCGCGCGCGTTCTTGTCGGCGCGCGCGAGCAACATGACGCCAGACCCGCCGGCGCCGTCGAGCGGCTTGATGACACCGGTGCCGCCGACCGCGTCGACGAACGCGAGCAAGCGATCGCGATCGGACGCGACCATGGTCTTCGGCATGTGACGCGCGAAATGAAGCGCGTAGAGCTTCTCGTTCGCGTCACGTAGACCACGCGGATCGTTCATCACGATCGTCCGCCCGCGCAGCCGCTCGAGGAGAAGCGTGGCGTAGAGGTACTGGGAGTCGAAGGGCGGGTCCTTGCGGATGAAGACCGCTTCGACATCGGCGAGTCGCACGTCGTAGGGCGCGCCGAGCTTGTACCAACCGCCGGTGGGGGTCGCTTCGAGCACGAGATCGCGAACCAGCGCGTGCACTTCGCCTTCGCTCACCCAAAGGTCTTTGAGCGCGCAGTGAAGCGACTTGTGTCCCCGCTTCTGGGCTGCGCGCTGGAATGCGACCGTCGTGTCCTTGTCGGACGAAAGCCGATCCATCGGATCCATCACGTACACGAACCGCATGAACTCGCTCCTCGCACACGCGGCCCGTCAGCGGCCGCGATGCTGCGACGACCGAGGCTAGCAGTAATTCTGCGTCAGTTCTCTTCGGCGAGAGCGGCGAGCTGGGCGCTCTTGTCGGTGTCGAGATCGCTGGCCACGGCATAGCCGACGCCGGCGCGTTGAGTGACGGCGACGGAGTAGCCGTTCGAGCGGCCGACACGGACTTCGGCAGTCCCGACGGCGCGGGGCGCGAGCTCGCCGCCGTGAACTTGAATGCGGCGGGGATCGTAAACCAGCACGCTGACGCGGCGGATCTCCTGGCCTTGGCCGATCTCGTATTGAAGCATCGCCGCGCGCTCGCGGTTGACGGGGATCATGCGACCACCGACGAGGCGCGCACCGGCGCGACGCTCGAAGATGGCGGGGTGAACCGGGACGCCCACGTACTGCTCGAAGGCGCGCACGTCTTTGGGGTCGGTGCGCTCGGGCGGAAGCGGATGCGAGTGCTCCGCGACGAACTCTTCGAGGAGAGCGTCGTCCATGCCGCTACGGACGGTCTCACCATCGGTGGAGCGAGCGAGCGGGCCACGCGTTGCCGCACCCCACACCATCGCCAGCGCGGCTGCGCTCGCGAGCGGAACGATCGTGCGCCACGAAGCGCTCGCCTTGTTGCGCGCCGCACGCGCACGCATCGACTCCGTCGCGTTGCGGGGCGAGCGGAACGTATCGAGACCGAGCCCGCCGCCATCTTCGAGGCGAGCTTCGGCGCGCGCGGACTCGGCGAGCATGGCCGCCGCGAGGCGCGCACGCATTCCATCGGCGCCCGAGCCTTCGATCTTGCCGGCCTCGCGTACGACCTTCTTCAACGAGCCACGGATCGCGCGATCGAGCTCGATACGCTCGCGGCACGTCTCGCAGTAGGTGACGTGCTCGTCGACATCGAGGAGCGTCGTCGCATCCAGCTGCCCGTCAGCGTATGCGCCGAGGAGATGCGTGAACTTCTTGCAGCGCGCGATCTGGTCGCTGTGCATGGCCTGAGACATAGGTTCGCGGTTGGACTCCATCTCGTCACTGCTCACGCGGCACCTCGCTTCTTCGCGCGGTAAGCCGCCATATTCGCTGGCGCGGCGGTCTGCTCGCGCGCGCCCACTTGCTCTTCACCCTTGATGATTCCCATCGCCAGCGCGTGCGAGTGAAGCGAGCGCTGGAGAAGCTTCCGACCTCGGTGAAGGCGGCTCATGACGGTGCCGATCGGGCAGCTCATGATGTCCGCGATCTCCTCGTAGGAGAATTCTTCCACGTCGCAGAGGATCACCGCCATACGGAACTCGGCGGGCAACGCGTCGAGTGCCTTGCGCACCTCACCCTCCACGATGGGCGTGAGCGCGATCTGCTCGGGGTCGCGCAGCTGGCGCATCGTCGACGCGCTCACCCAACCGTCGGCCAACGGGTCGGCGTCGGGGCCTTCGAAGAGGGCGCGCTCGAGGCCGCCGCGGCGGTACTTGTTGATGAAGGTGTTCGTCAGAATCCTGAACAACCACGCCTTCAAATTCGTCCCGGCGTGGAACTGGTCCTTCGCACGCATGGCCTTCACCATCGTGTCCTGGACGAGATCTTCGGCTTCGGTCGGGTTGCGCGTCAGGCGGCAGGCGACGGCGTACATCGCGTCGAGGTGGACGAGCGCTTCTTCGGTGAAGTTCCCGGAATCACTCGACATCTCGCCCTCTTCGGTGCTGCTCGCTCGAAACATCGCCATGTCGTAACCCCTTTATCAATCGGACGAACCCGGGGAAAGCCGGCGCTATTCCTGCGTTTATTTCCCCTTGAGCTTCTTCTCGAGCTCGTCCAAGCGCTGCGTCAGCCGCTTCACTTCGTTTTGAAGCTGCTGCCACGGGTTCAAGCTAGGCAGGATTGCCTTGATGCGCTCGTCGATCTTGTGTTGCCAGTCCTCGAGCGTCTCCTTGGCGGTCTCGACGAGGCCGGCCTTCGGATCTTTCGCGTCCTTGGCGTCTTTGGCCGCGTCTTTACCCGCCGCGTCCTTGGGCTCCTTCGACTCTTTCGCATCTTTGGCGTCGCCATCTTTTTCCTCGGTCGCGTCTTTCGCGCCGGGAATGAGGCGGCCGATGGGCCCTTCGCGCAGATCGGAGAGCACCTTCTCGGTACGGGAGTGAATCAGCTCTTTCAGCGTTTGGAGCGGCACGTTGCGGCTGTGCGCCTTCTGCTCCTCGTAGATGATCTGCGCGAGCGTGACCTCGGTCAGATCCTCTTTGCTGTTGTTGTCGATGATCTGGACGTCCTCGCCGGCGCGTACCATCTCCGCGATCTGGAGGAGCGTGACGTAGCGACTGTCTTTGGTGTCGTAGAGCTTTCGGTTCGAATAGCGCTTGATGACGCGCCGCGGCCTATCGCTCGCATCGCTCGCGTCACTCGCCTCGGAGGACGCAGGGGCCGCATCGGGCTTCGTTTCCACGTTTCTAGGGTAGCTTGATGCGGCGAGTCATGCGCGACGAAATCTTTCGGGGCGATGGCTGACACGGTTCCCCTCGCCGTCAGCGCCTTGTCCGCAGGCTATGGTCTCGGCAAGTCAGCGTCGGGCACGCGGCTCGTGGTCGAGGATGTTTCGTTCGAGGTGCACGCCGGGGAGCTCCTCGCGATCCTCGGGCCGAACGGCGCTGGCAAGTCGACCCTCCTGCGTGCGCTCGCAGGTACGCACCCGATCGCGTCGGGGGAGGTGTCGCTGCTCGGAGCCAAGGTCTCGGGTCTCGAGCGCCGCACGATCGCGCAGAAGCTCGCGGTCGTTCCGCAGACCGAGGAGATCGCGTTCGGGTTCACCGTCCGCGAGGTCATCATGATGGGCCGTGCGCCGCATCAAGGCGGGTGGATGCGTCCGAGCCCCGAGGACGACCGCGTCGTCGACATGGCGCTCGAACGCTGCGAGCTGAAGGCCTTCGAGCACCGACCCGCGCGCGCCCTCAGCGGCGGAGAGCAAAAACGCGTGCATATTGCACGTGCACTGGCGCAGGCGCCGCGCGTGCTCCTGCTCGACGAGCCGGGCGCGTTCCTCGACGTCAAATACCAGGTCGCGCTCTACGATCTTCTCGCTGACGAGATCGCGCGCGAGCGCATCGCGTGCGTCGTCGTCATGCACGATCTCAACATCGCGGCGCAGTACGCCAGCCGCGTGCTGCTGATGAAAGCCGGCAGGCTCGTGGCGATCGGCGGCGTCGAGGAGGTCATGACCTACGCTCTCCTACGCCGGACCTTCGACACCGACCTTTACGCCGGTCTCAACGAGCTCACCAACACGCGCTTCTTTTTGCCGATGCGAACGCGGCCCAAACCGCCGGCTTAAACGGCAAGAATCGATACACTAGGAGCCGATGCATCATCCTCGGCTCGGACTGCGTGCGTGGCGGCGTGTTTTTGGAGGCGGCCTGGTTCTGGCGGTAGCCGGGAGCACGCCACTCCTCGTCGACTGCTCGAGCGACGACACGGCGAAGGTCTCTGCGGGCCTTCGCTTCACGTACGACGAGAACGCGAAGCGCGTTCGCGTGCAGGTCACGGACGTGGCGGTCGACGACACGCTCTCGGTCTACGTCCAGCTTCGCAAGGGGACGCTGACGCTGAATTCGCTCGACGCGATCGACTGCGACGACGTCATGGCGAGCGGCGAAAAAGTCAGCCTCACGAGCGGTGGCGGCGACGCAGCGGCCTCGCCGATGTTTGCCGGACCCCAGGTCCCCACGAAGTTCCTCGATCAGTTCTACGAGATCGAGACGATCGGCCCCGACGCGACGCCCGACCAGCTCGAGGCGATCTACGAAGGCACCGATCCGATCGTCGAGGGCTGCCTTCTCAAGGACGGTAAGCCGATCGCGCGCGCGCAGGTCAGCATCTTCCGCGCGTGGGACGACGCGACCCCGGATCTCCTCGACCGCGTGCAGAAGGTCGAAAACGGTGGCCCCGCCGATCCCAAGGCGGTGATGCACAGCGTCGGCACCTACGGCGCTCTGTGCGAGCGCGAGCTCGGTGAGATCCCGTTCTTCGCGAAGGACTCGAACGGAAGCTCGGCGACGTTCGACTGCACGAAAGGCGTCGCCATCCCGATAACGGTCACGAAAAACGGCACCGCCGTCGAACAGACGACCGAGCCGGACAAATGCGATCGCCCCGACTGGCTGCGTCGAAGCTGCGCGCCGTTCGCGCGCGTGCAGCACATGGTCAACTCGAAGGGCACCGACTGGGTGCTCATCTGCCGCAAGATGTTCCCCGGCCAGAAGAAGGAGGACACGACCTTCAACGACCAAGGTCTGATCGGCCACAACCCGACGACGGGTAAGAGTTGCTACTTCCAGAACGGCCTCTACGGCAAACACGACGGGGGCCACGTCGCGAGCCCCGCGGACGTGCGCGTCGCCGAGACCACGTGGAGCTCGTTCGACGTGTCCACGTGCCACAGCTGCCACGACAACGATGCCTTCGCCCACACGCCGTGGATCGATCAGGCACTGACACCCGACAAAGAATTCGTCGTGCCGCGCATCGGCAGTCACAAGAATTACCCGATGAACAACGCGGCCCCCTTTTCGCTCGTTGGTGCGGTCACGAAAGGCTGGAAGATGCGCCAGCAGCTCGTGTCTCCCGAAGCGCGCGCATGCACGACGTGCCACCGCATCGCCGGTGGAAACACGATCACCGGCGAGCAGACCGGCGACACGCAAAGCTGGGCGGAGCGCGCAACGGGGCAAGACACCTTCTTCCAGACGAACCGCATCTCTCCAGGTTTTCAGGCCTTCGCCAATTCCCACTGGATGCCGCCTGCGCTGGGAACCCTCGACGAGGCCACTTGGGCGAAGTCCGACTTCGGCAAAGCGGCCGCGTTCATTCGCGGCTGCAAGACCTCGAAGAGCTGCGCCTACGCGCCGATCCCCTCGAAGTAGCCTGTCGCATCCTTAGAGGACCTGCTTCAAGATCGACTCGAGCTCCGAGGCATCGGTGAGTCCGACCCGCATGGCGACGACCTTACCCTCACGCGAGACGACGACGAGCGTCAGAAGGTTCTCCACTCCGTAGAGGGTCGACGCCGATTGCGTCTTGTCGAACACGATGGGGTAGCCGATGTGGTGCGCGCGCACCCAAGAGCTCGCGGCGCCTTCGGCGTCGTTCGTGTCGACGCCCACGACCACGAGGCCGCGGTCGGCGTAGCGTTGCGCGAGCGCGTCGAGGATCGGTGATTGCGCTTTGCAGGGGCCGCACCACGTCGCCCAGAAATCGAGAATGACGGGTTTGCCTTTGAGCTCGGCGAGCGACATCTCGGTCTTCGTCTTGTCGGGGCCGTTCGCGACGATCCCGAGCGAGAAGTCAGGTGCCGCTTTGCCGACGAGCGCGGTTTCGCGCGGCTTGAAAAGCTTCGGCAAATACGCGAACCCGAAGAGAAGCCCGAGGACGGCCACCGCGATAGCGAGCGGGTAGATGATTCCCGCCGAAGGATCGTGCTCCGCGGTCGCAGCCTTCTTCGACGTTGCCATCTCTCTTTCGATAGCACGTCCGTGCGGGGGTCCCCGCCGTGCCGCACGCATGCGTGCAATCGGCGTCACCCGAGTCGCGGCGGGCCGACACCGACCTCGAGCTCGAGCGCGCGGCTTCGTGCTTCCTTCGCCGCGGCGAGCGCGAGCGTGCGCGGACCGGGAAGGTGAACGATGAAGCGCGCGCCGCCGAGGGTGGTGCTGCGCGTGGCCTCGATGGCACCCCCGTGCTCGACGATGATCTTCTTCACGATGGCCAGACCGAGCCCGGTGCCGTCGACCTTGGTCGTGTAATAGGGGTCGAACACGCGGTCGCGCGCGTCCTTCGCGACGCCCGGGCCGTCGTCCTCGACGATGATCGCCGCGCCGCCGCCGGAGCGATTCATCTCGGCCTCGCAGCGCACGACGACGTGGCCGATCACGGCCGACTCGGGCAAGAGGCCATTCGCGAGCGGCGTGGCGGCGAGCGCGCGCGCGTCGCGGATCGCTTGCACCGAGTTGCGGACGAGGTTCACGACGACGCGGCGAAGCATCTGGCGATCGATCGCAACGTCGAGCGAAGCGTCGGGGAGCTGCCACGTGATGTCGACGTTGGCGGCGTCGACGGGGGCACCCATCGAGCCGTCGACGTTGACCTCTTCGAGGTGACCGAGCTGCTCCGAGCACTCGCGCAAGAACTCGCGCAGACTCTCTTCCTTGAGCTCGGCGTGTGGAAGGCGTGCGAAATTGGAAAAGTCGCCGACGAGGCGGCGCAGCGTCCCGACCTCCTCCTCGACAATCTCGAGCGTCGTGTCGAGCAGCGCACGAAAGCGCGGGTCTTCGCCGCCGTATTTGCGGTGGCACTCCTGGACTGCGAGCTGGATCGGCGTGAGCGGGTTCTTGATTTCGTGCGCGAGGCGCTGCGCCATTTCTTGCCATGCGCCGATGCGCTGAAGAAACTCGATGCGAGCGCGCGACTGCGCCATTTCGCCGAGCATGCGGTTGAAGGTGTGCGCGAGATCGGTGAGCTCGTCGGACCCCGTGACGGGAACGCGCACTTCGAGATCGCCTTCGGCCACGAGGTTGATCGCCGCGGCAAGGCGGTTGATGCGGCGCGTGACACCGCGCGCGAGGAACGTTCCCATGAGGACGGTCATGAGCACCGTGAGCGCGAGGAGGACAGCGAACGCGTAGACGTAACCCTCGTAGACCTTGTCGCGCGACTGCTCGAGCTGGTGGTATTTCATGACGACCGTACCGGTCGTTTCGAGCTCGTCGAGGCGCTTGCGATCGATCGCGAAGGTCGCGGCGATCTGCGGCGGCGCGGGATCGTCGGCGAGGGTGCGGCGCACGTCGAGGCTGCGCTCGGTGGCGTCGTTGACGGGTCGTCCGCGATCGCGCCGCGCGAGCAGGTTGCCGTCGGCGTCCTCGATGCTGAGCGCGACGAGCTGCGGGAAGCGCGGAAACAGCGTGTCGAGCTGGGCTTCGATGAGCTCGGTGTTCCGCTTCTTTGCCGCTTCGCGCAGGACCTCGTCGGCTGCGATCGCGTCCGTCTGGTGCCGCATGTCGTCTTTGATCGCCTTGACGTAGTCCTTGTAGACATCGACGCCGCGATCGAGCTGCTGGCCGACCTCGGGATCGAACCAGATCGACGCTGCTTGCTTGAAGAGCGAGTTCGCGAGGAGCACCGCCGCCACGAGCGGCACGATCGCGGTGAGAAGAATCACCAGCGCGAG
>CAXSGV010000002.1:26183-27121 GCA_964236615.1 uncultured Polyangiaceae bacterium
AGGCGACCCCCGTGACGGGACGCAGGGATGACGCGGCGACGAGCGGAAGGATCGCGGTGAGCAAGATCACGAACGCGAGACGAAGCTCGGTCTTTCCCGGAATTCTCAGAGCCACTTTGGGGGAGTGTGCCTTAAACCGGCCGGTAACGTACCCTCTCCGTCGATGCTGCTTTCCCGCCTGCGTGTGCACGGGATCGGCCCCTTGGGTGATCTCACCTTCGACTTCTCCGGATCGGCAGGCGAGGAGCGCCCGCGCGCCGCGACGGTCGTGCTCGGCGGCGCGGGCGTCGGCAAGACCTCGCTGCTCTCCGCAATCGCCTCGACACGCCCGGGTCACGCGATCGTGCAACCGCGCCGCGCGACCACCAGCGTCGCCGATCCGCCGTATGTGGTCGGCGACTGGCTGGTCGGCGACGACGATCCGGCGCGACCGCACGCGCTCACCGTCGTCACGCCGAACGCGATGCTGCCGGGCGAAGAGGACGACGCTGCGCTCCGTCGCCGCCGCGAGCAAGCGTTCTTCGAGCGTCGCGCGCACGAGAGCGGCTTCGTGCTCGTGGCGCTCTCGGGTGCACGCTGGTTCGGTCGCGCCGCTCTTCATCTCTCGGCGCCCGAGCGCACGCTCGCGCGGTGGGATGTCCGCACGTCGGCGTCGTTCGACGATGCGACGCGCGCGGACCTCGCACGCGAGACGAAGCAGGTGCTCGCGTACGCGTCGATCGGCGCCGCGCTCGCAGGCGAGACACTCGATGCCTCGTCGCGAGCGATGGCTTCGTTCGATCGCGCCGTGCGCGGTGCCGTCGACGAGCTGGTGCGGCCCGCGGGGTACGCGTACCTCGGTCCCGATCCGTCGACACTCGAGCCCGTCTTTCGCCGCGCGACCGAAGGTGCGCCTGTTTCCTTCGACGATCTGCCCACGGGCGTGCGCCACCTCGTCG
>CAXSGV010000002.1:27131-34112 GCA_964236615.1 uncultured Polyangiaceae bacterium
CCTGTGCGCGCGCTCTTCGCGGCTTACGGGACCGCGGCGACCGACGTCGATCCTCGACGTGCGGAGGGCGTCGTGTTGATCGACGACGCCGATGCGCACCTCGATCTAGCGGTGCAGCGCACGCTGGTGCCGAGCCTTCGTGCGGCGCTGCCACGCGTGCAATGGATTGTCACGACCGCGTCACCTGCGATCGCGCAGGGCTGTGATCCAACCGAAGTGCTCGCGCTTCGCCGGCTGCCCGCGTCGCCGAGCGTCGAGCTCTTCGACGGCGATCTCGCGCGCCTCCACTGACGCGGATTGGCGGGACGGGCGTGCGCGTTGTACACGCGGTCCCAATGCGCGCCTCCTCGATCCTGCTTCTCGCTGTGACCCTCAGCGCGGCCTGTGCGGCCACACCGCCGGTGCCGCCGTTGCCGCCTTCACCGCCTGCGTCCGTCGCTCTACCCCGAGCGGAGGCGCTCACGGTCGAGACGAAAACGAAGGTGCGCGCGTTCCCGCCGAAGCCGCCGACGTCCGCGTCAGCGGGAACGGGCGGGTTTGCGTTCGAGGCCGACGAAGAATGCAAAGAGCAAGTCGCGTGGCCCCACGTGAAGGGCGCCGCCACGCCGGAGATCGACGCGTCGATCAACCAGACGCTCATGAACGACGGTTGGATTCTTCAGCACAAAGAGGACGTGGCGGCGCTCGAGACGTGCGCGAGAGGGGAGCGCGTGCAGGCGTCACGCGGCTACGAAGTGATGCTCAACGAAAGCGGTGTGCTCGCCGTACGCACCACCCAGCTGTCGCGGTACGAAGGCAGCATTCACCCGTGGGACCCCGGTCCCGAGAAGTGGTTCGTGTTCGACACGAGGACTGGCGCGAAGATCGGGTGGAAGGAGCTTCTCGACGATACGAGCGGCTCACTGAAGAAGGTCGGCTCGCTCGTCGATCGTTGCGTCGAGGCCTACGTCCGGCAGGTGAACGGCGGTGACGCGAGCGCGCTCGCCGACATGCGCGAGAAAGTGAACGTCGAGAACGCCGACCTGCTCGTGGCACCAACGGCGCGTGGGCTTCACTTCGCTGCAGTCGGTTACGCCCCGCCGGCGCGCGTCCTCGAAGGGGAGGGGCCGACAATCACGTGGTCCGCGTTGATGAGGGCAGGTGTGCTTCGCAAGACAGGTCCAGCCGCGCGCCTCACCTCCGGCATCGCGCCGCCCGGACCCGTCGAGGAGTCTCCCGACCCTTGCGCGGATCCGAACGTGCGGCCCTCGAAGCGCTAAACGCCCCACCACAGGAGCTCGTGCGCGACGGGCTTCTTCTCGTGCGACATGAGGAGCTGCAGCTTGTCGCCGGCGAGGCGCACGATCGGCTCCGGAAACGCGTCGGCCGGGTAAAACGCGGCCTTCTCGAAGCCGCTCGCGCTCAGCCACATCACGTGGAGACCACCTTCACCCGGCCCCGCGAGGACGAGCATGCGTCCGTCGCCGAGGAGCATGAGATCGAGCCACTTGAAGCCGATGTCGGCGAAGCGTTCGGGCGAGGGGAAATCCTTCCCGAGATCTTTCAGCTCGGGCAGGTGCGCTTTCAAATGCTTGTACAATACATCGTAGCGCGGCTTCGTGATGCGGGGCAGCTTGCGGTCGCCGGGCGCGATGCGCGGGAGCGCGTCGACGTTCATCGTCGGCACTTCGACGTGGGTGCGGTACCGATCGGCGAGGCTCGCGCCACCGGGCTCGAACGCCTCGTCGGCGAGTGACTTCAGCCACCACTGAAAGAGCGCGAGCTCGCCGTCGCCTGCCGCCGATCGCAAGACGACGAGGCTCTCCCATAGCGGGCGCCGCACGCTCCACCGCGCGTCGCGCGTTCCGCCGCCACCACGAATCACGCACGCGCCGAGGTACGCCGCGCCGTGCACGACGAGGTGAACGACGGGCGAGTCGGCGGTGCCGAGGTCGGGCCGCGCGAGCCACGCGTCGCGCCGCCCGCGCGTGATCGCAGCACCGAGCCGGTGCACGCTGGCGTCGCTGAAGTCGAGCGCGAGGTCCTCACCGAACAGCTCCTTCGCGTTGGCGGCGAAGATCTCCGCGGCCTCGTCGAGGTGCGCGAGCACGTGCGGGTTGTTCGCCGGATTCGCGTCGGTCGTACGAACGAGCGCCAGGTTTGCGAGCGCATCCGGTGGGTAGAGCGCAGAGAACGCGCGACGGAAGATCTCTTCCGCGGAGAACGACAGCGAGGTGCTCGGATCGAGGGCCACGGCGTGGACTATACTCGCGCGGGTGCTGACGGCCGATGTCCGCTTCGAAGGTTGGACCGCTACCGATTGGCGGCGCTTTCTGCATCTGTGGAAGCCCCGCGCGTCTCGTGAGGAAGAAGAGCCCACGCGCCCGCGCGGTGGCGTCATCGCCATCCACGACGGCAAATCGATCCGCAAGGTGCTCCACACGGCGAAGGGGCGCGTCGATCCGCCGGTGGCTACGGAAGGCGAGGCACGCATGTCTCTTGCGGAGCTCGCCGCCACGCACCGCACGAGCTGGGGCCTCGCAGCCGAGCTTGGTGCGCTCGACGAGGTGATGGAACGCTTCGGGGCGCGCGCGCGCCGCAGCGACGACTTCACCGATCAAGCGCTCCTCCTCGCGAACATCGTTCGCGAGATGATCGACGAAGGCCTGGTCGAGAGCTGGCCGCGCCGCTTGAAGGGCGTGCCCGTTCCGACGCGCGCGGTGGTCGGCCGCACGATCGACACGCTCTGCGCCGAAGATCACGCGATCGTGCTCGGCATGTTCGACAAGGGCGAGCTGTGGACCGCTTTCGTCGCGCGCCGCAGAGGTCCCTCCTTCGACGTCATCGCCGGGCCCGACGAGCTGCGTCCGGCGATGGGCCTCCTCTCCGGTGATTGGCGCCGCGACTACCGTCACCTCGTGCGCGCGGTCGAAGACCGTTACGGCGTGCTGTCGTTCGGGTGCTTCGGCGAGGTCGACAGCTTTCGCGCGCTCCAGGTCGACGCGCGGCCGGGTGCGTGGGGCCGCGCGGTCGCCGTGCGCGACATCGTGCTGTCACCCATTCCGACCGGCATCGGGATCGCGCTCGGCGCCGACGGAGCGCGCTTCGCTTACCAGAAGCTTCGCAGCGTGCGCCACCGCATCGATCCGTTCGGTCTTCTCGATCCGGTGATCAGCCACGTGCGCGATCGCCTCGACGCACGCGACGTGCGCGCCGACGAGGGCGAGCTCGGATTCGATCCGCTCGGCGCGCTGCGGATGCTCCTGCGTCGCTAGCGCAAAAAGCGCTACTCGGCGCCGGCGTCGCCGGGCTGCGGTTCCGGCTTCGTCGAGCCGCCGTCCTCGAGACAATAATCTTCACGCTCGGCTGCAAGGACAGCGTCGACGCACTCGGCGGGGGCGCCGCTCGTGTCGTAGCCGGGCGGGTAGGACGGGCACTGCGTGCTGATGTAAACCGCGCGCGCGCCGCCGTCCGCGCGGGCGGGACCCACCAGACATTTCCGCGCGCAGTTGAGCCCATCGTCGTTGCCTTCGACGACGTCCACAGCCGAGGTCGGCAACAGGCAGCTGCGCGCGCGATCGAACGCGCGCGCCTGGAACGGATGCGACTTTGCGCCACTGCACGCTGCCGCGACGACGAGCATCGCGGCGGCGACAAGCAGAGGCTGGCCGCGCATCAAGTCGCCGGCGGCTCGATGACGCGAACGCGGAGCTCCGCGAGCTGCTCGGGCGAGGCCTTGCTCGGCGCATCGGTCATGAGGTCGGAGCCCTTCTGCGTCTTCGGGAAGGGGATGACATCGCGCAAGCTGTCGGCGCCGGAGAGCAGCATGGCGAGGCGATCCATTCCGACGGCGATTCCACCGTGCGGAGGCGCGCCGTAGCGAAGCGCGTCGAGGAGGAAGCCGAACTTCTGCTGCGCCTCTTCGTCGGAGATCCCGAGCGCGCGGAACACCTTGGCTTGCACCGCCGGATCGTGGAGACGGATGGATCCGCCGCCGATTTCGAAGCCGTTGAGCACGAGGTCGTAGCGGTAGCAGAGGACCTTGCCCGGATCGGTGTCGAGCATCTCGACGCAGTCGTCGTGCGGACGCGTGAACGCGTGGTGCGCGGCGGCCCAAGTCTTCTTGTCCTCGTCGTACTCGAAGAGGGGCGGGTTCACGACCCAGAGGAACTCGAACTTCCCGCCGTGACCCACGTCGGGAATGAGCTTCATCTTCTTCGCGAGGTGAATGCGAAGGTTCGCCATCACCGTCTGCACGACGCTCTCTTTGCCGAACTGGAAGAAGAGAAGATCGCCGTCCTTCGCGCCGGTCGCGGCGTTGACCGCGAGGCGCATCTCGGGCGTGACGGTCTTCGAGAGCGGGGACTGGGTCCAGTTGCCTTCGGCGTCGACCTTCGCGCGCGCGAGGCCCTTGGAGCCCATGCCCTTCACGAACTCTTCCAGCTTGTCGATCTCGGCGCGCGAGAGTGAGACACCGTTCACGGTGCCGGGCACGCGCATCGCCTTCACGATCTCGGTCGGGAGATCGCGGCGGTAGGTCTTGTCGATGAACTTGTCGGCAATGTCCTTGAAGAAGGAGATGCCGCCGCCGCCGTGCTCGATCACGAGATCGGTGAGATCGGTGTGCGGCATGTCGAAGCGAAGGTCCGGCTTGTCGTTGCCGTATTTCCCCATCGACTCTTCGAACGGCATCTGCGGGAAGCGGCCGCTCGGGTACTTCTCGAGCAAGTCCTGGCCGAGCACGTCCTTCCACACCTTGAAGACGAGCCCCTCCATGATCTTGAAGACATCGTCTTGCGAGACGAACGACATCTCGACGTCGATCTGCGTGAACTCGGGCTGGCGATCGAGGCGAAGGTCCTCGTCGCGGAAGCATTTGACGATCTGGAAGTACCGATCGAAGCCGGCCACCATGTAGAGCTGCTTGAAGAGCTGCGGGCTCTCGGCGAGCGCGAAAAACTTCCCGAGATGCATGCGGCTCGGGACCAAGAAGTTTCGCGCGCCGCCCGGCGTGTACTTCACCATCACCGGCGTCTCGAGCTCGAGGAAGCCGTTCTCGTCGAAGTAGCGACGCGTCACCTGGTTGATGCGGTGCCGCACGCGCAGCGTCTTCTGGAGCGGCGCGCGCCGTAGATCGAGGTAGCGGTGTTGGAGGCGCTTCTCCTCCGAGGTGTCGATCGAGTCTTGAATCTCGAAGGGCGGCGTGTCGGCCTTGTTGAACACGGTGAGCTCGAGGACGTGAACCTCGATCTCGCCCGTCGCCAGACGCGGGTTCTTGTTTGCGCCGCGGCTCACGACCTTACCGCGGATGCCGATGACCCACTCGGAGCGGAGCGTCTGCGCGATCTCGTACGAGCTCTTGTCGAGCTGGCCACGTTCGGGATCGAACACGAGCTGCGTGATGCCCTCGCGATCGCGGAGGTCGACGAACACGCAGCCGCCGTGATCGCGGTAGCTCGCGACCCATCCGAAGAGGACGACCTCGTTGGAGTCGTGGTCGGCGCGAAGCTCGCCGCAGTGGTGGGTTCGTTTGAGCTCGTCGATGAATCGCGCCATATGGGGACGGCGAGGATACTTCAAAAACGCGTCATTTTGCAGCGCGTCACGCGGCCCCCGACGCTTTCGGCGGCGAAGTGAGCGTGCGTGGAAAGTTGCCCGCTCGTCGGCATGCGCTCTACGCCGGACAAGAGGATGTCGGTCGAGCACCTGCCGGACGAGGAACGCAAAGCGGCGCCCCGCGGCGATCGTCTTCACCTCGCTCTTCTCGTCGTGACCATCGCGCTGCCTGCGTGCCTCGCCGCGTCGCGCGCGCTCGCCGTGCCCGATGCCGCGCACGACGCGGGTGTGATCCGAGCCGTCGGCCTCGGCTGGGCCGGAGGCCTTCGCGCGCTCGACGCGGTGGCGGCCGCGCCCTTCCTCGTGCTTCCGGTTGGCACGCGTGCCTTTCGCGCGGCGCTCGCGTCGGCTGCGGCGGCCGGTATCGCCGGCGGTGTGCTCTACGCGATGGTGCGCGCACACTTGGCCCGCGTGGCCGCGACGATGCTGCTCGGGCCAGCGGTCGCGTGCGTCGCGTCGCTCGCGACCACGCTGTCGATTGCGTGGCAGCTCGAGTCTTCGGCGGTGGCGGGCGCGTCGCTCGGCGCGTTGCTCGCTCTCGTGCCGATCGCGCTCGCCGGAAGCATCGCGCAAGCCGACGAGCCCGATCTCGCGCGCGTGTATTCCGCACGCATTCCGGTCGTCGCCCTCGCGACCGCGGTGGCGCTGGGTTACGAGCCCGTGGTCGGACTCGCGGCGCTGCTCGGCGTGGCCGCCGCACTGCTGTCGACGTCCTACCGTGCTGCCCCGGGAGCGATGGACATGGATCGCGCGACCCTCGCGCGCGCTGTCGCCGGCGCAGGCGCAGGGCTCTTGCCGAGCTTGCTGCCGTTTGCGCGTCGCGCGACCTCGGCGATCGAGCTCGATACGCGTCCCCTGGCGACGTGGCTCGGCGAAGGCCTGCTCGGCCCCTCGGCGCCGCTGGCGACGTCACCCGTTCCGTTCCTCCACGCCCACGCGGGCTGGCTCGCGTTGCTGCTCGCGGGTGCGGGGCTCGTGCTTGCGGCGCTTGCTCCGCGTGGACGCGCGATGGCGCTCACGCTGGCGTGTGCGGGCGCGGTGGGCATGGCGGCGATCGCGCTGGGCGCACCCGCGAGCTCCACCCGCTACGGTGCCGGAGCGTTGATCGCATTGGCGGCGCTCTACGGGCTCGCCGCGGTGGCAATGCAAACGGTCGTCAGTCGCGTCTCGCATGCGCCGGTCCCGTTTGCGTCCGCGAGCGCGACGATGATCGTCGTCCTCGAGATGGCGTTCCCCGCCGTCGCGCTCGACGAGTCCGGCGTGGCGTGCGACGCCCGAGCGCACGCGACCTATGCTGGCTTCGACGACGCGTTGACGGCGAACGTCCCCCCGTACTCGCTGATGCTCGTACGCGACGGTACAGTCGTCCGTCACCTGATGGCGGCC
>CAXSGV010000002.1:34122-37412 GCA_964236615.1 uncultured Polyangiaceae bacterium
GGGAGTGTCTCGGACTCCGCGCCCTCCTCGCAGCACGGCGGTCCGAGCGGGACCTGACTGGCGTGGGGATGTGCACTAACGGCGAGGATTGAATGAATCCTCTTGGTTGCGGTCGTAGGGGATCGCAATCGCGGCGGCTAAGTGAGGCAAATGTCATGGCGGCCCGCGCGCTCGGCACCTTGCGCGGTGACGTCGGCCTCGTGCCCGTCCGCGACCTCGCGGGGCGTGCGGCGCTACGCGAGCTTTCGCGCGAGGCGGGGCTCGCGCCGTTCTTTCGCGACATGGCGCTTGGCGGCGCGCCGAGTGAGTTCGCGCTGGCGTCGCTCGCCGCGACGCGCCCTGTCGTTCTCGAATTTCACGCGGCGTGGGATCGGGCGCTCGCGCGCCACCTCGTCGCCGCCGGCGCGTTCGATCGTTTCGAGCCCGAGCCGCGCGGCGTGAGCGATCGCCGAAAGGCGCTCGACGCATTTCTGCCGGCGCGTGAGCGTCTCGCGCGCGCACTACCGCCGCCGCGCGATCCGGTGCTCCCCTCGGTGGCCGCGGCAGTGCTTCGCGCGCGTACGCTGGGCCTCACAGCGGCGGCGGATCGCGACCTCGTGCCGCGCGGCATCGACGATTTGCGCGCCTTCGAACCTGCTGATCCGATCGCGAACGAGCTGGTCCGCCGGCTCGTCACGATGAAAGGCGCGATCGAGGTGAAGGATCTCGCTCGTTGATTGGGAGCGCGCCCTGCTCGCTCGGCGCCGTCAGCGGGACTTCAGCGTCCACCCAATGAGCTTGTAGAGTACACGTGCGCCGACGTTGCCATCCCACTCGTCCTCGTCGTCGGCCGAGGGCGCGACCTCGTTGAGATCGAAGCCCACGATCGTGTGACCGCCGTCGACGAGCGCGCGGATGATCGCCGTGGCCTCGTGGAAGGAGAGACCGCCGGGTACAGGTGTGCCCGTGCCGGGGCACAGCGTGGGGTCGAGGCCGTCGATGTCGAAGGTGATGTAAACCTGCTTCGGAAGCGCTGCGGCGATCGCTGCGACCTTCGTGTGAAGCGAACCCTGCATCCGCGCGCGCGCGAGATCGACGTCGTAGTGCGTCTCGATGCGCCCGTTGCTGGCCTGGATGCGATCGAATTCCTCCTCGCAGAAATCGCGAATGCCGACCTGAACGATCTTCGCGATGCTCGGGAGCCGCCGCGACACACTCTCCATGATCGAAGCGTGCGACCACTCGAAGCCCTCGTAGGCAAGGCGGAGATCGGCGTGCGCGTCGATGTGGAGCACGCCCATCCCCGGGTAGGCCTCGGCGTGCGCCTTGATCGATCCGTACGGCGCGGCGTGATCGCCGCCGACGACCCCGACGATCTTCCCAGCGGCGATCCAGCGCTTGGCGGCGGTGTAGACGCGATCGTTCACGAGTGTGCCCAGCGCGTTCACGCGCGCGAGCGCAGAGGTCAGCTTCTCGTTGCCTTCGACGCGGCCGCCGACGGCGAGGACCTCGACCGCGAGCATCCGAGCTTCGACATTCCAGGCGCGGATCTCTTCGCTCTCGTCGAGCATGGCGATCTTCGACGCGTAGGGTTTGCCCGTCTCGATGTCGTAAAGGTCGACCTGCTTCGAAGCATCGAGGATCGCACCCGGACCTTTGGCGGCGCCGGCGCGGTACGAGGTGGTCGCGTCCCAGGGGACAGGCAGAAGCACGACCTTGGCGTCGTCGGGCGTGTCCGAGAGCCCGTAGATTCCAGACCCAGGGACCGAAGCTGCGTTGGGATCGAACACCATGGCGCCCGCATAGCACGGGGAGCCACACCCGTCGGGTACACGAAGCGCGGGACCTCACGTATCGTGGCGCCCATGGCAAAGCAGAGCGGCGGCGACGAACAGGCGGTGCGGTTGCGTGCAGAGTTCGAGCAACGCGGGATCACGAAGGTGAAGCTCGGGGGCTTCGACATCGACGGCGTGCTGCGCGGAAAATACATCTCGCTCGACAAGTTCTGGAGCGCGCTCGAGCAAGGCTTCGGTTTCTGCGACGTCATCTTCGGCTGGGACATCGGCGACGTCCTTTACGACAACGCCAAGGTCACGGGCTGGACGACGGGCTACCCCGACACGCACGCGCGGATCGACCCTTCGACGCTGCGCTTCTTCCCGCCGTCGTGGAACGAGCCGCAGACCGCCGCGTTCCTCGTCGACTTCGTCACCGAAGAGGGCACGCCGCACGCTGCCTGTCCGCGCTCGCTCCTGAAGACCATGCTCGCGCGTGCCGAGAAGCTCGGCTACGCCGCGACCTTCGGCTGCGAGTTCGAGTTCTTTCTCTTCAAGGAGACGCCCGCCACGCTCCACGAAAAGGGCTTCCGCAACCTCGAGCCGCTCTCGCCCGGTATGTTTGGCTATTCGTGGGTGCGCGAGGGCCAGAACAGCACTCTCGTGCACGCCATCCTCGACGAGATGGCGCTCTTCGACATCGACATCGAGGCCTTCCACACCGAGACCGGCCCGGGCGTGTACGAGGCCGCGCTCCGCTACGACGAAGCGCTGCGCATGGCCGATAAAGCTGCCCTATTCAAGGTCGCGCTGAAGCAGCTGTGTGCACGCTTCGGGCTGTCGTGCACCTTCATGGCCAAATGGAACGCCGATCTGCCCGGCTCGAGCGGTCACCTGCACCAGTCGCTGTGGTCCAAGGGCGATGGCAAAACGCGCGTGAACGCGTTTTACGACGCGTCCGCGGCCGACAACCTCAGCGCCGTCGCGCGCAAATACCTCGGCGGTCAGGTCGCGAACATGCCGGCGCTGACGGCGCTCTATTCGCCGACAGTCAACAGTTACAAGCGCTACGTGCCCGGCGTGTGGGCCCCGCTCACCGCGTCGTGGGGGATCGAGAACCGCACCTCGGCCATCCGTGTGATCCCGGGTGACGAGAAGGGAACGCGCATCGAGTACCGCCAGACCGCGGCCGACATCAACCCGTACATCGCCATCGCGACCTGCCTCGGCGCCGGACTCTGGGGCATCGAGCACGACGCGGTCCCCCCGCCGCCCGGCAGCGGCGACACCTCACACGACAAGTCCGGCTTCGCGGCGCTCCCGCGCACGCTGAAGGACGCAACGGCGCTCCTTGCTGCAAGCGAGCCCGCGCGTCAGATCCTCGGCGAGGCCTTCGTCGACCACTACGTGCGAACGCGCGATTGGGAAGTGCGCCAGCACGAGCGCGCCGATCAACATGACCCCGCTACCGAGCACCACGCAGCGCTCCTTGCCCCAGCGGTCGGTGTACGTGACGGAGACCATGCTGGAGGCGAG
>CAXSGV010000002.1:37422-43730 GCA_964236615.1 uncultured Polyangiaceae bacterium
CACGAGCGAGCCGTCACCGAGTGGGAGCTTCGCCGCTACTTCGAAGCCATCTGACAGCGAGAGACGCCAAGAGAGCGCGGCTGGGTAGCCACGCACGCGTCTCTTGGCGCCCGTCCCGTCTGTGCGCTCAGCGCTTCTGACCCGACGCGCCCGCATCACGCGTCAAGCTCGAGCCCGACGCGCCCGAGGACCCCGAGCCCATCGAGCCGGAAGAACCGGAGCCCGAACTGCCCGAAGAGCCGCTTCCCATCGAGCCGGAAGAACCGGAGCCCGAGGACCCCGACGAGCCCGACGAGCCCGAGCCACCCGTCGTGGGCGTCGGTGTGCTGGTGGAGCCGCCGGTCTGCCCGCCCATCGTTCCCATGCCCGAGCCTCCGCCCGACGCCGAATTGGAGCTGTTCACCATGGTGCCGGTGGTGTCGGCCGGAGCGGTTTCTCCGCCGGTCGTTTGCGTCTGGCCCGGGTCGCGGGCTGACTGGTTCTTGTCACTTCCTCCACAGGCGAAAACTCCACAGCAAGCAAGTGCGGCCAAAGTCGTGAGCTTCATGACGACGTCCTTTCGTGAGTTGATTCGGCGCTATTGTTTCTTCCGCAGAACCGTCGAGCAGCGCCATCGGGCCGGGTCCGCGGTCGCAGGCCGGTTGCAACCCGCGGGCCTACACGCGATCGGACGACGAAACCCGCGGCGCGGCGCCCCTGGACACGGTCTAGCGATGGGCTTGGGCCGCGTGGCAGCTTGTCACGATGAGCGTTTCAGGCCTCGTAAGAGCCCCTGAACCGTGGCGCGGTCTCAGGCCTCAGGCCTCAGGCCTAGGGCTCGAGCGCGGTGCGCATGCCTCGGTTGGTCGCGGGCACGCGGAGCTTCTTCAGGGCCTCGGCTTCGATCTGGCGGACGCGCTCGCGCGTGACGCCGAACGTGACGCCGATCTCTTCCAGCGTGTGGGGCGTGTTGCCGTCGATGCCGAAGCGGAGGCGAAGCACCTTCGCTTCCTTTTCGGAGAGGCCGGCAAGGACCGCACGCGTGGCCTCGACGAGGCGGCTGGTGGCGAGCGCGTCGAAGGCGTCGACGGCGGACGCGTCCGGCACGAGGTGCCCGAGTGGCGTTTCACCATCGGCCGTCACCGGAGCGTCGAGGCTCACGGGCACGGCGCTCGAGCGACGCGCGAGCGTCACTTTGCCCACCGCAACGCCCGAGCTCTGGGCGACCTCTTCGTCCGTCGGATCGCGGCCGAGCGCTTGCTCGAGCGAACGACGCACGCGCGCGAGCTGCCTGCGCGTGTCGACCATGTGGACCGGCGTGCGGATCATCTGCCCCTGATCGGCGATGGCGCGCGCGACCGACTGACGAATCCACCACGAGGCGTACGTGCTGAACTTGAAGCCACGTCGGTAGTCGAACTTGTCGACCGCGCGCATGAGCCCAAGGTTCCCCTCCTGCGTGAGATCGAGGAGCGTGAGCGCGTGCGCTGCGCGCGTGCGGTAGTGCTTTGCGATCGCGATGACGAGACGGAGGTTCGCGCGAACGAGCTCGGCCTTCGCTGCGTCGGCGGCGCGGAGACCCGCGGCGAGCTCGCGAAGAAGCTCGGCGTCGGCGCCCTTCACCTTGCGATGACCGCACGCCTCTTCGACGTGCGCGCGCGTGTCTTCGACGAGGCGATCGATCGACGGACGCGTGAGACGCAGCTCCGTCAGGGTGGTGAGCGCCTGGCTTCGCGCGCGCACGAGCGCCTTGGACGGAACGAAGCTCCGACGGCGCGTCAGCTTGAAGACGGGCGCGAGAGCCTCCATCAGCTCGTCGCGGGACGCCTCGTTCTCGACCTGCCCCTCGCGCTCGTGACGCGAGAAATCGCGTAGCAGAACCTTCGCGGTCCCGACGTCCTCGAGAAGCTGGGTCAGCGCGGCGAGGCCGTGTGGCGAGCACACGATCGCTGCGAGAACGCGGCTCTCGGCCGTCTCGATGCGACGCGCGACGAGGACCTCGTCCTCACGCGTGAGGAGCGGGATCTTCGTCAGCCGTCCAAAATAGGAATCCACGGCGTCGGGGGCAGTCCCCGAAACCCGTGCAGGGCTCGTATTCACGTCGTTGCTTCTCGGGGTGAAGGGAAACCCGCGGGCACGCGCCTCTCGAAGGCTGGGCTCGCGGGTCGCGCCCGATAGTGGGCGACACTTAGAGATAAGGCGCCGCTACCGCTTCCACAAGGCGTGCACCCCTGATTTCGGCGAGCAGCCATGCTACGCACGGGGCCTATGGGCAACCTCGTTACCTGGGCTTTTCCGACCACCATCGTCTTCGGGGCGGGCGCGCTCTCGGTCCTCCCCGATCACGTGAAGCGCGTCGGAGCCAAGCGTGCCCTCGTCGTGTGCGACGCCGGGGTCGTCAAGGCCGGCATCGCCGAAAAGGTGAAGGCGGTCCTCGAGGGCAAAGGTATCGCAACCCTGGTGTTCGACGCCGTCGATCCGAACCCCGTCGAGAAGAACATCGTCGATGGCGTGGCGGCCTACCAGGCCCACAAGGCGGACATCGTGATCGCGGTCGGCGGCGGCTCACCGCTCGACGCGGGCAAGCTGATCGCCCTCAAGACGACGCACGATCGTCCGCTCGCCGACTACGACGACGCGACCGGTGGCGATCAGTTCATCACCTCGAACGTGCCGCCGATCATCACGGTGCCCACGACCGCGGGCACCGGCAGCGAGGTCGGACGCTCCGGCGTCGTCACGCTGGCCGCGACCGGGCGGAAGACGGTCATCTTCAGCCCGCACCTTCTGGCCAAGGCGGCCATCCTCGATCCCGAGCTCACGAAGACGATGCCGCCGCGCGTGACCGCCGCAACCGGCTTCGACGCCCTCACCCACTGCGTGGAAGCGTACTGCTCGCTCGGCGATCACCCGATGGCGGACGGCATTGCGCTCGAAGGCCTCGAGCTCGTCGCGAAGTACCTCGTTCGCGCCGTGAAGGACGGAAACGACATCGAAGCGCCCGGCGGCATGATGAAGGCGGCCATGATGGGGGCGGTCGCGTTCCAGAAGGGGCTCGGCGCGTGCCACTCGCTCGCGCACCCGCTCTCAAGCGAGAAGAACCTCCATCACGGTCTCGCCAACGCGCTTTGTCTTCCTGCCGTCGTCGACTTCAATGAGTCGGTCGCTGGGACGCGTATTGCCCGAATCAAGAGCATCCTCGGACCCGACGCGAAGTCACTGTCCGACGCGCTCCGCGCGCTCCGCAAGGAGCTCGGTCTGCCAGACGGCCTGGCCGCCGAAGGGATCACCAAGGCCGACATCGCGAAGCTCGCCGACAAGGCGATTCAAGACGCCTGCCACACGTTGAACCCCCGGCCGACCACCCGGGACGACCTCGCGAAGCTCTACGAAGCCTCGCTCTCCTGATTCGGGTACACTCCCGCTCGCCATGATCCCGGAGAAAAAGCAGGTCCTCATCGTCGACGACGAGCCGAACCTGCGGAAGATCCTGTCAGCACAGCTGTCGCGCGACGGCTACGACGTGATGACGGCGGAAGATGGCGAGCAGGGGCTCCTCATCCTGAAGGAGCACCACATCGATCTGGTCGTCACCGACCTCAAGATGCCGAAGGTCGACGGCATGACGCTTTTGCGGGAGGCGCTGCGCGAAGATCCCGATCTGCCGATCGTGATGATCACCGCGCATGGCACCGTCGACACGGCGGTCGAGGCGCTCAAGCTCGGCGCGTTCGACTACCTCACCAAGCCGTTCGACAAGGACGAAGTCCGCCAGATCGTCGCCAAGGCGCTCAAGACCCGGCAGCTCGCAGGGGAAGAGGCTTCGCCCACGCGCGGCACCGACGGCGCGCGCTTCGGCATCATCGGCGGCAACACGCTCACCGAGCTCTACGGCGTGCTCGAGCGCGTCGCCGACACTCCGACGACCGTGCTCATCACGGGCGAGAGCGGGACCGGCAAAGAGCTCGTTGCGCGCGCGCTGCATGCGCACTCGTCACGTCGCGACAAGCCGTTCATCAAGGTGAACTGCGCGGCCATTCCGAAGGAGCTGATCGAGAGCGAGCTCTTCGGCTACGAGCGCGGCGCGTTCACCGGCGCCGTCACGAGCAAACCGGGTCGCTTCGAGCTCGCCAACGGCGGGACGCTCTTCCTCGACGAGATCGGTGAGATCCCGGTCGAGATGCAGGTGAAGCTCCTGCGCGCGCTACAAGAGAGCGAGTTCGAGCGCGTCGGCGGCATCAAGACCATCCATGTCGACGTGCGCCTCGTCGCAGCCACCAACCGCGATCTCAAGAAGCTGATCGCCTCCGGCAGCTTCCGCGATGACCTCTTCTATCGACTCAACGTCGTACCGATCCGTCTGCCTGCGCTGCGCGAGCGCGCCGACGACATCCCGGTCCTGGTCGAGCACTTTCTCACCAAGTTCAACGAGCGGCTGAAGAAGCACGTCACGGGTGCGGATCCCGAAGCGCTCGATCTGCTGTCCGCTTACGGATGGCCGGGCAACATTCGCGAGCTCGAGAACGTCGTCGAGCGCGCCGTCTTGTTCTGCGATGCGCAGAAGCTCCGCGTGATGGATCTTCCTCCCGAGCTTCGCGGATCGTCGGGGCTCACCACGCCGCCTCCCACCGAGGCCGAGCTGCAAGCGGCGCTCTCGAGCGAGGGCGGCCTCAAGGAGCATGTGAAGGTCGCGATGAGCCGACTCGAGCGCGAGCTCGTCGGGCGCGCGCTCACGCAGACGGGCGGGAACGTGACGCACGCGGCACGCTTGCTGAAGATTTCGCGGAAGGGGTTGCAGCTCAAGATGAAGGAGCTGGGGCTTCGTGATGCGAGCGAGAAGGGCGACTAGCGCCGTGATGTCACTGGGGGGACGCAAGGCGGTCGCGGCGGGGCTCGGGCTCGGGGCGGCGTGCATCATCGTCGCGGGGTGCGGCAAGTCCACGGCGACCGCCGACCACGTGACCAAGGCGTCGGCTTCGTCGTCGTCCGTGGCGCGTGGCGCTGGCGTCAGTCCCGAGGCGGGGGTCGCGCGCGCGGGAATGGCTTGGATTCCGGCAGGGACGCTCCGGGCGGGGACGGCGCTCGATCGGACACCGCGGATTGCGGAAGAGGAGCTACCCGGCACCGAGATCACGATGGGTGGATATTACATCGATCTCCTGCCCTACCCGAACGAGGCCGGCGCGATTCCGACCTCGAACGTCACACGTGAGGATGCGGCGCATCTTTGCGAGGGCAAAGGCAAGCGGCTCTGCACCGAGTTCGAGTGGGAGCGCGCATGCAAAGGGCCCGACAACGCCACCTACGAATACGGTGAGGTTTACCGTTCATCGAGCTGCGGCACTGGCGTCTCGATCGAAGAGAGCGCGCGCCGTCCGACTGGCGAGCGCGTCGCGTGCAAGAGCGCGTTTGGCGTGAAGGACATGCACGGCGGGATCTGGGAGTGGACCGATAGCCCATGGCGGCGCGGCTCGAAGTCCGAGCTCGGTGTGCTCCGTGGTGGCAACGCCAAGGCGGGCGAGCTCGTGGGTCGCTGCGCGAACGCGATCGGTCGCAACGTCTCCAAGAATGGCGCAACGATGGGCTTTCGCTGCTGCGCGGGTACACGCAACGCGAGCGAGAACGATCTCGCAGTTCGCCCGGTCACGCCGCTCGAGCGCAGCATGAAGCCGAAGGAGGCCGCGGCCGACATCGTGCCGCTCGCAACCAAGCGTTGGGGGAGTGACGGCGCGGGCGAGTTCGTTCCGATCCTCACGTACACCTGGCACCCGGTCGCGAACGAAGAGCTCGTCATCACGTCAGGCTGCGCGCATCCGCCCGACGCAGAGTCCGCGAAGAAGGGCGCGCGCTGTGGTCTGCTCGTCGCGCGCGCGGGGGCAGCCGGCAGCGCGAGCGTCGCGCTTGCCGAGGTCGACTCGGGTCACGAGTTCGCCGAGGTCGTGCTCTTCGGCGATGGCCGTCACCTGCGCATGCGCGGCCTCGATCTCCAGGGCATCTTCGTGCGCGAGCTGACGTACGTGTACGGCCGCGTCGACGTCGGCGAGATGAAGCGGCGTTAGTCCCCGCGCTCCCGCATGGCGAGTGTCTCGTTCGAGAAAGTGGTGAAGGCCTACGGCGACGGTCCACCCGTCGTGAAGGGGCTCTCGCTCGACGTCGCCGACAAGGAGTTCCTCGTTCTCGTCGGGCCTTCCGGCTGCGGGAAATCCACGGCGCTGCGCATGATCGCCGGCCTCGAGGAGATCACCTCCGGCACGCTCCGCATTGGTGACCGCGTCATCAACGACGTCGACCCCACCGACCGCGACATCGCCATGGTCTTCCAGAACTAC
>CAXSGV010000003.1:0-13175 GCA_964236615.1 uncultured Polyangiaceae bacterium
CAGCGGCACGGCGTCCGGGGTGGTTGCGCGCGGCACCATCAACGCGAACAGCAGCCCGCCCACCGCGACGGGCACGAACGCGAGAGCCGCGGACGAAGAGGGCGTGCTGCCAGCGCGCAACCTGGTGAAAGGAGAACGCCACGCCACGCGGCGATGGTAGCATCAGCGAGTGGAGCTTCGACGTACCCCGCGTGCCCCCATCGATGCCGATGTCGAGTTTGCCATCAAAGGCGACGCTTCTCAACAACTCAATAAAACCCATAACATCTCACTCATCAAAGGCGACGCTTCTCGACGACTCGGTAAGGCCCATGACATCTCGCTCGGCGGCATGTTCATCGAGACGACGACGCCACCGAGCTTCGGCGCGGAGGTCGTCATCTACATCACGCTTCCGGGCGAAAAGACCCTGTTCGCGCTTCCCGGCGTGATCCGCTGGACGCGCAACGGCGGCATGGGCGTCCAATTCGGGCTGCTCGGCGCGCGCGAGACGTACACCATCACCGAAGCCGTGAAGAAGAGCGAAGCCGAAGAAGTCGACGTCAGCGTCGACGAATGAGCGCGTCGACGTAGGGCTCGCGATCTCGCTGCCGCTCGAGAGGTAAAGGGTTCGCGCGAGCGCAGCGACGCGATGCAGGACGATCGGGTACGCCCTGCGAGCTCAATGCGAGCCTCGCGACTCACGTCCCACCCGCGATCCTCCCAGCTCGCGTGTTTCCACCCCCCCCGCGCCGAGCGCTCCAGGTCTCGCGCGCAGAGCGTAGAGTAGAGTCTGGGAACACCGTGCGCGTTCTCCTCATCGACGACGATCACGAGCTGGCGCGGCTACTTCGTGAGTACTTCACGCCGCACGACGTCGAGCTCGCGCACGCGGCCGACGGCGACGCAGGGCTCGCGCGCGTCCAGGAAGGCGACATCGACGTCGTGCTGCTCGACGTGATGCTGCCGGGCAAAGACGGCTTCGAGGTCTGCCGCGCGCTTCGCCGCAAGAACGACGTGCCGATCATCATGCTCACCGCACGCGGTGACGACGCCGACCGCATCGTGGGGCTCGAGCTCGGCGCCGACGACTACGTGCCGAAGCCGTACAACCCGCGTGAGCTCCTCGCTCGCATTCGCGCCGTCTTGCGGCGCACGCGTCCCGGCACCGTTGCGGCGACGAGCGACGAGATGACCATAGGCGATCTCGTGATCGACGTGCCCGCGCATCGCGTGACGCTTGCGGGTGAAGAGGTCGCGCTCACGGCGTTCGAGCTGCGGCTTCTCGTCGCGCTCGCGCGGCGCGCAGGCGAGACCGTTCCGCGCGAGGAGCTCGCGACGCTCGTGACCGGCGACAAATACGATCCGACTGTCGATCGCTCGCTCGACGTTCACGTGAGTCACCTTCGTCAGAAGCTCGAAAAGGATCCACGCGCTCCGAAGCGCATCAAGACGGTGCGCGGCGTCGGCTATGCGCTGGTTCGTCCGGCGCTCGCTCATCCCGGCAAGCCGCGCGACGGCGACTGAGCATGGCCGCGCCCCGACTCAAGACGCGACTCTTCATCTGGTTCCTCGCGGCGATCGTCCTCGCGGCGGCGTCGAGCACGCTCAGCGTCGTACTCACGCGTCCGGAGGGCGACGCGCAGGGCACACCGCGGCAGGTCGTGGCGCGCACGCTGGCCGCGCGCCTGTCACGCATGTGGGACGATCGTGGCGCATGCGACGCGTACGTCGCCGAGATGCGCGAGGTCACCGGGTTCGACTTCAGGCTCCTTCGCGATCCCGACGCGCTTCCCCGCAGCGTCCAGCGTGCCGGCCGTCGCGCGAACGGCGTGCTCACGTTCGATCCCGACGAAGGCGCGTTCATTCCGATTGCGAAAGACGGCGCGCTCGTCGGCGCGGTCCAGTTCGACGCGAGCGGCGCGCACCAGCCGTGGTGGCGTCTCGTGGCCGCGCTCGGCGTTGGCGGGATCGTTCTTGCGATCGCAGCCCAGCGCGTCTCGAAGGATCTCGCGCGACCTCTCGAAGTGGTGGCCGAAGCCGCGGATCGTTTCGGCCGTGGTGAGCTGGGCGCGCGCGCGAAGATCGATCCAGCGCGCGGCGGCTCCGCCGAGGTGCAGCAGGTTGCGCACGCCTTCGACACGATGGCGAACCGCGTCGAGGTCACGGTACGGGATCAACGGGAGCTCCTCGGCGCAATCAGTCACGAGATCCGGTCGCCGCTCGGGCGTGCGCGCGTCGCACTCGAGATCGCCCGCGAGCGCGCGACCGCCGACACGCGCGTGGGCGCACCACTCGACGACGTCGAGCGACAGCTTGCGGACGTCGACACCATTCTCGAAGATCTTCTGGCGGTCGCGCGCGCAGGCCTCACCGATCTCCACCGCGCGCCTACGCTGCTCTTGCCGTGGCTCCGTCGCCGCCTTGCTGCCGAGGGTGGCGAGGTCGAGCTCGTGGCTGCCTCGGAGGACGCCGCGATCTCGAAGGACGCGATCGCCGACGACGCCGCGATCTCGGTCGCGATCGATGGCGCGCTGCTCGGTCGCGCGCTCCACAACCTGCTCGGCAACGCGCGCGCGCACGGTCACCCCGACGACGTCCCGCTCGTGGTCCACGTGCTCGACCAGGGCGCTTCGGTCCGTGTCGAGGTTCGCGACGAGGGTCCAGGCTTCGCCGAAGAGCTCTTGCCGCGCGTCTTCGAGCCCTTCGTTCGAGGCGATGCGTCGCGCGCGCACGGCGCAGGAACCGGCCTTGGGCTCGCCCTCGTGCGACGAATCGTGGAGGCCCATGGCGGCTCGAGCTTCGCCATCAACCGCGAGGACAAACGGGGTGCGGTCACCGGATTCGAGCTCCCCGTGCTCGAAAGGTCCGCGACCGATTTGTCACTCCGCCCCGGCACCCGCTAAAATAGGCTCACCGCGATGCGCTCCTACCTGAAGTTCCTTTTGTGGACCGGTGGGATCATCGCGACCATTGGCCTCTTTCTCTATCTCGTCTTCTTCGACGTCTGGACCGTTCCGTCCGACGATCCGCAGATGACCATCTCGGTGCAGCCCACGCTGCTCGACGGCGACGTCGTCCTCGTCTCCCGACGCGGCACGCCGGGCTGGGGCAACCTCGTGCGCTGTCTCGACCCGGAGAACCCGGGTCGCTATGTCGTCGCGCGCATCGTTGGCCAGCCGAACGACGAGCTCGAGCTGCGGGGCGAGACCCTCTCGGTCAACCACCGCGCGATCTCGACGGTCGGCGTTTGCGACCAGCCGCGCGTCACCGTGAAGAACCCCGCCACGCAGGAAGACGTCGAGCTTCAGTGCTCACGCCGCGAGTTCGCCGGTCTGACGCTCGAGTTTTACCGCGGTGTCGAGCAGCTCGAGAAGGACATGACCGTGCGGGTCGAGCCCAATCGCATCTATTTGATGAGCGACAACGTGCACCTGCACCTCGATTCGCGCGACTACGGGCAGATCAACCTCGCGACGTGCCAGCACATCGTCTACCGCCTCTGGGGAACGACGGGCGCGGGAGATTCGAAGCGGCGCTTCACGGTACTCTGGTAGGCTCCGCCGCGTTCCATGGAGCTCCAGATCGGGATCGTCTGCGGGGCCTGCGATTGGTACAGCCCCATGAAGACGGCAACGTGTCCGTCGTGTGGCAACGACCTTGCGCTGGTCCGCCCCCTCGCGCGCAACGCCGCAGCGGGCACGGCGGCGCGTGGCGACAACGACGCTCCGCCCGACAGCGGCGATGGCCCCGCCACGAGCCGCGACGTCCCCCAAGGCGGCCAGGGACCGGCGAGCTCGGCCAGCCCGGCCAGCTCGCCCGCGCCGTTGTCCTCGGTCTTCGAGGATCGTCTCCAGCCACGCCGCTACTCCTCCGGTAACATGCGCCTCGGCGTCCCTCGGGTCAGCACGCCGAACCAGCAGTCCGCGGTCGCGAGCTCCGGAGCATTCGATAACCGAGCCTCTGCGCGCATGAAGTCCGCGCCGCCGGCTCACGAAGTGGAACCTGCGCCGCACAAGGCAGGTAATGACCCGCGCGCCGCCGCATCCGGCGTCGCGACGGGGATGTCTCTGGAGGAGCTCATGGATCAGGCGAAGAACTTCATCTGCAGGTCGTGCACGACGCAGGTCCCGATGGGTCACAAGTTCTGCGGCCGCTGCGGCGCCGCCGTCCCGCCGGAGATTCTCGCCGCGCGCACGCAGTTCTTCGGGCAGCTCCAGGTGCCCGGCAAAGCGAAGCTGATTCTGATCCGCGGCGAAGGCGTCGAGGGTCTCAGCTACCAGCTCAACGCCGAGCAACACATCGTCGGTCGCAACGGCCAGCTCGTGTTCCCGGACGATCCGTTCGTGTCGCCCAAGCACGCCAACCTCTTCTACCGCGGCGGCAAGCTCGTCGTGCGCGACGAAGGCTCGCTCAACGGCGTGTTCCTCCGCGTGCGCGGCACCGTCGACATCGCGGTCGGCGATCACTTCCTCGCCGGCGAGCAGCTCTTTCGCGTCGACGCGACGCCGAAGCAGGCCGACGGCCCCGCGCAAGACGGCACGTACTTCTACTCTTCGCCGAAGCACCAGAGCCCGTTCCGCATCACGCAGATCCTCCACGGCGGCGCGCCGGGCATGACGGTCTGCGCGCGTAACAACGGTCTGCAAATCGGGCGCGAAGGCGGCGATCTGAACTTCCCGACCGACCTCTACATGAGCGCGTCGCACTGCAAGCTCGAGGAGAGCAGCGGCAAGCTGTCACTCACCGATCTCAACAGCCGCAACGGCTCGTACATCCGCCTCAAGGCCGAGCGCGAGCTCACGCACGGCGACTACCTGTTCATCGGTCGCAAGCTTTTGAGGGTCGAGATCACGGCCGCCTAGCTCACCGCCGCTTGACCGTTTGCGCCAAGCCCATCGTGCGCTTGGCGATCGCGGCGAGCGTCTTGATGAGCGACAGCGGAACGGCATCGAGGAGCGCTTCGAGATCGAAGGGCCCATCGATCCCCGGCAACACGATCTGAAAGAGCTCGCCGAAGCGATCGTACTTTCGCGCGAGCTCGTGGAGTCGGTCGCGCAACGCGTCGGCTTCTGCGCCCTTGGCATCGCCGAGGATCGAAAGCGCTCGCTGCGACAGCGCGCGCTTGTCGGCGACGACGCGCCGTAATCGCGCGAGGTATGCGCCGATGACGACGTCGGGGTATTTTCCGCGCAGCGCGTAGGCGTCGGAGCGCTGGCCTGCGCTGCGTTGGCGATCGACGATCCCTGCCGCTTCGAGCCCGCGGAGGTTCGCGAAGATGTTGCTCTTGGAGCGACCGAGCTCGACGCTCAGCTCGTCCATCGAACGGGGTCCGTCGGCGAGGTAGAGCGCTGCGACGATCTGACCGCCGAGGCGTGTGGTGCCGGGAAAGCTCGCTGCGATCTCGGCGCCGACACCCTCGAGCAGCGTCTTGCGGGCAACGCGGACCGCGTCCTCGGCGTCCTCCTTCTTCGTCATTCTCTCGATTCTGAGCTTTCCGAACGCTGCCTACAACGTTTGTGGCGTGGCGCGCCGATTGCTCCAAGCAAGCGCCATGAGACACCTCCTCCGCGGAATGGTCGGTGGCGCAGTCGCCACGGTGGCGATGAGCGCCTTCATGCTCGCCACGAAGAAAGTGCTGGGCGAGCCGCCTCCACGAAAGCTCGGACGCTTCATGGGCCGCCTCACCGGTGATCTGTTCCCGTCGAAGACGAAGCAAAACGTCCTCGCCACGGTGGGGCACTTCGGCATCGGGATGGGTGCGGGTGGCGTCTTCGGAACGCTCGCTCCACAGATCCGCCGGGTGCTCCCACTGCCGGTCGCCGGTGCCGTCTTCGGCACGATGGTGTGGGCCGCCGGCTACCTCGGCGTGATGCCTGCGCTGGGGCTCATGCCGATGCCGAAGCACGATCGACCCGGACGTCCGCTCGCGATGATCGTCGCGCACTGGATCTACGGAACCGTGCTTGCCGCGTCCATGCAGCCGAGCGCGGTCGCGCGCGTGTTAACGTCCGTGGAATGACGGGCGCGAGAACGAATCGACTCGGGTCCGAAGCCTCGCCCTACCTGCAGCAGCACGCGAAGAACCCCGTCGACTGGTACGCGTGGGGCCCCGAAGCGTTGGCAGCGGCGAAGAAGGACGACAAGCCGATCCTTCTCAGCATCGGCTACTCCGCGTGCCACTGGTGCCACGTCATGGAGCGCGAGAGCTTCGAGGACGAAGCCATCGCGAAGACCATGAACGAGCTCTTCGTGAACGTGAAGGTCGACCGCGAAGAGCGACCTGACCTCGACCAGATTTACCAGCTCGTTGTGCAGCTGATGGGCCGAAGCGGTGGGTGGCCGCTGACGGTGTTCCTCACGCCCGATCAGAAGCCCTTCTTCGGCGGTACCTATTTCCCGCCGACGCCGCGCTACGGCATGCCGGGCTTCGGCCAGCTGCTCGGCGCGATCGCGGAGGCGTACCGCACGCGCCGGGGCGAGATCGACGAGCAGGCTGCCGAGCTCACGCAAGCGATTGCCGGCGTGACGGCGACGGACAAGAAGCGCGCGACCGACCCGTACATGCTCGGCCCCGATCTCCTCGCGCATGCTTCGGCCAAGCTGTCGTCGCGCTTCGACGACGTGCATGGCGGCATTGGCTCGCGCCCTAAATTTCCGAACACGATGGCACTCGACGTGTTGCTCCGCCGCGGCGTGCTCGAGCGTGACGACGTCGCGAAGGAGCGCGTGAAGAAGGCGCTCGCGTCGATGGCCGCAGGCGGCATCCACGATCAGCTCGGTGGCGGGTTTCATCGCTACTCGACCGACGAGAAGTGGCTGGTCCTGCACTTCGAGAAGATGCTCTACGACAGCTCGCTCCTCCTCCGGAGCTACGCCGACGGCTACCGCGTCTTCGGCGACGAGGCGTTCGCGACCACCGCGCGCGCGCTCGCTGACTACGTTCGCCGCGAGATGACGGATGGCGGCGGCGGCTTCTATGCGACGCAAGATGCCGACAGCGAAGGCGAAGAAGGAAAATTCTTCGTGTGGTCGGAGGACGAGATACGCGAGGTCCTCGGTACCGACGACGAAGCCGCCCGCGTCGCCGTGCAGGTGTTCGACGTCGGGCCCGAGGGCAACTTCGAGCACACCGGCAAGACCGTGCTCGCGACGCCGCGCACCCTCGAAGAGGTGGCGCTCGACATGGGCCTCGACGTCGCGACGGTGCGCGCCGCCCTCGCGCGCGCCAAGCCCAAGCTCCTTGCGTCACGCGAGACGCGCATCAAACCCTTCCGCGACGAGAAGATCCTCGCCAGTTGGAACGGCCTGATGATCTCTTCGCTCGCCGACGCGGGCGCGCTCCTCGACGACGCATCGCTGATCGATCTGGCGAGGAGGGCGTACGCGTTCGTCGACGCCACGCTCGTCACGGGCGGCCGCGTCGCGCGCCACGCGAAGGGCGACGTCGTGAAGGGCCCCGGCTTCCTCGACGACCACGCGTTCGTCGCACGCGCGGCGCTCGATCTTTACGAAGCCACGGGCGATCCCTCTTACGTCGTAAAAGCGATCGCGATCGCGACCGCGATCACGCGTCACTTCAGCGATCCCGAAAGCGGCGGCTTCTTCTTCACCCCCGACGACGGTGAGACGCTCATCCACCGCGCCAAAGATCCGTTCGACCACGCCATCCCGAGCGGCGTCTCGGTCGCGTGCGAGGTGCTCCTCCGCCTCGGCGTGCTGGTCGACGAAGCACTCGCGACTGCAGCCACCACGGAGCTCGAGCGCGTCGCACCCGCCGCCGTCGACAACCGCTTCGGCATGGGCCAAACGGTCTGCACGTTCGATCGCCTCGTCCGCGGCAGCGTCGACATCCTGATCCTCGGCGCGCCCGACGACGCACGCACGCAGGCGCTCGTGACGGAAGCCTTCCGCGCCTACGTCCCGAACCGCACCCTCGCGCGCCTCGATCCCACGGACGCGACCTCACGCGCCGCGTGCGCCGCGCTCGCCGAAGGCAAAGTCATCCCCGAAACACCAGCGGCCTACGTCTGCCAAAACCGCACGTGCTCACTGCCCGTGAGCACGCCCGCCGAGCTCGCCGCCCTTCTCCGCTGACCCGAGCCCGCGCCCGTGCCCGAGCTACCGGCGCGCGCCGCCGCGGCGTCCGCCACCGCGTCGCCCACCATCGCCGCGCCGTCCGTCCGCGCGCGGCAGCCCGCGGTCGGCACCAGGCTCGGGCGGCGGGACTTGCGTGCGCATCTCGTCGATTTGCGCCGTCGAGATCCCGCGCGCCATGCGATCGAGCTCGAGGACGTCGAGCGCGGGCATGATGAGCTCGGTCTTGCCGAGGCGACCAAGCGAGCCTTTGGCGAGGCGCGGTTGCATCGCGACGATGCGGCGCATGGCATCGGCGATGCGGCGCGGCATCGCGATGCGCTCGATGATGGGCTCGAGGAACTCGTACGCGGATTCGACCTTGTCGCCCGCGCCCTCGCACGCTTCTTCGAGGGGCTCGCGGAGGAGCGTCGTGAAGAGCACGACGTCGTCGAGCGGACGCCCGAGCTCCTTCGTGCGCTGGTCGATCGCGTCCATCTTGCGCCAGAAGCGCTCGCCGCCGCCGCCGGTGCCTTCGTCGTCATCGAGGAACGCGGCTAGCTCGGGAATCAACAGCGCCATCGCGCCGATCTCCCAGAGCAGCCACATCGAGCGATGCGCCGCGCCGCCGCGTAGGAGGCGCAGGATCTCTTCGAAGATACGCGGGCGCGCCGCTTTTCCGAGCGCGTCCCGGTAGGCGACCATCGCGTCGTAGACCTCGGGGTCGATGCCGAGATCACGCCGCGCGGCAAACTTGATTGCGCGGAGAATGCGGATCGGATCTTCGCGGAAGCGCACGCCCGGATCGCCGATCGTGTGGATCGTGCGGTCCTTGATGTCTTGCATGCCGCCGCACCAGTCGAGGACCTGGCGACGATCGAGATCGTAAAAGAGCGCGTTGATGGTGAAGTCGCGTCGGAGAGCGTCTTCGTGCGCTTCGCCGAACACGTTGTCGCTGCGAATGAGGATGTCCTCTTCGGGGAGCGAGCTGTCGACCTCTTCGGGGGGCTCGGTCGCGGGGTTCTTCCGGTAGGTCGCGACCTCGACCACCTTGCCGCCCGCGAACAAGATATGCGCGAGGCGGAAGCGCCGGCCGATCACGCGGCAGTTGCGGAAGAGGGCGCGAACGTCCTCGGGCCGCGCGCTCGTGGCGATGTCGAAGTCCTTCGGTTTGCCGCCGAGCAGGAGATCGCGAACGCAACCGCCGACGAGGTAGGCCTGGAAGCCGCTTCGCTCGAGGCGGCGCACGACCTTCGCCGCGTCGGCGTCGATCAACGATTCCTGGAGGGGCGCGTCGTGACGCACGAGGCCCGTGCCGACGTGCCGCTCGAGCACGGCGGCGTCGTGGGCCTCGCCGTCTACGGGGCGGTCGGCCTCGACGGTGAAGGATGGGAGATCGGGGGGAGGGGGGTAGTTGCCTCCCGGGCCGCCGGGTTCTTTGGGTCGACGCATCAAGCTGTATGGGTACCGAGCGCGACTCTATCAGGGGCCCTCGAGGGCTGCAATCCATGCTCCCGCGATCCGGGTGGGCAAGTCGCGAATCCGACCGCGCACCACGAATCATGCCGCACGGTGCAGCGGCCCGTTGACGCGGCCGCTCATGTGATTAGCTTGCCCCTCACAAAGCCGCTGCGGGGTTGGCGCCAATCTCGGCCGTCCCGTGCAGCTTGTGCAGCACAAATCAAATTCGTTGCGGCGCCTGAGCTCCAGCGCCGAATTGCAGTCGTGTGAAGCCAGTCGTGTGAAGCCAGTCGTGTGAAGCCTTTTAGGTAACGAGCGAACCGGCGGAGGAGAAGGCCAAGATGGGCAAGATCATCGGAATCGACCTGGGTACGACGAACAGCGTCGTCGCCGTCATGGAAGGGCGCGAGCCCAAGGTCATCGTCAACGAAGAAGGCTCGCGCATCACGCCGAGCGTCGTCGCATGGGACGACAAGGGCGAGGTCCTCGTTGGCCAGATCGCCAAGCGCCAAGCGGTGACGAATCCCGAGAACACGATCTTTAGCGCCAAGCGCTTCATCGGCCGGCGCTACGAAGAAGTCGCCGAGGAGCTGAAACGGGTCCCCTACAAGATCCAGCGCGCGACCAACGGCGACGTCGGCCTCGACATCCGCGGCAAGGTCACCTCGCCGCAAGAGGTCAGCGCGAAGGTCCTGATGAAGTTGAAGAAGGCCGCCGAGGACTACCTCGGAGAGAAGGTCACCGACGCGGTCATCACGGTCCCCGCGTACTTCAACGACGCGCAGCGGCAGGCCACGAAGGACGCGGGCCGCATCGCCGGTCTCGAAGTGAAGCGCATCGTGAACGAGCCGACCGCGGCCGCGCTCGCGTACGGCCTCGACAAGAAGACGGACGAGATCATCGCGGTCTACGACTTCGGCGGCGGCACGTTCGACATCTCGATCCTCGAGGTCGGCGACAACGTCGTTCAGGTCATCTCGACCAACGGCGACACGCACCTCGGCGGCGACGACATCGACAACCTGATCATCGACTGGCTCATCGCCGAGTTCAGGAAGAGCTCGGGCATCGACGTCAGCAAAGACAAGATGGCCCTCCAGCGCCTGAAGGAAGGCGCCGAAAAGGCGAAGATCGAGCTCTCGAGCGTGCAGGAGACGAGCGTCAACTTGCCGTTCCTCACCGTCGCATCGAGCGGCCCGGTCCACATGGACATCCGCCTCTCACGCTCGAAGCTCGAGCAGATGATGATGCCGCTCATCGAGCGCACGATGGAGCCGGTCAAGCGCGCGATGCAGGACGCGAAGAAGAGCCCGAAGGACATCGCCGAGGTCATCCTCGTCGGTGGCTCGACGCGCATCCCCGTCGTGAAGGAGACCGTGAAGAAGTTCTTCGGCAAGGATCCCCATCAGGGCGTGAACCCGGACGAGGTCGTCGCCATCGGCGCCGCGGTCCAGGCCGGCGTTCTCTCGGGCGAGGTCAAGGACATGGTCCTCCTCGACGTCACACCGCTGTCGCTGGGTGTCGAGACCCTCGGCGGCGTCATGACGGTGATGATCCCCCGCAACACGACGATCCCGACCCAGAAGAAGGAGGTCTTCTCGACCGCCACGGATTCGCAGCCGAGCGTCGAAGTGCACGTCCTCCAGGGCGAGCGCACCGAGTCTCGCTACAACCGCACGCTCGGGAAGTTCCACCTCGACGGCATCATGCCCGCACCGCGCGGCGTGCCGAAGGTCGAGGTCGCGTTCGACATCGACGCCAACGGCATTCTCTCCGTTCACGCGAAGGACACGGCGACCGGCAAAGATCAGAAGATCACCGTCACAGCGAACTCCGGCTTGAATGAGGCGGAGATCCAGAAGATGGTCAAGGAGGCCGCGGAGCACGAGTCCGAGGACAAGGAGCGTCGCGAGCAGATCGAGCGTCGCAACAAGCTCGACAACCTTTGCTACACGCTCGAAAAGACGATCAACGAGAACCGCGAGAAGATCGCGGCGAAGGAAGACGTCGCGCAGTTCGAGACCATGATCAAGGAAGGCCGCGAGGCCGTCGAGAAGCAGGACGACGCCAAGATCAAGGAGCTGCTCGAGAAGCTCGAGAAGGAAGCGCACCGCATCGCCAGCGTCATGTACCAGGGCGCAGCGGGCCCCGGCGGTCCGGGCGATGGCAACGGCGACGCGAACGGCGGTCCGGAAACCCCCGATGGCGGCGACGCGGCGCCCGGCGGCAAGGGCAAGAAGGACGGCGGCGTGATCGACGCGGAGTTCGAAGAGACCCAGTAAGCGCCGAGCCTTCACGGCTCACCTCGGAGCACCTCAGCTCAAGATCCGCACGGCCCGACTGAATGACAGTCGGGCCGTTTTCGTCCATGCTTCCAACATGCACTTCATCACGAAGATGTTCGCCTTGGCGGCCATCGCCATGGGGGCCACCGTCGCGAGCGATGCAGCCGCCGATGGCGAAGAGCCCGCCGACCCCGCGCCTGGCGACGTCGTCGACGTCGCCACCGCCACGAAGATCATCACCGCTAAACTGGCGGCAGCCGGCAAGAGCGCCGAAGCCAACTGCGCTGGCCGCAGGGACGAACACGGGAAGATGGGAACCCACGGCAGCATCCGTCTGATGGTGCTCGTCAGCCACCTCGGCGGCACCCATCCGATCGAGATCATCACCGGCAAAGGCGCGACGGCCAAGTGCGTCGCGCAGTACTTCACGTTCAAGAGCCCGCCCTACAAGGGCACCGACGTCTCGCGCGAATATGGCGTGACGCTTCGCGAGCCTCCGAAGTCCTAGTCCGCTTTCGGCTTCGCCTGTTCGCGAGCGCCCGTCGCGCGATCGCTCGTCGAAGCGGGCGCCGACGCGGCGAGCTCACCGAGGCGCGCGCCCACTTTTTGGATCGCGGGGATCAGTTTGTCGGGCACGCCCTCGAGGCCGACGCCCGTCTGGAACGTCAGCAACGTGGGACCCGCGCTGAGGATCACGTAGACCTGCAGCAGGCTCGAGGTCGCGACGTAGCCGAGCGGACCATGCCACTCGCAGAGGTTTGCGTAACGGATGTTGGAGCTCACGACCGGAAACGTCCTCGGCGCGCGCAAGCTGTAGGCGAACGCGAGCGAGAGGAGCAGCTTGCTCCATCCCGTGGTGCGACGCGCGAGCAGCGAGATCAGCTCGAGGTCGCGCCCCGACTCGTCGCGTAGCTCTTTCTCGGCGACGATCGCTTCACCATGCGCGCGGCTCGCGTCGAGGGCCAGCGCGCGTAGCTCGTCGTCGCCCGCGCGCCGCAGCCATGCCTTCCGGAAGGCTTCGGCCGGACCGGTGGGCGGCATGAACGTGCGCACGTGGCCACCGCGGTAGCGGCGCATGTCGATCATCTCGCGCACCATGCCGCGGCCATGCGCGGCGACGACGTCGGGATCGCGCAGCGCGACGTGGAGCGCGAGGTGGAAGCCAGCGTCGGGCTTGATGCCCAGGCGCTTGAAGCTTGCGAGCGAAAGACCAGGAACCCAAAAGCGACCGCTGGCGATCGTCGTGAGTCGCGCCGCCACGGTGGTGGCGATGGCCTTGGCCGCGGCCGTCACGGGCCGCTTGCGCACGTCCATCTGCGACACCCCTGCCGCGGAGACGAGCTTCAGCCGCTCGACCAGGTCGGGGCGCTCGAT
>CAXSGV010000003.1:13185-31095 GCA_964236615.1 uncultured Polyangiaceae bacterium
CGCCCGCCTTCTTCGCGCCCGATACGCGCGGCGTGACCACGGTCTCCAGCGCTTGCTTCGCGAGGTACACGCAAAAGAGCCCGGCGACGCGACCCTCGAGGCCAGCGCGGAAGCAGCCGAGAACGGCTGCGTCGCCCGAGCCCGAGACGATGATTTGGATCGTGTGATCGTACCAACGGTTCTTGAAGCCATGCGAGAAGGCGTGACGGCCGAACGCATCTTGATCGTGGAGATCGAAGGTGTCGTCGACGTCGAGGCACATCGTGAAGACGGCGTTCTGGATCGCGTCCATGGTCTGGGAGTTCGACGCCATCAACGAGGACGCAAGGGCGCGCCACTGCGGCCGATCGCCTGCGGTTGCGCCCAGCGGCGCCTCGGTCTCGTCGTCGTCGTCGCGCGCACGTTCGCTGTCGAGGACAATCGCGTCGAGCGCGTCGCGCCACGACTCCGGCGTTCGCCGCGCGCCGTTCGCATCGAGCACATCGAGCGCATAGAAGCGACCGCGTGCAATGACGAGGATGTGGAGTCCATTCGCGCGCGCGGGAACATCGCCCTCCGCCGCACGCAGGCCGAACGAGAACAGGCGCTGGTACTGATCCATGTCGAGCGGGAAGGTGCCCTCGTACTCTTGAGGGAGACCGCCCTGCGCGACGAAGTCGTGAAGGTGGAACGCGCTCGTCAACAGCAGCGCGCCGCGATCGCTCGCGGTGCGGGCGGAGAGATCGGCGCAGAGGCCAACACACCAACTGTCGGAGAGAACGGACTCCTTTTGGCGGAACCGCAAAGCGAGGGTCGCGTCTGCGATCCAGTTCGTTCGTCCGTCGAGCTGCGCGCTCGACGCGGCGCGCGCGCGACGCAAGCTCGGTGCAACGAGCCACGCGATGAGAGGCGCAAGCCAACGCAAGCGCGTCTCGCGAAGCAGGTACGCGATGGCGCGCCGCACCTCGGGACCAAGCTCGGTTGGCGGGGCGGCGATCCGTGCAAGCGCGACCTCAGGAGACGCCGCGAGCTCGGTAGACGCCGCGAGCGCGGGGGAGGCTGGTGCAAGCTCGGAGGACCTCGCCTCCGCGCGTGGCTTCTTCTTCGACCCCATTCTTGGTCCCCCAACGACCTCCGAGTCTCGCACCAATTGGATCCTTTTCGATCCATCAATGGACGAGCACACGTCCAGCCGACATGTCGGATGCCTGCTCGTGTGCCACAAGTGGGACACGCGTAATCACACTAGATTTTTTTATTGAGAGCGGACAGATTCCAGTGTCACCGAACGACTCTCAATGGAACGGAATGTGTAGTGGCCCCCCTTGACGTGGTCGGTCTGCGACCAAGCGACGCACGAGAGGAGACGGGTAGATGGCGCTGTTCGACAAGAATCCGCGATCGGTCAGGCGAGCACGAATGGGTGCCGTCATGGTCGAGTACGCGCTCATCGTCGCCTTCGTCGCTGTTCCCACGGTCATTGGCGTGGGCCTGGGCGGAGTCGAGCTGACCAAGAGCTACACCGCGCAGCGGCAGCGCGTTCTCCTCCCTTTCCCCTGAGACCAACCAGAGCACCCATGAACATGCATGGCTTCCTCACGATGGCGACTTGCGTCGCTGCCATCGCTGCTCTCAGCGATTGGCGGAAGGGGAAGATTCCGAACTGGCTCACCCATAGCGTGCTCGTCGCCGCGCCGATCATTCACGTCGGTCGTGTCGTTCAAGTCGAAGGCTGGTCTCAGAACGGTTGGCTCGTGCTCCTCGGCTCGGTCCTTGGTGCGCTCGCATGTGGCCTCGTCCCGATGCTCCTCTTCGTCAAGGGTGCAGCGGGCGCCGGGGACGTGAAGCTTCTCACTGCGATGGGCGCTCTGCTCGGCCCGCGCATCGGTATCGAGGTCGCGTTCTACTCGTTCGTCGTCGCTGGCCTCGTCGGCCCTGCGCGGCTTGCCTACGAGGGCCGGCTTTTCAGCTCAATCAAGACGAGCGCCCTCCTGGCGGTTCGTCCTTCGTCGAAAAACAACGAGAACGCAAAGACGCTGGTCGCGGACCTCAGTGCGAGGTTTCCGTTTGGCCCCGCCGTCCTCGTAGGAACTGTCGTCACGTCATGGCTGCACTGGAGGTCTGTATGAAGGCGAGCATCCGAGGGGGAAGCGGCTTGAATCGAGGGTTTCGAAACAAGCGCGGTGCCGTGCTCGTCGAGTTCGCGGTGGCGATCATGCCGCTGCTGATGACGTTCTTCGTCTTCTTCCAAGTCGCCGTGATGGTGACTGCGAAGATGTTCGTTCGGCACGCGACGATTGCAGCCGCGCGCGCCGGCATCGTCATCAAGGGCGGCGGCGAGACGAACCCGATGCAGGGTGGCGTACAGCAGGGCTCCGACGGTGACATCCAGAACGCGTTCAAGGCGGGTCTCGGCGAGTGGGGCGACAACGGCATGCTCGTTGGCACCGTCTCCGTCAGCGACCCGGGCGGTCCGACGGGCGACGTCACGGCGACCTCGGTCGTCGCTTTCAAGTGCAACGTCCCGCTTGGCCGTCGCTTCGTGTGCCCTGGCGGCAACATTCTCCCGATGACCGACCGCGCGACCCTTCCCAAGCAGGGAGCTGATTACCAATGAGCGCCGTTACGAAGGAGTCCCCCATGTCTCTCATTCAGACGATGCGCGCCCGAATCAAGGAGCTCTTCAAGAGCGACAACGGCGCGATCATGATCATGGGCACGTTCATGGGCATCGGCCTCATCGGCGCGACCTGGTACGTGATCGGCCTCGGCGACGCGATCATCTACAAGAACAAGGTTCAGGAAGCCGCTGACTCGGCGGCGTTCTCTGCAGCCGCCGTTCACGCCAAGGGCATGAACTTCATTGCCGCCATCAACATCATCATGTTGGTGCTCACGGCGCTCTGGCTCATCATCAACATCATCGAGGACATCCTCGGCGCCATCCTCGACATCGTCGGCAGCACGCCGGGCAAGCTCGGCAACGTGTCCTGCGTCGCCGACACCAACGAAGTCATCGGCGTCGTCGGCCCTGTCTCGATCAACTTCATCCGCAGCTGCTGCGAAGCGGCAGGCATCCCGCCGTCGGTCAACACGATCGTGCTCGCGGGCGGCGTTGCGAGCGGCGGTTCGTCCGACGCAGTCTTCTGCACCATCTCCGGAATCGTGAAGCCGATTCACGACAAGGTGCGGGAGGCGCGCAAGAGCTACGGCAACGCGCTCGACACCATTCTTCCCAACCTCGGCCGCGCCGAGCGCGTCGTGAAGAACATCGTCACGCCGCCTGGCGCCTTCGCCGCTGGCTTCATCGCCGGCAACCAGTACCAGGAGACCGCGCTCGTCATCGGCGCCTCGATGATCCCCGCGCCCGGCGCTGGGGGTGGCATCGGGGGCCTCCCTCTCGAGACGAAGGAGTTCAGCGATCTCTGCGACCACGCCGTCCAGGGCGTCTTCGATTGGATCAACGACAGCGTCCTCGGGAACATCCCCGGGGTGGGCTCGCTCATTCAGAATTTCCCCTTCAAGCAGATCATCGGCATCATCGACGACATCATCAAAGGCGCGCTCGTCAGCCGTTACTGCGACGGCGGCCGTGGCGGACCCTTCGACAAAGAAGGCTTCGAGGTCGTGAAGGGCGGCGTTGGAAACGGCAGCGAGCAGCTCCAGCTCTGGGCCTTCGTCCCGAGCACCCATGACGACAACAAGGCGAAGATTGTCCCCATCGGCTCGCGCGGTCGTGCGGCGGCCCCGGTGGCCTCCGTCTCGAATACCTACTTCGCGCAGGCCGAGTACTTCTACAACTGCAGCGAAACCTGGGGCGACGACGCTTGCAACGGCGACAACGACTACGCGATGTTCGGCCTTCGTTGGCAGGCGCGCCTCCGCCGCGTGAAGGTCCCCGCCATCGGCACCACGATTGCCGACCAGCTCAATGCCGGCATCGAAAACGCAATCGAATCGGCGGCTGACTTCATCGCTCCGACCGACACGGCACCGACCGCAGGCGACTTCGCCGCGAACTCGGTCATCAACATGGTCCTCACGGGCGCATCGGGTCCCATCACCGGTGGCGTCAGCTCTGCGGGCGCGGCCCTCGATCCCGCCGGCTTCATCCCCACCCTGGTGCACTGACATGGAGCCGCAAGTGAAAGACGCGAACGTGTGCAAGGGTGCCAAGGGTACGAAGCGCAAAGCGACGCTTCGCAAGAAGAGCCGCGCTGCGGCGATGGTCGAGGCCGTCGTCGTTCTCCCGGTGCTCATCACCTGCTGGGGCGTCATCATGTTCGCCGGCGGCGCACGCTGGAAGAAGCTAGAGACGCAGCAGACGGCGCGCGAGAGCTTCTTCCGCTTCGCCTCGGGCGGCTGCAATGGCAGCATCGCTGGTGGTAGCTCGGGCCCCAACATCCCGGACCTCGGCAGCGGCGCCGATAACCCGAACAACATCGCGGGACAGGGTAACTCCGCGGCGAGCGACCTCACGACGGCGACGCAGAAGTTCGGGACCACGAGCGGCGAGACGTCGTCGAACTGGATTTGGAACAGCGGCTACGTCTCCGCGAACGCGGCCCTCAAGGGTCGCTCGTTCTACTTCTGCAACGAGAAGTCCTACGACGGCGTCCTCGGCTTCTTCAAGTACGCGATCGACCAAGTCCGGTCGATTGTCCCCAACGACGTTCCGATTAACTGAGGAGAGACCGAGACCATGCTCCACATTCTTCTCCTCGCAGCTCGTCGTCTGGAACGGCTCAAGCCCTTCAACCCCGAGAGGAGCCGTCGCCGTCGCGGCATGGTTCGCCTCTTCGCTTTCGGTCTCACGGTCGCCTTCGGCACGGGTACCTGCGCGACGTACTCGTCGGCGCAGAGCCGGCTCGACGAGGGTGCGTTCGGCGTCGGTCGCGAGCTCTACGCGATGAAGGACCTCCTTCAGGACGCACACCGCATCAACCTGAATGGCGAGTCCATCTGGATGAGCAGCACCTCGAGCAGCCAGGACGTCTCGACCATCCTCGACCGCTTCGAAAGTCACTGCCGTCAGAACCAGGGCGCGAGCGCCGATCTCTGGCGTCAGCTCGCTGCGCAAAAGGGCAACGTGCAAAACGTTCTCCCCGAGGGCTCCAACCCGCTCACGTTCATGCGCCGCGCGACGGGCAACGAAGGCGTCGTCATGTGCCTCACGAAGACCGAGCACCAGAACAAGGACGGCGTCCTCGCCGGTCTGGACTTCGCGCGCACGAGCGACCTCGGTCACCTCGGCGCTGTTCGCTACGCCTACGTTCGCAAGAACCACGGCAAGGCCGGCGGCTCGACGGTCCTCACCGCCTGGACCGAAGAGCACTTCAAGCTGGACGCGCTGTTCCCCAAGGGTGCCGAGGACGTTGCGGGCACCGACTCCGATCTCGCGCCGCGCCCGCCGGGCAACTCGCTTCGCCTGCTCAGTGCGCGTCTCGATGGCACGCCGTACGGCGTCCGTGTTTACCAGTCGAGCGCTGCAGACCCGCACGAGGTCTTCCTTCACTACGACACCGAGATGCGGAAGCGCGGTTACGGCCGTCTCGTTGACGCGAAGGATCTCGACGGTGGTCGCGGCTACATGAAGGGCGGCATCATGGTCGTCGTTTCGGCGCAGCCCGACCCCAACGGCGGCACCGCAGTCACCGTCGGCGATCTCGGCGGCGTCGACTTCGCCAATGCCCCGAAGGTGACGACGAACTAATCGCGCAGCACATCTCGAAACGAGCGAGAGCTCGGCGACTCGCCCTTCAGGGCAAGCAGACGCCGAGCTCTTTGCCTTTTGTATCCATCGGGGTGCAGGTGCCCGTCGCGCACTGCCCTTGCGCCGAGCACACGGTGAGCTCGCCCGTGTTGCATGCGGCGCGGCACTTGGTCTGATGCACGAGGCTGCCGAAGTAGTAGCAAGCAGGATCCTTGAGGGCTTTGCCGTCCATGCAGCAAACCTGACCGCCGATGCAGTCCGCTGGTTCGTCACACTCGAAGTCGGTGCCGCCTGCGTCGATCTCGGAGTCACAGCCTTGAACGAGCGTGTTGCAGGTAGCGGGCTTGTTCGCGGTCTTCGGGTAGAGGCAGCAGTGCTCCCCCGGGGTCGTCGGGCAGCTCACGCTCGCGTCGTTCGCTTGAAAAGGGCAGAAAACACCGGCCGAGGGGGTCGGGTGCAGCGTTGGCGCCGCGCCACAGTCCTTCGCCGCATCGCTCCCCGTGTCGGCGACGATCGCAGAGTCCGCCTTTGCGTCGCCGCTGTCCTTGGTGGCGCCGTCGCCTGGCTTCGACCCATCGGCCGCGGAGCCGCTGTCCTCGTCGATGATCACGCTGCCGTCGTCCGCGGAGCCGCCATCGGTCGTCGCCGCGGTGCCATCGGCGCCACCGTCGTCGTTGGCGATCGACGCCGAAGAAGCGCTGCAGGCGGCGAAGCCACCGGCCACGAACGCGGGGAGAAACAAGGCGGCGAGCGTGGTTTGGAGACGCAGCATTCGCCGGGCTTACCGCCTCAATGTGCTCGAGGCAAGGCGCCTCGCCTCGAAGAGCAGGCGGAATGCGCCCAGGAGCACCTAGTATTTGCACTTCCACGCCGGTTCGGGAAACCTTGCAGAAGTTGAATCAGCCGCCTCGCAAACCTACGGCAGCACCTGCGACGTCTGCGACGGCGTCGAAGGACCCTGCTGCGCCCGCAGCGAAGCCCGCTCCGCCACCTGCCGCACCGAAGGGGACAGCGCCTCGCGCGCCACTGCAGACGCTGGTCGGCGGTTTCTCCCAGGCCCCGCCGCGCCCCGCGGTCAGTCACTCGAAGGCCCCACGCGCGCCCGCGACGCCGCGTACCGCCGTCACGGCACCGCCTGCCGTGGCCGCCCCGGCCGCCGTCGCGACGGCGCATCCGGCATCGGTGCCCCCCGACGACGACGGATGGAACGACGACTTCGCGACGCCGCGAATGCCTCCGGCCGCGGCAGTCCCCGCGATTGCAGCGCCAGCGCCGGCGCCGGCACCCTCATCGCCTGCGGCACTCGCGTCGCCTGCGCCTCCGCCCGTCGCCACACCCGCGCGAATTCCGACGCCGGCACCGACGCCCGCGCGCCTCCCGACGCCCGCGCCCACGCCGCTTCCGATCGCGAAGCCTGCCCCCGCAGCCAGGGCCGCTCCTCCGCCGATCCCCGCCGCTGCCATGCCGACCGCGTCGCCTGCGCCCGCTCCGGTCGGTCCGCCGCCGCTGCCTGCGGTCGTCCTCGAGCCTGCCCCCGCCGCGAAGAAGAACCCGTTTCAGGCGTCGATCGCGCCGAGCGCCGGCGCGGTCGACGCGTGGCCGCCGGTCGTCGTCGCGACGGCCCCCGCGCCCAAGCGGATCGTCGAAGCGAGCAACTTCGAGATCCCGCCGGAGCTCGATGGCTCACGCCGCCAGCGCCGCAATGCATGGCTCATCACGCTCTTCCTGATCCTCGGATTCGCCGCCATGATCACGGCGACGATCTTGAGTCACAACCGACCGCACTAACCGAGCACGCGGTTCGGCGCGGTAGATCGCCGCGAGGCTCGGCACGCTCGCGTATGGTGACCGCCATGGTCGCGCCCGCCTCCGACATCGACAGCGCCCTCGCGCGCTTTGGCTTCCGTGAGCTTCGCTCGGGTCAGCGCGAGGTGATCGAGGCGCTGCTCTCGGGCGCAAGCGCGCTCGCGGTGTTCCCAACGGGCGGCGGAAAATCGCTCTGCTACCAGCTGACCTCGCTGCTCCTCGACGGGCTCACCGTCGTGGTGTCGCCGCTCATCGCGCTCATGAAGGATCAGATCGACTCCTTGCGCGCGCGCGGGATCGCCGCGGCGCGTCTCGACTCGTCGCTGTCGTTCGAGGAGATGCTCGAGACGCAGCGGCAGCTGCGCAGCGGTGAGACCAAGCTGCTCTACGTGGCGCCCGAGCGCTTCGCGAACGAGCGCTTCGTGGCTCTTCTCCGCGAGATCCCGATCGCCCTCTTCGCGATCGACGAGGCGCACTGCATCTCGGAGTGGGGGCACAACTTCCGCCCCGATTACCTCAAGCTCGCGGAGACGGCGCGCGCTCTGAAGGTGGGCCGCGTGCTCGCGCTCACGGCCACCGCGACGCCGTCGGTGACGGCCGACATTCGCGCCGCGTTCGAGATCCGCGCGGAGCACGCGATCGTCACTGGCTTCTACCGATCGAACCTCGAGCTCTGCGCGACGCCGGTCACTGCGGCCGGCCGCGACGCGTTGCTGCTCGAGCGCCTCGGGTCACGACCGCCGGGCCCAACGATCGTCTACGTGACGCTGCAGAAGACTGCCGTGCGCATCGCAAAGGATCTCGCGGCGGCGGGGCTGCCGGCGCGTGCGTACCACGCAGGCATGGAGCCTGCGGAGCGCACCGCGGTGCAAGACGACTGGATGCAGAGCGATCGCGGGATCGTCGTCGCCACCGTCGCCTTCGGCATGGGCATCGACAAGGCGAACGTGCGCTACGTCTACCACTACAACCTTCCCAAGAGCCTCGAGAGCTACAGCCAAGAAATCGGTCGCGCGGGCCGCGACGACGCGCACTCGATCGTGGAGCTCTTTGCGTGCGACGAAGACGTGCCGGTGCTCGAGAACTTCGCGTACGGCGACACACCGACCGAAGAGTCGCTGCGTGGCGTCGTCGCCGAGGTGCTCGCCGCGCCGGAGGTCGAGGTCGGCCTCCACGCGTTCGGCGCGCGCCACGACCTGAGGCCGCTCGTGCTGCGCACCGCGCTCACGTACCTCGAGCTCGGGGGCGCCGTGCGCCAGGCGACGCCGCGGTACGCAGGCTACGAAGCGCGTCTGCACCGGCCGCTCGACGAAATCATCGCCTCAATCAAGGGCGAGCCCGCGCGTTTTCTCGCGGAGCTATTCTCGGAGCGCATCGCGAAGAAGGGCCGCATCTGGTACGCGTTCGAGCCGGCGCAGGCCGCGGCCGCGCTCGATCAGCCGCGCGACCGCGTCGTGCGCGCGCTCGAGTACCTCGAGCAGAAGGGGTTCGCCGAAATTCGCCCGTCGGATCTGCGTCATCGGTTCGTGCGTGTCGAGACGCCGGAGGCGACACCGCGTCTGGTCGCCGAGATCGCGCGGCGCTTCAGCGTGCGCGAAGAAGCCGAGATGTCGCGCGTGCGCCAGGTGCTCGATCTCGTGACAGCAAACGAATGCCAGAGCGCGATCCTCGCGCTCCACTTCGGCGAGCGCCTTCCTGCGCCGTGTGGGCACTGCTCGTTCTGCAAGCACGGTCGCGCGCAAGTGCTCGCGCCTGCTCCTCAGCCGCCACCGCTGTCGGGCGAGCTCGACACGGCAGCGTTCACCGCGCTGCGAAAGGCGCACCCGCGCGCGCTCGGTCATGCGCGTCAGGCGGCGCGCTTCCTGTGTGGTCTGTCGAGCCCCGCTACGACGCAGGCAAAGCTCTCGCGCCACGCGCTGTTCGGTGCGCTTGCCTCGCGCCGCTTCGCGGACGTGCTCGCGTTCTCGGCGCAGTGAGGTGTGGGCCGCCCGTAGCTGGGAAGTCACAGTGTCTGGGAACGACCCTGATGTGGATGCGATTTTCGCGTGGCACGCGCTTCGCTAACGAGCGCTCCATGACGAAGGAAGCGTTTTCAAGCGAGGCGACGGTTGCCACGACCAACGGCCATCTTCCCAAGATGAACCGACGTGGCCGCCGTCTCCTCGCGCAGATTCTCGTCCTCGGTTTGTTCGGCGTCCCGGCGTGCGGCGGCCGCGTCCTCGAGGTGGACGCCAACGACGTGACGATGGTCGATGACGCAGGCGGGTCCGACGTTCGCCCCGGTGCTCCGATCAACCCGTTCTCCGCGGGTAGCGTCTGGATTGGCGAATACACTTGCCCGCAAGGCGTGACCCAGGTCGAGCTGAAGATCGTCACCGTGACGGGCAACCAGATCGAGGACGCGCTTTTCGACTTCGACTACGCGGGGCAGACTTCCGGGTCGTTTCATCTCAGCGGCCGCTTCGAGCCAGACTCCCACCGTGCGGTCCTCGACCGCGGCGCGTGGGTCTCACGACCTCGCGGCTGGAATACCGTCGGCATGGACGGCGCGGTTGACGTGACCGGCACCACCTACGCAGGGACGATCGTCAGCTCGGGCTGTGGGGCTTTTCGGCTCACGCGCTCCTAGCGCACCCCGGCTAGCCTCGGGCGGGCCGCGCTTCGATCGGCCCGTTAACTTTAGCGCCTCCCTGGCCGTAGTCTGATCAAGGCTACGGCCTTTGGGGGGCCTCCGAAATGGCGAGTGACGAAGAGAGGCTCGAGCTGGACGCGCTTCGCGCCGAAGTGGCGGCGCTGCGTGCGAGCGAGCGCGTCTACCGAACGCTCGTCGACGCATCGCAGGACGTGATCTGGTCCACGGATGGGGCCGGCCTCATCACTTTCGTCAACCGCGCCGGCCTGACGACGTACGGCCGTACGCTCGAGGAGATGATCGGCCGGTCGTTCGCGGACTTCATCGACGCCCGCTCGCGTGACGCCGTTGTCGCCCAGTTCGCGAAGGACCTCGGCTCGGGTACCGACATTGCCGACACACTGGCGGATGCCGTGAGGAGCGATGGATCGATCGTGACGCTCGCGACGAACGCGCGCGTGCTTCGCGATGATCACAGCCAACCGATCGGCGTCGTCGGCATCTCGCGCGACGTCACCGCGCAAACGCAAGCCGCGCGGCAGATGCGTGCGCAGACGATCGCAATGAGCGACCTCGTGGCCGAGCTCGACCGCGAACGCACACGCCTCGCCGAAGCCCAATCGGTCGCCTCGGTCGGGAGCTGGGAGCTCGATCTCCGTACGAACGTCCTCACCTGGTCGGACGAGGCGTACCGTCTTTTCGAGGTGACGCCCGACAAGTCACGCGCGGTGACCTACGACGACTTTCTCGCGCGCGTCCACCCCGAGGATCGCGCCACCGTCGACCGCACGTTCCGCAACTCCGTCACGCAGCACGGCCCATACACCGTCGAGCATCGGACCCTGAGCGCCACCGGCGCGGTGAAGATCCTCCATGAGAGGTGCCAGACCATCTACGACGACGAGGGCGCGCCCGTGCGCTCGGTTGGCACCACGCAGGACGTGACCGCGCGCAGCCGAGCGGAGACGGAGCTTTACGAGTCACGCCAAGCGCTCCGCGCGGTGCTCGATGCCGTGCCGCTCCGTGTGTTTTGGAAAGACTGCGACTCCGTGTACATGGGGTGCAACCGCGCGTTCGCTCACGACATGGGTTTCTTGAATCCCGAGGACGTCATCGGAAAGACGGACGACGACGCTGCCTGGAAGGAAAGCGCCGCTCTCTACCGCGCCGACGACCGGGGGGTTGTCGAGTCGGGCAACAGCAGGCTCGCCTACGACGAGCCGATGGAGCGCGATGGCCAGACGATGTGGCTACGCACGAGCAAGGTGGCGCTGCGCGGACGCGATGGAAAGGTCTCCGGAGTTCTCGGCGTGTACGAGGACATCACGGCGTACAAGCAGCTCGAGGAGCGTCTCACGCACGCGCAGCGCCTCGAGAGCGTCGGCACCCTCGCGGCCGGTATGGCGCACGAGATCAACAACCCGCTCGCGTACGTGCTCAGCAACGTCGAGGTCGCCCGGGACTGGCTCAACGAGGCGCTCGCAAAGGCGCGCAGCGGCCCGCACACCGCAGCACAGATGGCGGAGCTCGTTGCTGCGGTTGCGCAGGTCGAGGAGCCACTGCGTGACGCGAGCGACGGCGCGACCCGCGTCGCGCAGCTCGTGGTCGACATCAAGAGCATGGCGCGCCCGACCGACGAGCTTCGCGCACCGCGTGACCTTCGCACCATCATCGAGACCGCGGTCAAGCTCACGGCGAACGCCGTACGGCACTCGGCTTCGGTTCGCGTGAGCTTCGGCGAGACACCGCTCGTGGCGGCGACCGAGGGGCCGCTCGTGCAGGTGTTCGTGAACCTGTTGATGAACGCCGCGCAGGCCATCGGGGAAGGTCGCGCGGACCACAACGAGATCTGCATCTCGACATGGACGGGAGCGGACGGCTCCGCCTGCGCCGAGGTGCGCGATACCGGCCCGGGAATTCCGGCCGACGTGCTGCCCCGAGTCTTCGACCCGTTCTTCACGACGAAGCCCATCGGCGGAGGCATGGGTCTCGGCCTCTCGACGTCGCACGGCATCGTCGCTGGTCTCGGCGGACGGCTCCTCGCCGAGAGCGGCGCGCATGGTGGCGCCGCGTTCCGCCTCGTCATGCCGCCTAGCGCCGGCGCCGCCACAGCCACGCGCGCAACCGTGTCACCTCCGTCGCTAAGCGCGCGACGCGGACGTGTGCTCGTGATCGACGACGAGCCCGCGGTCGCGCTTTCGATCTCGCGAATCCTCCGCGACCGGCACGACGTCACGATGCTCTCGGACGGACGCGAGGCGATTGCGCTGCTGCGCGCAGGCACCGGCTACGATCTCATCTTCTGCGACCTCATGATGCCGAACATGTCGGGCATCGAGTTCTACCAGTCCCTCGCGGTGATCAGCCCGAAGGCGGCGAGCAAGGTCGTGTTCATGACGGGCGGCGCGTTCACGCCCGCTGCGCGCGCCTTCCTCGACTCGGTGGGGCGAACCCCGATCGCGAAGCCGTTCACAATGGAAAAGATCCGCGCTGTCGCGGCCGAATGCGTGGCGTGACCACGCAACGCGCTCGTCAGGGCGGCGTCGCGGCCCACACCTTCACGTCATCGTAGGAGACCGTGGCGCCGTAGGCCGCGAGGATGAGGTGGTTCTTCGGCGTCGCACTCTGATCGACGGTCGAGCCAGAGACGACGAGCGTGCCGTCGATGCTGAACGCGACCTTGCGATCGAGGACCTCGAGCACGCCCGTGTACACGGTGCCGGACGCGAGCGGCGCGGTCGCGTTGTCGAGGGGCGTTGCCATCGTCGTCGTCGACCAGCCCGACAGCTCGGTCAGGGTCACCTTCGGTGGCGCGATGCGAACCGCGAGCAGGTGCTGCGGGTCGGCGACCTCCTTGTGATTGAGGCGCGTTCCCGGCTGCCCACTCCCGGTGAAGCTGAACGTGAATTGCACGATGGCGCGATCGGTCGCCACCATGTGCCCGACGTTCGGGTCGCGCTCGGTCGGCGCCGAGGATCCAACGAGCTTGCCGTTCACCACGTCCCACGTGCCGCCGATGACCGACCAGCTCGGCGCGAGCGAGCCCGTGCTGAAGTCGTCGGCAAAGAGAAGCGCACCACGCTTGCTGATGAACGTGGTGGGCTCGCCGCCCGACGGCGCGTCGTTACCGCTGTCGGGAGCGAAGGAATCGGGCGCCGCGTCGGCGGGCGCAGAGCCCCCGTCGGCGAGGGGATCGGCGCCGGCGTCGGAGTCATGTGGAGCCGCGTCCTCCGACGTGCTGGCCGAGGGCAAGTCGGTGTTGCATGCGCAAGCGGCGAGAAGCCAGACACAACATGCAATACGTCGGCGAGAGCCCATTCTCGAACGATGCGTGGCGCGGGCACTCGCGTCAAAAGGACACTTGCGCGACCGGTGGTCGCGCGCATGTTCACGTGTGCGGCTCTACTTCAAACAGCGGAGGGTCGACGCGCGCGGAATAGCGTCCCATGCGGCCACGGTCGTCGTCGTGATCGCCGACTGGTTGTCGGTCACGATCTCGAGGCAGCTCGTAGGCCACAAGTGCTTGCCGTCGAGATGAAACGCCGCCGGTCGTCCCGGCGCACCGAGAACCTCGTTGCCAGTCGAGATCGACGCGCCGTACGGGATCGCGTCGTAGACCGCGACGGGCACGGCGTACTCGCTGCGCGCGAGTCGTGATGCCGGCGGCGCGAGCTTGAACTGAACGCGAGTCCCGTCGGCGATCACGGCGAGAGGACGTCCCGGCGCAGCGACCCGCGTGCCTTCGTAAACGCGCGGCAGCGGAACATCGGCGCACGCGCGGTTGACGACGAGGTCGAGACCGCTGTGCGTGAGATCCCACGTGTTCGTAGGTCCCTTGAAGTCCGCGGCGGTGCTCATCCCGGTCATGAAGTCGAACGGGATGGTGTTGCATGATCCGTTCGGCCCGGGGAGCGCGTGCTTGTCGGGGCGTGACACGATTCCGGGACCATCACGCCAATGCCCGGCGGCCTGAATCGCCGAGCCTGGCAGCTCCTTCAGCGTCGTGCCGTCGAACAGCGTGACCTTCGTCAAGCCGCTCGACGGGTGGCTCGCGACCACGAACGCGTCGATGGAGTCGGCGTATTGCCAGTCCACGCTGAAGGCCTCGAGCAGCGAGTAGCCCGTATGGTTGGCGGCTGTGCGCGGGAGAAAGCCCGTTGCCGTGAGCTCTTCGACGCCGGTTTGGAAGGTCGGGTCGGCCGAGCGCAAGACGTACTGCCCCGCGCCATTGCCCTGGTTGCCGCCGAGCCCGGTGGTGTCGGTGTAGAGCAACCAAAATTTGCCATCCTTGAAGATCGCGCTCGGCTGCCCGGCGCCATATCCATTCTTCACGGTCTTGTAATCACGCACCGTCGTGAGAATCGGCGCGCCGCCATTGAGGCGTGTCCACGAGTAGCCATCGTCGCTCCGCGCGACTCCGATCTGCGTGGTACGCAGCGGCGCGCCACGCTTCGCGAGGCCGCCGTAATACATGTAATAGACGCCATCGGTGCGAACGATCGACGGATCGCAAGTCTGCTCCCCGTCGAACCCCGTCGCGTCGCCGGTCGGCTGAAAGACGTCGTCGTAGGCCTTCGTCGAGGCGTGTCCGTGCCACGGCCCATTGAGGGCCGTCGCTTCGGCGTAGAGGATGTGGTCCCCCGCGATGCCTCCGCACCACCACATTCGGTACACGCCATCGTGCATGACGGTCGGCGCGTAGTCGTACGAGACGTGCGAGAGCACCACCGCGTCGCCCCCGCGTGGACCTTCGGTGGTCCACGTCAGCGCAGGAAGCGGCTTCTTCGCGTTCGCATCGAGGGCCGCGTCGGACGCGTTGTCGGCACCGCCGTCGAGCTCGTTCGCGGGCGCTGACCCGTCGATATCCGCCGTCGACGCATCGTTTTCCAAGACGACACCCGGCGTTTGGTCGAGCGCGTCCGCCGAGCACGCGGCGAGCGCGAACATCGCTAGCAGCGCGATCGAGCAGCTCGCGCGAGATCCGATGGGTGAAGCACCGATGCGTAGAGTCTTGGCTCGATTCACGTGATCCTCGCGTTTGGCAAAGCGTGTAGTCAGATGCGAAGCGCACTATGTGGCTCGCCGACGCACGGAGGACCAATCGCGATTGGCTGCGCGATTCACATTTAAGAGCCCATCTAAGATCACGACGCGTGAGACGAGCAGACGCGCCCGCTCTTTCGTAATCGTCACGGAGCGGGGGGATCAGCCTCGTCGACGTGAATCACGGGAACGTCGGGATCGAGCGCCACGCCTTGTCCGCTCGTCGAGACCGCGCGCACGCCGAGGCTCCGCAGCGTCGAGATCGCCACGGAGAGACGGTTGCCCATGGACCTCGGCGTACTTCGCTCCTCCGGCCAGATCGCGGCGACGAGCTGCTCGCGCGGCACGCTTCCGTGCGTCGACGTCGCGCGCGCGTTCAGGAGCTCACGGAGCAGAGCGCGCAGGACGGGCCGCGGAACGAGGGACACTGCCGTGCCCTTCGGTGGTCGAAACCACGCGGCATCGCGGCCGATCACGAGCGCGTCCGCTCGAAGACGTGCGCGGACGTTCTCACGCACGCGTCGTGCGACGCGCGTTGCACCCCCAGCGAGATCACGGCTTCGCTCGAGGGACACTGGCGGGCGCTGCTCGGGAACGAGCTGGAGCATTTGTCCGAAGAGGTCGACTTCGACGCCGAGCGCAGGCGCCAACTTCATCGCCAGATCGCGCGCGACGATGAACCGCGCCACCGTCTCGGGAGAGCGATCGGCGCGCCAAGCTCGAATTGCAGCCAGCGCTGCGCCGAAGAAGAGCCGCCCCGAGTCCTCGGGCGCGAAGAGCTCGAGCGCGCGCTCGAGCCCGGCCATCGCCTCCTCGACATGCCCCTCCTCGAGATCGATCATCGCGAGGTTGCCGCGCGCCTCGCCTTCGCTTCGCCGGTGGGCGGTGAAGCGGCCAATCTCGATCGTGTCTTCGAGCTTCGCGCGCGCTTCTGCCGTGCGTCCGAGCTCGGCGAGAGCGTTGCCCGCGACGATCCCGGCGAGCGCGCGCCAGGTCTTCTGCCCGAGCTGATCGGACGCAACCTCGACGAGACGAAGGTGGGCGAGAGCATCGGCGGCGCGGCCACTCGAGAAGGCGAAGGTGCCCGAGGCGAGCTCGGCGCGCGCGACGACGAGCGGATCGCCGGTCTTCTGTGCGAGGTCGGTCGCGGTCGCGAGCTCGGCCTCGGCAAGCGGCGCTCCGAGCCGAGACGACAAGATCGCGAGCACGCGCACCGCGTCGTTCTGCGTGGCTTCGCCGATCGCCTCCGCGGCAGCGACCGAAGCTCGGGCGACGTCACGCGCTCCGCGTAGCTGGGCGAGGCGCGCACGCTCGAGCAGGCACCGCGCTTCGAAATGCGGGAGTGCGAGGTGCTCGGCACGCTTCAACGCGTCCTCGATCAAGCGCATGGCGAGGTCGGTGTCGCCGAGGTGTCGTCGCGTGCTCGCGAGCATGAGCAAGAAGGTCGCAACCCCGAGCGAGCGATCGAGCGAGGCGCGGCGAACGAGGGCTTCCACCTCGAGCAAAAGGTGCATGTGCGGTTCGAGCGGCCCGCGACCGAGCCAAAGCCAGGCGAGCCCCGAGAGCGCGCTTGCGGCGATGTCGACATCGACATCGGTGCGTGACGTGTCGTCCTCGAGCAGCCGCTGCGCGACCGAGACGATGTTGCGCTCCTCACGAAGCAGCCACGCGATCGCGAGGAGGCGCTCGCCAGCCTCGCCGCGATGGGTCCACGCGAGTGCCTCGCGGCCGAAATAGGCGGCGTGGCGAGCGCGCGCTTCGTTTAGCGCGCTCGCGCTCGGCACGCGATCGACGACGAACTGCCGCACGCAGTCGAACATGCGGAACCGGGTTCTGTCGTCCTGCGCGGCGGAAGCGACGAACGAGGCTTCGCACACGCGTGTGAGCAACCCGACCGCACCGTCGCCGAGCACGGCCTCCGCTGCGTCGAGCTCGAAGTCGCCCGCAAAAGCCGTGACGGCGACGAGCGCGGCTTGTTCGTCGCTTGCAAGCCTCTGCCAGGACACGTCGAGCGCCGCGCGGAGCGACACCCCGCCCCACGCTTCGTCCGGGGGCGGTGCGTCGAGAAGCACCGAGCGGCGCGCGAGAAACTCGGACGGGCTGAGCACGTTCAAGGTCGAAGCCGCGATCTCGAGGGCGAGAGGGATGCCGTCGAGCGCGTGCACGAGCGCGCGAACCGGCGCGGGGACAGCGCCGTCTTCGCGAAGATCGCGCCCGATTGCCTCCTCCGCGAGCTGCAGAAAGAGGCGCTCAGCGGGGGAAATCGAGTCCGGCGAGCCCTCGGGCGCGACGAGCGACAGTGGAGCGAGGGGGAAGACCGCTTCGCCCTCGACCTTGAGCCGCGCGCGCGCCGTCGCGAGGACGTTCAGCTCGGGACACGCGTCGAGAAAGAGCGCGATCGTGTCGTTCCACGTGGTTGGCGTGATGCGATCGAGGCCATCGAGCACGAGGCACGCGGCGCCCTTCGCCGCGAGCACGGACGCAACGCGCTCGACGGCGTCGCCTTCGCCTGGCTCGATCGCGAGAACACCCGCGACGGTGCGCACGACGTCGTCAGCCGATCGCGCGTCGGTGAGATCGCAGAAGAACGCCGCACGGCCACCGCGTGGCCCGACCTCACGCGCGATCCGCGTCTTGCCCACGCCCGCGGTGCCGACGACCGTCACATGCGCGCGCCGCTCGACCAGCGCCGCGAGCGCGACGCTCTCTTGTTCGCGGCCAACGAGCGCCGGACGCC
>CAXSGV010000003.1:31105-41731 GCA_964236615.1 uncultured Polyangiaceae bacterium
CCGTGCGGAGTGCGGTCTCACGCCTTGTGACTACTTCGAGGACGCGCGCGCGGTCAACGAGGCGTGCTTAAGCCGCCGCTTAAGTGAGGTCCGAGCGGCCACCCGACTCGAAAGATGGTGCTAGTGCGACCGGATGCTCACGTTCAAGACCGCGCTCTCGCTCTTCGGCATCTCGACGCTCGTGGGGCTCGCAGGAGCGTGCTCGTCGCCGACGGACACCGGCGAGGAGACGCTCCCCACCGATCAGGACGCGAGCGCCAGCAGCGACGCTGCCGGGTTGCCTCTGCCCGGTGTGGATGGCGAAGCTCCCGTCGACCTTCCGGACGCGGCTCACGATGGCGGAACCAAGGACGCCGCGACGCCGCCGCCTCCTCCGCCTCCTCCGCCCCCGCCGGCAGCGCTGGTGAGGTGCATGCGTTCAAAGCCTTATGTCGAGCAGAACTGCACGCCGACGACGGTCGCCGGATGGCCGCACCCCGCGCAAGCGTGCACCTACGGCTCGCCCATTGGCACGCTCTCGGTGACGGTGGCGGATCCCTCGGCAGCCCAGGTTGCCACCTGGATCGTCGACGCGGGGGACAGCCTCCCGGCGATCAAGCGTTTGAAGACGGCCGACCCCGCCTCCTACCTGCGCGCGCTGCAAGTTGTCGCGTCGGCGCTCATGATTCAATCGAGCCGCATTTTCCCAATTCAAGGCGCCGTCGGCGAGGATCAGGGCGACGGGTATTACGCGTACCCGTTTACCAAGGGCGTCACGACGCCGTGCCCGACCGGCGAGCCGCACTGTTACTGCCGAATCAACTCGCTCTCGCGCGGCGACTACTGCGCATACCGTGCGAACGAGAAGAAGGAGACCGCGGCCGCGTGCCGTGCGCGCGTCGGCTACGGCGGCGGCGTGAGCAGCGCCTGGCAGAATGAATGCATCGGGAACCACGCGGCCGCCTGGAACAGCGCGACGAACGAGCACATTCGCGCGCAGGTCTGGGCACGTCTGAACGACTTCGGCATCACCGCGTCGTCGTCGGGAACGCAGGTCGTGAACGCGCTTCAAACGGCCTACGGCGTCACCGCGAGCACCACGGGCTCTTTCTGTAACTGAGAGAGCCGCGTGATCGAGCCGCGACGGCTCAGCCGCTCGTCGGCAATGCCTCGTGCTTCGCGCCTGCCTACGCTACAAGCCGCTGATGAAGTTCGTCCTGGCCACGCAGGATTACGTCGGGCTCGGGTTCGCGGTTCGTCTCGCAGAGGAGGGCCACGAGGTTCTTCTTGCGTGTCATCCAACCGACGCCGATCTCGGCGAGGAGCGCCGCGCGGCGTACGAGCGCGTCGGGCAAGGGCTCGTCGACAAGGTCATGCTCACCGACCTGTTGGCGCGTCGTGAAGAGCTTCGCGACCACTACTGGATCTGGGACTTCAACCACTCCGTCGAGGAGAACGAGACGCTACGCGCCGAAGGCTTCAAGGTGTTCGGCGGCGGGCGCCACGCGGACACGATGGAGCACGATCGTGCGAAGTGCCTCGAGTTCGTCGAGCGCTATGGGCTGCGCGCACCGCCGTCGCATCGCTTCACGAGCCCGCCTGACGCGATCGAATTTTTGAAGGCGCACCCCGACACGGCGTACGTCTACAAGCCCGACGAAGGCGAGAGCTACGAGACGTTCCTGGCCGAGGCCGAGGACGCCATCGAAGCGAACATCGAGCTCCGCGCGCATCTCCAGGCGTCGTCGCACGACGGTGCGTTCATCTTGCAGGAGCGCAAAGAGGGCATCGAGACGAACGCCGAGATTTGGTTTCAGGCGGGTGAGCCCGTGTTCGCGTTCATGGCCATCGAGTGCAAGAAGAAGTGCGCGCTCGATCTGGGGCACTTCGTCGGATGCGCCTTCAATTACGTGTTCGTCGTGCCGCTCGAGTGCCGCGCGGTGCAAGAGGTCATGGGCCGTCTTCTCCCCGCGTACCGCGAGATGAAGTACACGGGCTTCGCTGACGCGAACTTCATCGCGGCCAAGGACGGCACTTGGTTTCTCGAGAAGTGCGAGCGGTTTGGGTACAACTCGCACCCAAATCTTTTCTGGACTCTGTCTCGACGCGGCATGGGCGAAGTGATCGCGAGTCTCGTCGATGGTCGCTTCACGCCCGACTTCGCGGAGGGCTTTGGAGCGTCGGTGCTGATGTCGACGAAGGAGGGCTTGCCGGGCGGGCAAGCGATTCAGTTCCCGGAAAAGCTGAGCAGCGACCTCTTCTTTTGGGACGTCTACAAGCGTGACGGCATGTACCTCACGGCAGGCTATGACCGCGACGGCTACGTCCTGCTCGTGAACGCGCACGGCTTCACGATGCAGACGGCGTGGGAGGCAGTCCTCGACAAGGCGCGCCAGGTTCGCTTCCCTCACCGCCACTACCGCGCCGACGGTGACCTCACGAACTACCCGACGTCGCCGATCCGCCGTTACGAGGCGCTCAAGGCCATGGGGTACATCTGACGGCAGCGGAGAATGCTGCGATCGCGACGACGGTCAGCGCTCGACGCCACGAAGCCGCTTCACCGCGTGGTGAAAGTTGGCCTTGGCCGCGTCCTCGCTCGAGCCCGCGATGGCTGCGACCTCGTCGAAAGAGAGCTCGTGAAAGAGGCGAAGCTCGACGACGAGCCGTTGCTTCGGCGGGAGCCGCTCGAGGCGCGCGCTGACCTTTCGCCATACCTCGCCCGCCACGAGCCGCGACGTGCCGAGGGCCGAGGTGAAGCAGGCGATGTCGTCGGCAGGGAGCTCGTCGTGCTGCGGCGCGCCGCGCACGTGGTTCAGGGCCTCGTTCACGGCAATGCGATAGAGCCAGGTGCGGAAGGTCGATTTTCCCACGAAGCCATCGAGCTTCTCGAAGGCACGCGTGAAAGCAGTTTGCACGACGTCCTTCGCCGCCTCGTCGTTCTTCACATACCGAAAGGCGAGCTGACGCAGCCGCGGCTGGTGCTTCTTCACGAGCGCTTCGAACGCGCTCCGGTCGCCCGCACGAAAACGCGCAAGCACCGGAGCGTCCTCGTCGACGACCGAAGATTCCTTGGCGTCGTCGGAATCTTCCGGGCGACCTGAAGCGGGCGGCAAGGAAACGGGGGGAGCCACGGCGTGCGATCACCAGCTTACCACCGCACGCACATGATAAATCGTAGGGGTGGGCTTGCACCGACCGGGTGTCGTGTGGGCCGCTGCCACGCTGACGATGTCGCTCGTCGCGTTGGCACCGACCGCCTCGGCGCAACCTCGCGTCGCATCGCCGACGTCGAGCGGCGCCGCCGCGAGCCCAACGGTGGATGAGCTACGCGTCGCGGAGACGCGGTTCCTCGAGGGCGAGCGTGCGTTTCGCGCTGGCGATCCGAGGCGCGCCGCCGAGGCCTTCGAAGCCGCGTACGAGATCGTGCCTCACATCGATGCGCTGTGGAACGCCGCGCGGTCCTGGCAAGCCGCAGCCGAGCTCGCGCGGGCCGCCAACCTGTATGCGCGCTACCTTCGCGAAGCGCCGGCGACCGCGAGGGATCGCAACAGCGCGACGATCGCGCTTGCTCGTCTCGCGCCGACCCTCGGCGCTCTCGAGATCGTCGCGGTAGGGTTCGACGTCGTGGAGGTCGATCAGAAGCGCACCGATGTCGGCCTCGTGTACGTGCATCCTGGCGTGCACGTCGTCCGCGCCACGAACCAGGGTCGCGAGGTCGTGCAAACGCCTCGCGTCGAGCGCGGACAGATCGTCAGCGTCGCCTTTGCGCCAGAGGAGAGCATCCCCAAGCCCGCGGAACGGCCAATCGACAGCGCCCCCAAGCCCGCGGAGCGGCCAATTGCTCCAACGACGTCGCAGGGGTGGACCCCTTGGGTCCTCGTCGTGGAGGGCGCGCTCACGCTCGTCGCCTCCGGCCTGACCGTCGCCTCGGCGCTCGACACGCGTCACGCGCGCGACGCGTTTTTCGACGCCCCGACCGAACAGAATCTCGACAGCGGACGCGCCAAACAGACGCGCACCAACGTCCTTCTCGGCGTGTCGAGCGCGCTCGGCGTCGTCACCGCGGCGACGGCGATCTGGCTCGTCGACTGGCACAGCCAATCGCCGACGCGCGCGAGCGGCGCGTCGTTGCGCATCGGTGTGGCGCCCTCCGGGCTCGACGCGCGCGGAACGTTCTGACGTGTCGCCGTACGACCGCATCGGAAATTACGAGCCCCTACTACGGCTCGCGTCGGGCGGGATGGGCGTCGTCTACGTCGCGCGGCGTGTCGGTGCGGCAGGCTTCGAAAGGCTCGTCGTACTGAAGCAGTTGCACCGCCACCTCCTCGCGAACGCAGATCACTTCGCGACGCTCCGCGACGAGGCGCGTCTCGCGTCGCGTCTTCACCACCCGAACGTCGTCTCTGTCATCGACGTCGTCGAGTCGGGCGGCGAGCTGACGCTGGTGCTCGACTACGTCGAGTCCATTTCGCTCATGGCTTTGCAAGAGGCGGCGCTCGCGCGCGGCGAGAGTCTGTCGCCCGCCGTCGTCGCGCGCGTCATGATCGACACGCTCGCGGGGATGCACGCCGCGCACGAAGCCACCGACATCGACGGCCGGCGACTCCAGATCATCCATCGCGACGTGAGCCCCCAGAACATCCTCGTCGGTGTCGACGGCACGAGCCGTCTCATCGACTTCGGTATCGCGAAGGCGGCCGCGCATGACGCCGATACGACCGGAGGCGTGCTCAAGGGAAAGCTCCGTTACATGTCACCCGAGCAGGTGAACCAGGGACCGCTCGACCGACGCACCGATATTTTTTCTGCCGGCGTGGTGCTCTACGAGGCCCTTACGGGCGAGCGACTCTTTCGCGCGGAAGACGACGGCGATCTGATCCTCAGCATCCTGCTCTGCGACGTGCCACCCCCTTCGTCGAAGGTGCCTGGGCTTTCGCCCGCGCTGGACGCGGTGCTTTCGACGGCGCTTCAGCGCGACCGCGACGCGCGCTTCGCGACCGCTGCGGAATTTCAAGAGGCTCTCGAGCGCGCAATCGCGCCAGCCGCGCCGCGCTCGGTGGCTCGCATGCTCGACGAGCTCGCCGGCCCCGAGCTTGCCGAGCGTCGCGCGCGTGTCAGCGCCCTTTCGCGCGTCAACGCGTCCGCTGCGAAACCGTCGCGAGGATCCCGCATGGTTTGGGCCGCTCTCGTGGTCGCGCTGCTCGCGGTGTTCTTCGTCGGCGCCACGTCGCGCTCCTGCGGTGAGCACGACCCGGTAACCACCGAGCACGACGTCGTTCGGGAGAATGAAGACGTCGCCGTCCCGCTCGGCGTCGCGCCTTCCGCCACCGCTCCGCCTTTCACCGCCATTGCCTCAGCGACCGCCTCGACGTCGCAAGCCCGAGCCCGCCCAAGGCGTACGCCCACGCCCGCCCCCACCATCACTCTTCATCGGAACCCCTATGCGCGGCCCTGACGCGAATCATCGCGACGACGCCGTCTTCGACCGCCGGCTAGCGATTCGGTCGAGGCTGCCGGGGATCCTGCTCGTCGCACTTGCATCGTGCACCGACTTCGACGGTCTTCACGCCGCCCAGCCCAGCGACGCGGGCACTGCCGCTGACGCGGACACGGCGGCCCCGCTAGGCGACGGGGGACAGGACTACGCAAGCGAAGTGCTTCGCGATCGACCGCTCGGCTATTGGCACTTCGACGAGACCACGGGGTCTCGAGCCGTCGATGCAAGCGGCCACGGCAACGACTGCACCTACGTTGGCGCCGTGACGTTGGGCGCGCCCGGCGCGGTCGGCTCGGCGGTGGCGCTCGACGCCGACAAAACCTTCGTACGATGCGCCGACGTCCCATTCGACTTTCTCGATGTCGCCGCGTTCTCACTCGAAGCCATCGTGAGCCCCACGACGGTCGACACCGTGTACCGAAAGATCTTCAGCAAAGAGGATCCGAACGCCGGCGCGCGACGCGGCTACGACATCTACGTTGGCCCGCCGGGCGTGGTCTCGGCTGAGCGCTTCGAGGGCGGCAAACAGGTGTGCGCGGTCGGCGTTCCGATCGATCCCCAGGTGCTCAGCCACATCGTGAGCACGTTCGACGGAGCGACCTTGACGATGTATTGCAACGGTCGATCGGCCACCGTGTCCTGTCCGCCGACGGCGCTCACCGATCACGCGCGACCACTGACGATCGGCGCACAGGCTGACGCCAACTATGGATTCTTCCGAGGTCGTATCGACGAGCCTGCCGTCTACGACATCGCGCTGTCCCCTGAACGTGTCGGCGTCCACTACGCCGCGTGGAAGCGGTGATTCGCGGGCCGCGCAATTCTCTTTTTTACTTCCTCGTACCCCGCTGTGTCTGAACAGGGGAGAGGGCGAGCGTCGCCCCTCGGACCCAACGGCACGGAGGCGAAGACCATGAAACTGTCGAAGCGAATCATCGAGCTCGCGAGTGGATTCTCTCTCTATCCGTCGGGCAGAGCGTGGGCGGTCCGCGGCGGCGCCCTCGGCATGGTGTGCGCGCTCGTCGCGTGCTCCGCGGCGTCCGACGTTGGCGAAGAGATCGGCGACAGTGCCGACTCGCTGGCAGGCACCACCACCCACTCGTTCCAGAACGGCGTCTACCCTTCGACGAGCTATGCGGGAGCGCACGACTCGTTCCTCGCGGAGGCGGCGCCGACGACGACGAATGGCACGGCGACGACGCTGAAGATCGATGGCGATGGCGGATCGGGCGCTGACCTGGCGACCCTTCTCTCGTGGGATGTGTCCTCCATCCCTGCCGGCAGCATCGTGCGCGGTGTGTCCATGACGTTGAGCGTCACGAACGCGACGGGCAACGACTTCCAGGTCTACGCCCTGAAGCGCCGCTGGAGCGAATCCGAAACGACGTGGAACGCGGCGGCGAGCGGAACACCGTGGTCGCAGGCCGGCGCAAAGGGGGTCGACGATCGTTCATCGACATCTCTCGGCACGTTCTCGCCCGGCGCGACGGGCACGTACACGCTGAGCTTGAATGCAGCGGGCGTCGCCGTCGTGCAAGGGTGGGTCAACGACCCGTCGTCGAACCATGGCTTCGTCCTCGCGAACGCGACGAGCGCCGACGGTGTGGCGCTTGCGTCCTCCGAATCGACGACCACGAAGCAGCGTCCGCGACTCAGCATCGGCTACGACGCGCCGGGCGGGACGAGCGGGACGAGCACGGCTCCCGTAGGAAATCTGCCGGGGTGGCGTCAGGTGTTCGTCGAGGACCTCGCGCAGCCGGCAGCGCTCGGCGGCTTCATGACGAGCCCGTACTACGGCGCGCGGTTCAAGCGAACGTACCCGTTCCCGTGGAAGGACACATCGAAGCACGGCACCTACGATCCGCCGAAGACGATGTCCGTCGCCAACGACCTGCTCAACATCGACATGCACACGGAAGGATCAGAGATCTGCATCGGCACCGTCGAGCCCACGCTGGCGATTCCGACGCGCGGGCAGACGTACGGTCGTTACGCGGTCAGGTTCCGCTCGAACGCCGTCGCCGGGTTCAAGACGGCCTGGCTGCTGTGGCCGGACTCGGGCCTGCGGTCGGAGGGGGAGATCGATTTTCCCGAAGGCAATCTCGACGGCACCATCAAAGCGTTCATGCACCACGCGTCGAACGACGGCACCGCGTCGAGCCTCGGCACCCAAGACGCATTCAGCACCGGCGCGAGCTACACCGCCTGGCACACCGCCGTCATCGAGTGGACACCTGGCAAGGTGCAATTCTTTCTCGACGGCACCCGGATCGGTACGTCGACGACCAAGGTGCCGTCGCGGCCCATGCACTGGGTCCTACAATCGGAGACGGCGCTGAGCGGCGCGCTCCCGTCGAAATCGGCTCACGCCCACGTCGACATCGACTGGGTCGCCGCTTGGGCTTACGCCCCCTGAGGTTGAGCCGCATGCGGCGCGTTCCTTCGTGGTGGCGGCATGCATCAAAACGGCGCGCCCCCACGGAGACTGGTACCGTTTCGCCATGAGTCGCATGCCGGCTGGCTTGAGCATTCTGCTCGCCGACGATCACGAGGACAGCGCGACATTTCTCGCGCGTCTGCTCGAGACACACGGGGCGACGGTGACCGTCGCAACGAGCGCCGAAGGGGTCCTCGCCGTCGTCGGCGACGTCGCGCCGGCGCTCCTGATCCTCGACATCGGCTTCCCCGGCATGAGCGGTTACGAGCTCCTCGGCGAGCTGCGAAAACGTCCGGGCCTCCAGCGTGTACCCGCCATTGCGCTGACAGGTCACGCCTTCGAGGAGGACCGCGAACGCTCTGCCGCCGCAGGCTTCGACCTTCACATCACGAAGCCCGTCGACGGCGAAGCGCTGGTGCACGTGATCGGACGCCTGATGCGAAAAACGCTCCCGCCGCCGACGAGCCCCGCGCTCGTCGAGCTGCGTCGGGTGGTCACGGAGGGCGGGCTCGAGTCCACACTGCGCTGGTTGAACGCGCGTACGCAGCACCGCTACGCCGCCATCTACCGCTTCGACGGCTCACGCCTTCACAACCTGCATCTCATCGATCGTCACGGTGCGTCCGCGCGCGCCGGCGCCGACAGTGAGCTCGGCACGACCTACTGCGCGCGCGTCGCCACGACGCGTCGCGCCTTCGTCACGACGGACGCGATGCAGGACGACCGTCTCGAAGGCCATCCGTCACGGCACGCGCTGCGCGCTTACTGCGGGGCACTTCTGCGGAATCCCGACGGCACCCCCTACGGCACGCTGTGCCTGTTCGACGAAGAAGCGCGCCCCGTATCCACACAGGATCTACTCCTCGTCGAGGAAGCCGCCGAGATCGTCAGCGAGCAGCTCCTTCCGACCTGAGCGCCTTCTCCGCCGCTCGATGCGCTTCGCGTCGACGTAGCGAGGAACCAGCGCGCGTGGAATGCTCTACGTATGGTTCATCGGCTCCGCGTCGCGCAGGCGTGCAGCGCTGCCTGGACCGAAATGAAAGTCGCCGCGGGCGGCCGGCATTGCGAGCGGTGCGACAAACACGTCGTCGATTTCTCGGCCATGAACGAGCGCGACGCGGTGCTCGTCGTCGCGTTGGGCGAGCGCGGGTCCATATGCGGGCGCCTGCTCCTCGCCGCGGCGCTCGCCACCGCGGCATGCGGCGGGACTGCCACCCCGGCGACGACGAGCCCAAGCGACAGCCGCGCCACGATGGAGTCGCCGGCGAGCCCTGCAGGCGACCGCGATCGCGATGGCATCAGCGACGCGGACGACAAATGCCCGAACGAGCCGGAGACGTTCAACGGCCGCGACGACGAGGACGGCTGCCCCGACCACAGCATCGGCGTCGTCCTCGACACTTCGGACGTGGAGGTCCCCGCGCAAATCCCATTCACGAAAAACGTGGCCAAGGTCGCACTGCCCTCGCTACCGACGCTCGACGAGCTTGCACGCGTCTTGAAGAACAACCCGGACCTCGGAACACTCGAGGTGCGCGGCCACGCGACACCCGACGAAGCAAACGCGGTGGCCCTCGCGAAGGATCGTGGCAACGCCGTCGTCGAGGCGCTCGTGAACGCCGGTGTGGATCGCAAGCGGCTCCGCGCCGCGCCTGCGCTGCCGGCGGCGAGCCCCGATCCCGTCTCCGGCCGCGCTGTGGACTTTCGACTCGTTCCCGCGGAGACGCGGTCGGCAGTGCCGACGCGGTGACTCTTCAGGGCGGCTTTCCGGGTGCCATGCGCGCCGAGGCTCGAAGGCGCGCGCGGATTGAGGTAGGCAAGAGGTTGGGGGAGCCGTGGTCGCGAGCGGGGACATCATCGATGGGCGGTACGTGCTCGACCTGTGTCTCGGTCAGGGGTCGATGGGTACGGTGTGGCGGGCGCGCGATCGTCAGCGCGGGATCGACGTTGCACTGAAGTTCCTTCGGCTAGGCGCGGGGCCTCGTCAGGAGCTCTTCAGCCGGTTCGCGGTCGAGGGCGAGCTCTCGGCCCGCATGTTGAGCCGCAACATCGTGCGTGTCCTCGACCATGGCGTCGCTCACGGAAGCGAGCCGTTCATCGTGTTCGAGCTGCTCGAAGGTGAGCAGCTCGGCGAGCGGATCGATCGCCTCGGAATACTGCCGTTTCAGGACTGCTCCGAGATCGTCGTACAGGTTTGTCTCGCGCTGCAGCGTGCGCACGCGCTCGGCGCCGTGCACCGCGACATCAAGGCGGAGAACGTCTTCCTCTGCCATGAGGACGATCGACTCCTCGTGAAGCTCCTCGACTTCGGATTGTCGGAGATCGTCAAGGCGCGTCCCCCGGCCTGCGCCGGCGGCAACCAAGTCTCGCTGCAACGTCGGATGAGCGGCACGCTCGAGTACATGAGCCCGGAGCACGTCTTCGACGGCGAGCCCACCACCGCACGTGGCGATCTCTACGCCGTCGGCGTTCTCGCCTACCGGTGCTTCACCGGGCGCATGCCGTACCCCGCGAGCAGCGTCGGCGAGCTCGTCGTTGCCCTCTCGGGTCCACCGCCGCCGCGGCCGTCCACCTTGCGCGAGGGGCTGAGCGCTAACCTCGACCCGTGGTTTTCGCGCGCGCTGCACCACCACCCGGACGAACGCTTTCCCGACGCGCGATCGATGTCGGAGGCCTTTGCGCGCGCAAAGGCGAGTGACTCGCCGCGCCA
>CAXSGV010000004.1:0-4773 GCA_964236615.1 uncultured Polyangiaceae bacterium
GATGCCCGCGTCCTTCTCGGCGAGGCCGACGACGAAACGTCGGCTGCGAGGCGCCGCCATGGGCAGCGCGAGCAGCTGGCGTCGTGACGGCACGAAGCCACTCGCGAGATCGAGCACCGCGCGCGTCGGTAGATCGGACACCACGAATTGTACGCCCGTCGAAGCGTCGCTGCCGTCGAGCACGACGCCCGTGACCTTGCCACCGCGGTGGTTGATCGCCGACGCGCGATCGCCGAGTGCGACCTCGCCGCCGTGCGCGCGGACACGCTCGACCAAAAAATCCGTGATCTCTTCTTCGCCGCGCGCGAGGCGAACGACGCCGCGGGTCCACGCGCCTTGGAGGCGCGCGATCGCGAACGGCGGCAGCGTGCCGTGGAGGTCGCTCGCGAACTGCGCCGGCACCTCCACGATCGCGCGGTAGGCGTGATCGCGCGGAAACTCCGCAAGCAGATCGTGCGCGCCCTCCTTCACGTGCGGGAGCGTCGACAGGACGCGCGCGGTCTCTCGCCGCTCCCAGAAGCTTCCGGGCGGCCACACGAGATCCTTTTCGAACGCGGCGTCGGCGGCGGCGTTCGTGCGCGCGAGCTCGGCGTAGAGCTCCTCGACGACGCGCCGCACACCGGGAAACTCGCGATCGATCTCCTTGCCGAAGACCGCGGTGTCGGGCGGTAGATCGAGTCGATGCTGTCCGGTCGCGACCTGCAGCATCGGATCGAGCGACGTCGTGCGGCGACGAAACGTCTGCGACTGCGCCAGCTCCGCCAGGATGCGACCCCACGCCGGCGAAGAGTTGGCGAGCAGCGTGAATGGGCGCCGTGCGAGCGGAAGACCATCGTAGGCGTAGGTTGCCGGGCGGTAGCCCTGCCCGAGGACGAGCACGCGCCACGAGCGGCGTGCGAGCAACGCCGCTGCCGTCAATGCGCCGATGCCGGCGCCGAGTACCACCACGTCGTAGTGCTTCGACAATCCGGCTCTCTCGCTCCGCGGACGGAGATAGCAGATTTGGGGAGCGGCCGTGATCGTTCGACCCGACCGGACGCGGCTCAGGGCGCAACGCGAACGCGCGGGCGCTTGCCTTCGTCCGCGGCGGCGACCGCGACGCGGCCTTCGGCGATCCACTGAAGGACACGCGGGAGGAGCGCGTGCTCGGCGACGAGGATGCGCGCGGCGAGGGCATCGGCGTCGTCGCCGTCGAGGACCGGTACTGCCGTCTGCGCAATGACAGGGCCGGTGTCGGTGCCCGCGTCGACGAGGTGCACGGTGCAGCCGGCGATCTTCACGCCGTACTCGAAGGCCTGGCGCTGCGCGTGGATCCCCGGAAACGCAGGGAGGAGCGCGGGGTGCACGTTCACGACGCGCCATGGAAACGAGTCGAGGAACGTGCGCGTGAGGAGACGCATGAACCCGGCAAGGACGATCCACTCGACCCCGCGCTCGCGCAGCGTCGCAACGAGGGCGGTCTCGAAGGCGGGCCGATCGGCGTAGGCCTTGTGATCGATCACGGCAACCGGCACGCCCGCCTGGCGCGCGCGTTCGAGGGCGCCGGCGGTGGGATCGTTCGAGATGACGAGCGCAACCTCGGCGTCGAGCGTCTTGCTCGCGACGGCGTCGAGGATGGCTTGGAGGTTCGTGCCGCCGCCGGACACGAGCACGCCGAGGCGAATCACGCGCGCTCCCACACGACGCGGTCCTCGAACGCAGTGGTCTCGCTCACGGGTACGACCTCGCCGAGCACACGCGGCGCTTCGCCAACGGCGGCAAGAGCCGCGAGGGTGCGATCGGCGTCGTCCGCAGCGACGACGACGACGAAGCCCACGCCGAGGTTGAAGGTGCGGCGCATCTCGAGCTCGTCGACGGGTCCGCCGCGCGCGATGAGATCGAAGATCGCGGGGCGTGCCCACTCGCCTCGAATCTTCACGCCGAGGCCTTCCGGAAGCACGCGCGGCAAGTTGCCGGGCAAGCCGCCGCCGGTGATGTGGCTCATGGCGTGAACGTCGATTCGGTGCGTAGACACGAGCTCGGCGACCTGACGCACGTAGAGGCGTGTCGGCGTGAGCAGCGTGGCGCCGACCGTTTTGCCGCCGAGCTCGCTTGGTCTGTCGCCGGGCGCGAGCTTCATCGTGTCGAAGAGGACCTTGCGCGCGAGCGAGTAACCATTCGAGTGAAGGCCGCTCGAGCCGAGCGCGATGGCGACGTCGCCCGCGACGACACGCTTGCCGTCGACGATGCGCTTTCGACCGACGACGCCGACCGCGAAGCCCGCGAGATCGTACTCCCCGTCCTGGTACATGCCGGGAAGCTCGGCGGTCTCGCCACCGAGCAGCGCACAGCGCGCCTCTTTGCACGCTTCGGCGATGCCACGGATGACGCTCTCGGCGACGTCGAGCGAGAGCTTGCCGGTCGCGAAGTAGTCGAGGAAGAAGAGCGGACGCGCGCCCGTCGTGATGATGTCGTTCACGCACATGCCGACGAGGTCGAACCCGATCGTGTCGTGCACGCCCGTGAGGAACGCGACCTTGAGCTTGGTGCCAACGCCGTCGGTGCCGCTCACCATCACGGGCTCGTCGACGTCACCGGGCACGCGGCACATGCCGGCGAAGCCACCGACGTCCTCGAGGACCTCGGCGATGCGCGTCGCTTTCGCGAAGGGCTTGATGCGTTCCACCAAGTCATCGCCCGCGTCGATGTCGACGCCCGCCTGCCGGTACGTGATCGCCATTTCGACGGGAAACTAGGGTGCCTCGAAGCGCACTGCAACCGGGACGGGCCGGTCGGCCTCGCTTCCATCGCCAGACTGGCCGCGATCGTTCTTACCCCAACACCAGATCCGACTGTCCTCCGTGAGCGCGCAGGTCGTGCGCGATCCGAGCCGCACGTCCGTCACCTTGAAGAGGCCGGGGATCATGATCGGTAGAGCGCGGTCCTCCTGGCTGCCGTTTGCGAGCTCGCCGACGTCGTTCTGACCCCAGCAGCGCGCCGTGCCATCGTCGACGCGCGCGCAGGAATGGCTCTCGCCCACAGAGACGCCGCGCACGGCCACGAGATCCACGACGGCGACGGGCTCGGTGCGGCGCATCTGCGATCCATCGCCGAGCTGCCCGTGATCGTTTTTGCCCCAACACACCGCGGTACGCTCGGGGGTCACAGCGCACGTATGCGCGCCGCCCGCGGCAAGCGAGAGGACGCCGGCGATGCCCTTCACCGGCGCGGGCGTCGTGAGCGTTGCGCGTGGATGGGTGGTGCCGTCACCGAGCTGTCCCTGGTCGTTCCTGCCCCAGCACCGAACGCTGCCGTCGAGGAGGCGTGCGCACGCATGCTCGTCCCCCGCGACGATCTCGGCGGGGGTCGGCAGGGCCGGGACGTCCGCCGGCGGTGTGCGTATCGTCCAGCACGGCACTTTGCCGCTGGCGCGGCGCGCGCAGGTGAAGCTCTTGCCGAGCGCGACCTCGGCCACGCCGTCGCCGACCTCCATCGGCACGCGCGCGTCGGCGCCCACGCACCCGAGCGCGCCCGTGCTCGACGTCGTGCAGGTGGTGCCGTGGCCCGCCGCAATCGCCGCGATGTTCGCGCCCGCGGGGATGGTGCGCACCGCGAGCCGATGGCTCCCCTCGCCGTCTGCGCCCCAGCACATGACGCTTGCGTCCTTCATCACCGCGCACGCGTGGCTCTCGCCGACCGCGATCTTCACCGCTTCGAAAGCGGGCCCGCGGTTCTTTCGCTTGCATCCGCTGCTCGTGAGCAGAGCGAGCGTGCACAGCGCGAGAACGCATCGAAACCCCATTGGGTCGCACACTAGTCCGCTTGTACCGAGGGACGCAAAGGCTCTAAAGACGAGCTGTGAAGGCCGAGCTGCGGGTGCGCGCCCAAAAGAAACCGACCATCTACCCCAGCGCAATCGTGCAGTCCGGCGCGGTGATCGGCGATGACGCTGTCATCGGCGCCTTCACGTTCATTGCGGCAGGCGCGCGCATCGGCGCAGGCACACGCGTGCAAGGGCACACGAGCATCTGGGACGGCGTCACGCTCGACGAGGACGTGTTCGTCGGACCGGGCGCGATGTTCACCAACGTGAAGCACCCGCGCGCCGCGTTCTCGCGACGTCCGCGCGGCAAGGGCGACACGTGGGACCAGACATTCGTCGGGCGCGGCGCCACCATCGGCGCGCACGCGACACTCGTCGCCCCGCTCACCGTCGGCGCGTGCGCGGTGGTTGGCGCGGGCGCGGTCGTCACGCGCGACGTGCCCGCGCACGCGATCGTGTGTGGCGTGCCTGCGCGGGTCATCGGTTGGGCGTGCGTGTGCGGCGAGACAATTTCGCGCGCGGTTCGGCGGCCCGCGCGCGCGGCCTGCGCATCGTGTGGCGAAGAGCTAGTGCGCTAGCGGGATTGGGATCGGGCCGCGCGCGATCACGTCCCACATGACGACCTTCGCGACGTAGACGAAGACCGCGATACCCGCGACGTCGACGAGGCTCGCGATGAACGGCGTCGAGCTCGTGGCGGGATCGAGCCCAAGGCGCTTGAGGAAGAGCGGCAGCATCGAGCCGATGGTGCAGCCGGTCATCACGATGCCGACGAGCGTGAGCCCGATCGTCAGCGCGAAGCTCACCGTTTGATCGCCGTACATCATCACGCGACCGAACCCGATGATGCCGAGGATCAGGCCGAGGATGATTCCCATCCCCAGCTCGCGAAAGAAGATGCGCCCCCAGTCGCGCGGCTTGATCTCGCCGACGGCCATGCCGCGAATGACGAGCGTCGAAGACTGCGAGCC
>CAXSGV010000004.1:4783-23500 GCA_964236615.1 uncultured Polyangiaceae bacterium
CCGAGTTACCGCCCGCCGAAATCAAGAGCGGCACGTAGTAGGTCGCGCCCTCGATGGCCTTGAACACAGGGTCGTAGTGCCGCAGCGCGGTCTGCGTGAAGAACTCACCGATGAACAGCGCGACGAGCCACACGCCGCGCTTGCGAATGAGCGCGACGAAGGTCGTCTGGAAGTACGGGACATCGAGGGGCTCGACGCCGCCGATCTTCTGCATGTCCTCGGTCTGCTCCTGCGTGAGGACGTCGATGATGTCGTCGACGGTGATGATGCCGAGGAGCACGCCCGAGTCGTCGATGACGGGCATCTCGTTGAGGTCGTACTTGGCGAGACGTCGCGCGACTTCCTCTTGGTCCATGTCGGGCGGCACGCTGATGATGTTCGTGCGCAGAACCTCGGACAACGTCTGGAAGGGCGTCGACAGAATCAGCTGGCGCAGCGACGCAACACCGACGAGGCGCTCGTCCTCGCTCATGGCGTAGACGTTGTAGACCGGTGAGTCGTTCTCGCGCGCGTACTCGCGGACGGCATCGAGCGCGGCTTGGACGTTGGTGTACGGGGAGATCGAGACGTAGCTCGTCGTCATCAAGTGACCCGCCGACGTCGCCGGCCACTTCTCGATGTCGCGGATGTCTTGTGCGGCCTCAGGGTCGACGCGATCGAGCGTCTCCATGAGCTGCTCGCCCATCGCGAGAGGCAGGACGCTGAAGAAGTCGGCTCGCTCGTCGGGCGCCATTTCGCTGGCGATCTGCGCCATCGACTCCGGCGGCATGCGCGTCGACAGCTCTTCTTGCTCGTGATCTTCGAGGCGCTCGAAGATCGGCGCCGCCTCTTCGGCGGGGAGCCGCTCGAGCAGCGCCGCGGCCTCGTCGGGGTCGAGCTCGCTGACGATGTCGGCGAGGTCCTCGGCGTGAATCTCGTCCAGCAACGGAAGGAGCTGCGCGGGATCCTCCTTGAGCAGCTGCTTGACGTCGGGTCCGAGAAGCGAAGCGAGGCGCATGGCGCGCGGAACCTACTTCAAACCCTTCCGCGGGTCGACCGGGCCGTGGGCGTATCCCCAGTCTTGGAGCAGCTGCTTCATCTCGCTCGCGCCCTCGCCCGAGCGCGCTCGCCTCGGGCCGTCGCTCGCGCTGGTGCGGGTGACGAACAGGCCGAGGTCGCGCGCCGGATCGATCTCCGGCAGATCGTTCGAGCGCACTGCGGCACGGGCCTCGTCACTCGCGATTCCGTGCTCCATCGCCGCGTCGGCGAGGCCGAACGGGCCGGCGAACACGCGGTGATCCGGCCACGCGGCATCGTCCAAGAAGAGCTGCCAAGCGAGGTCCGCCGACGGGGGCTCGACGTGCACATCGAGCCCGACCACGGCGGCGGGCGACGTCACAAGGGCGAGATCGATCTTCGACTCGTGCACGGAGAACGCTTCCCTCGCGAGCCCGATGGCGTCGACTGTGACCTTGCCGGTGGAGGTGAGCGTGCCCGAGATCCGTCGTGCGGCGCCCGCGCCGGCGAACCGAAGATGCACCGTCGCGCGATCGGCGGTCGCGGGTGCCGTGCTCGCCGTGGTCCCCGCGACCGGGATGTTCTTCAGCGCGGCCTTGAGGCGCGCGTGCATCTCCGCGAGCACGTCTTTGCTCTTGTCGCGCAGCGCGGCGGACGCCAGGTTCTTGCGCTCGCCGGGATCCTGCTCGAGGTCGTAGAGCTCCTCGGGAATCGTCACCTGTTTCTTCTCGGCGCCCTCCTCGATGGTCATCTCCTGCGCCTTTCCCTGACGCACGACGAGCCGGTATTTCCCTGCGAGGATGGCCACGCTCGAGCGCCCTTCGCTCACGACGACGCGCTCGTCGGCCTCCTTCTCGGAGCGCGCGAGCGGCATCATCGAGTGGCCGGTCATCCGCAGATCGCGCGGCAGCCCTTCGATGTCGAGCACCGTTGGCGCCAGATCGATGCTGCGCACACGCTCCTCGACGGCCTTCCCGGCGGGAACGACGCCCGGCAGTGCCAGGACGACCGGCACGCGCGTCGTCTCCTCGAAGTGCGTCGCGGCGTGATGGAAGCGCACCTTCATGTGATCGAGCTCGGAGAACCCGGCGTGCGCAGACGAGAGGGTCTCGCCGTGGTCGGCGGTGACGATCACGAGCGTGTCGTTTTTCACCTTCGCGTCGTCGAGCGCGCGCATGAGCACGCCGATCGCTTCGTCGTCCTTACCGGCTTCGGCCATGTAGCTGCGGAGGACATCCTCGCGTGGGCCGGCCGGCGGCTTGGGGATCTTGTCGAGGAAGCGCTTCGGCGGATCCCACGGCTCGTGCGGCGAGTTGTAGTTGCAGAAGACGAAGAAGCGCTGGTCGGCGTTCTCCTTGATCCAGCGCGCGGCGTCGGCCGTGATCTCCTGCGTGTCTTTCGTGCGGTAGCGGTAGTCGTCGACGCGCTCGAAGCCCATGTCGACGCCGACGCCCGCGTAGCCGATCATGAAAAAATTGTTCACGAAGGCACGCGTGGCCATCCCGGCCTTGCGGAGCTCGAGCGCGAGGAGCGGCGGCGGCGCTTTGTACCAGCGGTCGAGCGCGGGCTCGGTGATGACCCACGGCACGGCGTCGATCCCGGCCTCGCCCGAGCGCTCGCCTGCGAACATCGCAATCGTGCCGGAGCGCGTCCACGTCGCGTTGGAATAGGCGTGGAGGAAGCGCGCGCCGCCCGCCGCGAGCTCGTCGATCGCGGGCGTGAGCCCCGGAACCTTCGGAAGCAGCGCTTCGAGCGGCGGAAGGGCGGCAGCGCGCTTCTTCGCGTCCTCGGCGTCGTCGTGAAAGCTCGGGACGACGTCGTTGCGAAGCGCGTCGACCACGATGAAGAGGACGTTGTACGGCGCCTTCGTCGACGCCTTCGCCGACAGTGTTGGGTTGCCCCAAAGGGCGAGCGCCGGCTGAGTCCCCGCGCTCGTGGTCTTGAGCTCGAGATCGATCGTGCGCCCGGCCCAGGGCTCGAGCGAGCAAGTCGCGTCGTGCCACGCGACCGCGGCATGCGGCGCGATGGCTTTCGAGCACACCTCGGTGCGCGCGCCCTGGGCATCGACCGCGGTCACGACGAAGCGCGTCTCGTCCTTGATGGGATCGCTTCCGAGCCCGGCGGAGAACGAAAACCGCGCGGCCGCCGGAACCGCGACGTGAAAAGAGAACGTCGCCGGCGTGGGCGCGAAGATCGCCTCGCGCTGATCGAAGCTCCCCTCGCTCATGTTCCAGACGCGCTCGTCCGGCACCCACGCCTCACCGTTGTTCTTGGTGGCGACCCACGGCGTCTCGGTGTCGCTCGTGCGAAGGGCAATGCTCCACGCGACCTTGGCCGCGTCGCCTCCGAGGTTCGTCCACGGCACCTGCATCTTGCGCCAGTGCGTCGCGAGCATCGCGCTCCCGGTCTTCAAGCTCGGGAGCTCCAAGCGCGCGCCCTTCAGCGCTTCGACGAAGCGAACCTTGATCTCGTACGCCTCGGCCGTCTTCTTCGCCGCGCCTGCGCCCGTCCCAGTCCACGTCCCCGTGCCGGTGCTCGCAGCGGCCGCGGCGGAAGCAACGCCCGGCGGCGAGCGCGGCACGTCCCCTCCCCCGCCCTCCGCACGCGCGACCCACATCGCCCCCACGAGCGCGACAGCACCAAGGGCGAGGTCGATCGCGCCGCGCCTCATCAGCGCCCGCCAATCCGCACGGCGGTCGACGGAGCGCCGCGCGGCAACACGGGCATGTCGTGCGGAACGAGGTACCCGCCCTTCATCGTCATGGCGGAATCGCGGAGCATCCATGCCGCAAGCTCGCCCTGCAAGCGCAGCACTTCGACGGGGTGCTCCGCGGCGACGTCACGCGTCTCCGCCGGATCCGCGACCGTGTCGTAAAACATGTATTTTACACCTGTGCGCGTCGGAATGTAGATCAGCTTGAACCGCTCGTCGCGCACCATGCGGTGCTTGGCGACGATGGTGAGCGGACGCACCTCGCTGTCGAGGACGAGCTCGTCGCCATGCGCGGCGTCGACCTCGGTGACGCGCGAGATATCGGGATACGGCAGGCGAAGCTCCTGCGGCAGCGCGGGTATGGCTTCGGTGAACCAGAGATCGGTCTCGGCGAATGCGAGCGCCGGTGCGAGCGGTTGACCATCCATCGCGGGCACGAGCGATCGGCCGTCGACGTCGCTCGGTGCGTCGACGCCCGCGAGCTCGTAAAGGGTCGGTGCCACGTCGACGTCGCGCGCGATACGCGCGTCGCGGCGGCCGCGTGACGTCGCTCGACGCGGATCGTAAACGACGAGCGGGATGTGCGTCGCTTCATCGCCGAAGAGGTGGTCGCCGTGGCCCTGGCCGTGGCCATGGTCGTAGAGCGTCTCGCCATGATCGGCGAGCACGACCACGATCGTGTCGTCGGCGAGCCCCTTTTTCGCGAGCGCGTCGAGGATGCGGCCACACGCGTCGTCGATGCCGAGCACGGCGCCGTCGTAGAGCGCGCGGATCTGCGCGACGTCCTCGTCGTCGGGCGCCGTCTCATGACCGAGGCCAACGGGCTTGTGGTACTTGAAACGCCCGCGGTACCCCGGGCGCGTGAACTTGCCGTAGTACGGCGCGGGCGCGGCGTAGGGGAAGTGCGCCGTCGAGAAGAAGACCGTCATGAAGAACGGAGCGGGCTTGCCGTCGGCGCCCTTCTCGGACGGCGTGCGGTCGAGAAGCGCGATCGCATCGTCGGCGAGCATGTCGGGGTCCGCCGCGTCGTTCAACTCGCGCATCACGGGAAAGAATTTTCGACCGGTCTGCGAGTGCAAGAACGGCAAGAGCGGCGTCTCGCGTTCGAGCGCGCGCTGGCGCACGAGCTCGCGGAAGTCGAAGCTCGGCGCGGCGACCTGGCCCCAGCCGAGCTCGACACGCCCGAAGATGTCGCCGGCGTAGTCGCTCACGACCATCGTGCGGTAGCCAGCGCGTGCGAGGCGCGACGGCAGCGCGTCGAAGTCCTTCGTTCGCTCTTCCCAGCGCGGGAACATCGAGCGGATGCCATGGTGGTGCGGGTGACGTCCGGTGAGCAGCGTGACCCACGAGGGGAACGTGCGCGGCAGCGAGACGTACGTGCGATCGAAGCGCGCGCCTGACGCCGCGAGCGAGGTCAGGCGAGGCATCGTGCGTGCGTCGAGCCGATCGGCGCGCAGCGAGTCGGCTGCGAGGATCAGAATGTTGGGTCGCGCTTTCGGAGACGTCGCGCCGCCCGGAGGAAGGCCGGGCGCGGGCGCCGCGGGGGGCGCGGCGGCGGCCGTCGGTATTTCGGCGACGGTGGCGAGCTTTTCTCTCCAGAAGATGGAGGACGCCAACGCCGCGATCGCGGCAGTCGGCAAAAAGGCGCGGCGGAGACGCGAGGGCCACCGTGGCCATTGCTCGCGTGGGCCGGCGAGGAACAGGAGGAGCGTGGCGATCGCGACGAGCGTGACCCCCGTGGTGCCGAGCACGTCGGTAACGACGACTTGGATCGTTCGAAGCAGGCCGCCCTTCGCGTAGAACGCGCTCGCATAGAGCTGCGGCGCTTTGGCCATCGCGTGCGCTTCGAAGATCGCGTGGAGCACCACGACGACCGCAAGCGAGAGAAGCGCGAACGACAGCGGGCCGCGCGTCGGGCGACGGGCCATGCGATCGCGGAGGCGAACCAAAAATCCGGAGGCGATGCCGAGGAGCGCGCCGACGAAGATCGCGAAGGCGGCGATTGCGATGCCCATGCTCGAGATGTCGGCGCCGAAGCGGCCCTCGACGAAGGCCGTGATCTCGGTGCCGCGCTCGCCGAGATCCTCGCCGCCAACGCCGCCCGCGAGACCGGCGGACATGGAGAGCGCGAGGAGGTAGGCCGCTCCGATGACCGGAGGACGGACGATGCGCTCTACGATCCCGCCCGAGTGATGCACGGCCCCTCGCGTCTTACACCACGCGGCGAGCTACGTCAGGTCGGCGGAAAGACGCGCGTCAGCGGGCGCGGCAAGTGGTCACCGGGAAAAGCACGCGCCGAGAGATCCGCGAGCTGCCGCGCGAGCCGCTGGATCTCTTTCCGCGGGGCCTTTCCCGGACCCTCGGCACGATCGCAGAAGAACGTGCGGCACCCGAATGGGCGCGCGCGATAGACGCGGCAGCGCGCGTCGTCGCCCAGGAACGGGCACGCGCGATCGAGCAGCGGAAGCGAGCGGCCTGCGCGCGGGCGCGTGCCACCGAGCGAGCGCACCGCGCGGTCGAGCTCGGCTACCTCGGCCCCCGTGGGGTACGGCTCACGCCCCGTGATGCCGAAGCGGCAGCATTCGGAGCTGTCGTCGCACGAGAAATCGGCGAGGACGCCGTCCACCTCGGCGTAAATGGCGAGGAGCTCGGCGCGGTGGCCAGAAGTGAGCTCCATCCACCCCGTGCGGGCACGCATCGTTCGAAGGTTGTACGCTATGGGGGTCCGATGTCCAACGCGTCCAGGCGTCCGCAATTGCGCGCTGTCGAGACCATTGTCGTCCCCGACGCGCAACATGGAAAGCTCCTCGTCCTTCGCGACACGCAGGGCGTGGCGAACGGTCAGGCGCGCATCCCACCCGCGCTGATCCCGATCGTCGCGCGCTTCGATGGTCAGCACACGTGCGAAGAGATCGCGCGCGAGGTGTCAGCCGAGCTCGGTGAGGAAGTGAAAGTCGAGCTCGTGACGCGCATCGCCGATCAGCTCGACGAAGGTCTCTTCCTCCACGGTCCGACTTTCCGCCGGGCGCGCGCCGAGGTCGAGCGCCAGTTCGCTGACGCCGAGGTTCGAGCGGCCACGCATGCAGGTGGCGCTTACCTCGCCGATCCTGCCGCGCTCCGCGAGTACCTCGAGAAGTCGTGCCTCGATCGCGCAAAGCCTAGGAGCGGCGCGCGCGCCCACGGTGGCAAGAGCAAACCAAAGCCACTTGCGGGGCTGATCGCACCCCACATCGATCCTTGGCGCGGCGCGCTTGGCTACGGTCACGCCTACGCAGCGCTTGCAGCGCGTTTGCCGCCTGCAGCCGACACGTTCGTGCTCCTCGGCACCTCGCACGCGCCGATGAAGGAGCCGTTCGCTCTCTGCAAGAAGGCGTTCGCCACGCCGCTGGGTGACATCGCGCCCGATCGCGACGCGCTCGATCTCCTCGCCAAGAGCGCGACGTTCGATCCCTACGCCGATCAGTTCAACCACAAACGCGAGCACTCGCTCGAGTTCCAAGCGGTGTTCCTGAAGCACCTTCTCGACTCGGCGCCGAGCGCGGCGCGCGGCGAGGCCCGGATCGTCCCGATCCTCGCCGGCCTCGGCCAACAGCAGGCGATGGGCACCGATCCCATGCGCGACAGCGGCGTCATGAAGTTTCTCAATGCGCTGCGTGACTTCGTGGCGAGTCGGCCCGGGCGCGTCGTCGTGATCGCCGGTGCTGATCTCGCGCACGTGGGTCCGCGCTTCGGCGACGCCAAACCCCTCGCCCAACGTCAACGCGACGCGCTCGAACAGAACGATCGCACGTCGCTCGATCACGCGGCGTCTGGCGACGCCTCCGCCTTCTGGAAAGACGTCGCCAAGGATCTCGAGACCCGCCGGGTATGTGGCCTCGCCCCGATCTACTCGCTGCTTCGCGCGCTCCCGGGATGCACGGGCGAGCTCCTCCACTACGAGCAGACGATCGACGAGGAAGACGGCTCAATCGTCAGTCACGCCGGGGTCGGCTTCACGATCGCTTGACAGACCCGCGCCATCCGGGCATCTTCCGCGGCCAATTGCGGGAGTAACTCAGTGGTAGAGTGCCACCTTGCCAAGGTGGACGTCGAGGGTTCGAATCCCTTCTCCCGCTCTAGAAAGCAAGCTGTTTCAGAAAGTCGGCGGTCCACCTGCCTGGTGCGCTGGCGGTCATGAGCCGAATGACCTTGGCAGCGCGGCCCGCTGCTCCTTCGGGTTCACCGTCGAGTACTGGTCGCTGCGTCTCGGCTACCGGCTACCGGCTACCGGCTACCGGCTACCGAGAACGGAGGCGACGCCAGTCTGTGCCTACCATTGCATCATGGAGGTCTTTAGAATCAGGACGCGGCGCTTCTCGAGGGCATTGTCGAAGTCCGGTACGCCCTCGTTCATGGTGTGGAGATAGGTGCCGGTCGTTGTGATGCCCTGCGGCAGACGAAAATAATTGCCAGTGTTCTTTCGGTAGACGACCTTGGCCGACGAGCTGGGGCGGCTCAACACCAAGGCACTGTCACCGAGGCCGCTCGAATAACAGGTTGAGAAATAGTAATCGTCGGGATCCGCGGTGTTGAGATTCGGCGCTGCTCCCTGTGAATAGGGCACTCGCGTATAGAAGCCCTTGGACGGCGCTTGAAGGGTCGAAGCCAGCCTTCCGGTGGTGGTGTTGACAGGAATGCGAATCATGCGCGTTCCGTTGGGACTGGTTCCCTTCTCGACCTCGCAGGTGCTGCCCGCGACCGTGTGGCAAAACTCGCCAGCAAGCAGTGACGCGCCATCGCGACCCAACCACGACAGCTTCACCTTGCAGCCCACGGGTGCATCCACGTAGCCCCACCGCGGGTCTGCGTCCGCCGGTTGGGCCCCCGTGATCGGCGTGCCCGACGCATTGGTACGGGCGTACTGATTCACTTCGGGAAGGATGTATTCGTTTCCAAAAGCGCAGTACCCATTGGCCTCCGCGTCCCAACCAATCTTGGACGCGCAGTTGGCGTGCTTGCTCGCGCGGCGGACGTTGTTCAGGTCATACACGCGTAGGCCGTAGATCGTATCGGCGACGTAGAGCAGGTTCGCAAATACAGCGAGCCCTCCCGCGTGCGCGTTCATGGACTCCATCTTCACCTTGTTGTTGGAGTCGCGACCGGTGAGCACCACCGTGAGCACTTTCTTGTAGTTGACGATCTGCTCCGCAATGCGGGTGTAATTGGTGAAATGGAGCAGGACGCCTCTCTGGGGATTGGCTCCTTTGTAGTCGAAAGCAGCGATGTGATAATTTTGGGGCCCCGATGCGGTGGCCCACTGGCCCTGGACGAATCCCTGCGGCGCCCAGACTTTTGAGGCGGTCATCTCGCTGTCCCAGATGTAGCTATACGCATGGGCAGGAATCAGATTGGCGACGCTTCCGACGGAGGCCTCGTAATCGTGATTGAGGATCATTCGTTCGAAAGGAATCTTCTCGCCGAGGGAATCAGAGAGGCTGTTCTTGGCCGCCCATTGATTGACATCCTTGAATGCCAGGCATGACGGATTGAACGTCGTCATCGGCCCATAACCTGACGTCAGGGCGGCCTCGTCGGTCGCGAGCTCCGTGCGCTCGGGGGTCGACTCGGTGGAGTCTCCAGCCCCACAAGCCGCTAGAGAAGCGGCCGCAAGCGCAGCAGCCAACAGCCGACAACGATGAAGAGGTGGCCGCGTTCGCGCGGGCTGCGGTGTGTCTAGCGGACCCAGGTTTCTGTTTCCTTGCACCGCCGTTTTAGACGTTTTCATGTGTATGCCTCCATCCTGACACAGGTAGGTATCGCAGGTAGCTACCTTCCACGCCGCGGCGCATGGGAGCAGCGGCAGTTCGATGCTGGTGAAGAAGGCTGGCACCGAAGGTTGCTCGAGAAAGGAGGATCATGAGCGTCTCCGTCGTTGCACCGTGTGTGCCGTGCACGCTCGTGCTCCGAGTGCACACTCAACGCTCACCATCGCGACGCCGGGCATCCTCCTCGTGACGGTCCTGCAAGCTCCGCGTCGGTGGCAAGGCGATTGACCACCCGCGCGCGGCGTCGCCCTTCCCGCCTCCACGACCAGACTCGCGGATGGCCCATTGATCCAGGGGAGGACATCAACTGCGCGAGACGTCGCGAAGCCCTGCGCAGCGTGGAAGTCGCCGTTGTCGATCACGCTCGTCGAGTGTCCTTGAATGCATGACAACGCTCACGTCGACGTCCAAGCGATTCTGAATCGAAGGCAGCACGGTGGACGCTAAGCGGCGCTCGCGCGTGCGGCTATGCTTGGTCGCCGTCGATTCTGATCAACGCTGCACCGTCGGAAGGGCTTCGTCATGACCACAGGTAGATCGCGGCACCGGTCCCGTCGAGTCGCGTTGGCAGGATCCTCAGCGACACGGAGGACGATGATGGCAGGCTGTGGCTTGCTGTTGCTCACGATCGGCGCCGCTTGCGGCAGCGCGGCCGAGCCCGGCGCGTCACCGACCGTGCCGCCCGGCCTCTCCACGGACGGAGGCACGGATTCGTCAGACGGTGCGGCCGAGCCATCGGACTCCGGTGCAGACGCGGGGAACGACGCGGCGACCGCACCGGTCCCCGTCATCTACGCGGTCACGCAGTTCGCCGTGCTCGTCAAGTTCGATCCCGTCACCAACGTGCTGTCGCCCGGGCTCAACTTGAAAGGGGCGTCCTCGTGCACGTCGAACCTGACCATGGATCTTGCCATCGACACGAAGCTGAACGCCATCGTGACATCGGTGGCGGGTCCACACACGCTCGACCTCAAGACCGGCGCCTGCCAGCCCTTTGGCAACGGCTACAATGCAGAGGCGCTGGCGTTCCTTCCCGCGGGCACGTTCTCTCCGTCCACCGAGGTTCTCGTGGGGTACTTCTCGCCCACGAAGAACTACCGACTGTTCGATCCAACCGGCGCATCCACGACGACGATCGCATCGCCGCCAGGCTTCGGCGAAGCGACGGATATCGTGTCCACGTCGGACGGACGTACCTTCGTGACCAACGCCGGTGAGCTCACGCAGATCAACGCGACGACGGGCGGAGTCGTCAAGAAGTACGGCTCGCTGCAAATGGGGACCGTCAGCGGTCTCGCGTCGTGGGGAACGCGGCTCTACGGCTTCACTTCGGACGGCAACGTGTACTCTGTCGAGCTCGACGGCGACGCCTTGACGACGCCGAAGCTCGTCGCGCAGTCCAGCAACAACTTCACGGGCGCCGCGTCTGCCGTCCCTGTCGGCTCGAAGTAGACGGCGACGAGCCGGGGTCGAGCCATGTCAACGGGCGGACATGGCGGCGAGTAGTCTCGGGTCGGGTCGAAGGTTTGCCGGCAGAGACTCCCAGTGCTGTGGCTCGATACGGTACAGGGCGAAGCGCGCTTGGGTTTTTGCGACCGAGACGTACGAGGTCTGGCCGACTTGCTCGACGTGCCGGCTCGTGCCCGAGGTCACGAGAGCGAAGTGCGTCGCGCCGCGCGCTGCGGCGTCGAGCGATACGCGTCCGGCGAATGTTCGTCCGCCGCTGATCGCGCTCGGCCCGGTGCGCTCGCCTTGGACGTCGAGGCTGCCGAGGTAGATTGCGCCGGCCTCCTCGAGGCCCGCGGTCTGGTCGGTTCGAAGCTCGACGGCCGAGGCGGTGATGCGCTCTTGGCCCGTCATCCGCGCCGATGGCTGGAAGCCCATCGAGATGCCGCGGTTGTATTGCGTGCTCGGCTGACATGCGGCGATGGCGGCGCAAAGCGGGGCGAGCAAGAGAAGTCGGCGTGCCAGTTCGAGTACCGAGGAGGTCGACGCGAGACGTTGGGTGGTCATGTCCCGAAGAACACCGCATCGGACGGTTCGTTCGGCGGCCCGCGTCGATTTCGCGCGTGCGGAAGATCGATCAGAAGCTCCCGCTGACCGAACCACCCAGTCCGGCGGGACCGACGGGGGAGAATGTCCAGCGCGCTACCGGACGCGACGGCTCGGCGCGCCAGACCTCGGCGAGCGTCTCGATCGGAGTCGGCTGCAAGAACAAGAAACTGCCGACCGCCGAGAAGAGCATCCCAGATGCGAGCACGCCGCGGACGTAGTCGTTCGGGGTTTGGCGCAGCTCGTTGAAGGCGAAGCCGACGCCTGACGCGGCGAACGTGGCGCCGAGCCCGACGGCTCCGACGAGCCGGTAGGTGCGCTCCGTTTTTGCGATGTCGAAGAGTCGCGATTCTGCGCGCGCGATCGCCGCGCTCGGGTTGCCGGAGGTCGTCACGTCGCGCTGCATCTCGGCCTGTAGCTTTTCGCCGGGGCCGCTGCGGAATCCGACGAGGGGCGCGGCGACCACGAGGCCGATGCCGGTTGACAGCAACCCGAGGCCGACCGTTCGTGCGCCGTCGTCACGGTCGCGCGCGAGGAGCAGACCACCCATTCCGCCCGAAGCGACGCCAGCTGCGAAGAGCCCCAGTCCGCCGAGGCGTCGTCGCGAGCGTTCCGTCTCCGCGACGTGCGCGAGCAGCGTGGAGAACCGTGTGATGTCGTCCCGCGACAGCCCGTAACCCTGTGCTTGGACGGACGTGGGAGTCGCTGTCTCGGCAGCGTACGCGGCGGGCCCGAAAGGCTGCGCGAAGAGCATGCGAAAAAGGTCGTTCGAGCCGCGCGCCGCCACCGGCTGGGGCCGCGTCGACGCGGTCTCGTCGATCGCTACGCGTTTGACGACGCGCGGGGAGCCCTCGCTCACGTCGAGAATTTCCTGTGTGCCGCGCCCCTCGTCGAGCGGCGCAGGTACGAGGAGCTCGACGCGCGCCCCCGTCTCGACGTGCGCGTCGACCCACGGAATGTCATCGGCGTCGCGCAGCGTCGTTCGGACGGGACCCTCGAGGACCAAGCGTCGCCCCTGCGCCTGGCGCGGAGCGAAGAGCGGGATCCGGTCGTCCCCGTCGGGACCATGCGCAAACACCTGCGGTCGGTAGCGCGGGTTCTTCACCTCCTTCGTGGCGACGTCCACGAAGGCGCGAAGCTCGGCGTAGCTAACCTCGCCGTTTCCGTCGGCGTCCGCGGCTCCGGCGAGCCCCGAGCGAACGGCGTGGCTGAAGATCCCGGCGCCGAGCTCCGACCACTCGAACACCTCGCCGTCGGCGCTCGTCGACAGGAAGACCCCGACCCGCGGCAGACGATCGTGGAGCGCGCGCACGGCGTCGTCCGCGGTTGCGACGTGACGGCCTCCAGGTTTGCGCGGCGACACGAGGAAGAGCGAGTTGCAGCTGTCGAGGATGACGTGCGCGCGCGTCGCGTCGACGCGTCGAACGAGCGCTGCGAGATCATCGGCCGTGAACGCTCCGTCTTCGAGCTGGATGAACCCCTTGCCGCGATCGATGTCGCCGTGCCCCGCGAAGACGAAGACGAGATCGACCTCGCGCCCTTCGCGTCGGAGCTCGGCGCGGCGCGCGATCAGCACCGCGACCTTCTGCTCCACCGCGGCCCGCGTCGGGGCTCCGTCCGGGGGCTCCGTGAAGAGCCGCGAGGTGTCGCGGTCGAAGCGCGCGAGGAGCTGGACGTCGCCCGGAGCCGCGCTCGCCGCGCGAAATAGCGCGCGGTATTTCGCGCCGTCGTCGTCTGCGTAGTGCAGCTCCGGGCGTCCGAGCTCGGCTCCTCGGTTGTTGGCGACAACGAGCACGAGCTTGGCCGGAGGCGCCGCACGGCCCGCGATTGTCGGGTCGCCCGCGGCCGCGTGGGCAGCCGTCAGCACGCAGGCGACCGCGATGGAGACGGACAGCAGGAGTCGAGACGCCGCACTCCGGAGCTCGGACGTCACGGTGTCGCTCCCCTGCTCGGGGCGACGCGGAGCTCCCACGTGCGGACATCGGCGTCGGGATCGACGAGATGCCGCCCGAGCTGCGCCGGCTCGCGCTCCGAAGGCGCCAGCTTCTCGATCTCGCTTACCCGATGGGGGCGCGGGCTGACGAGCGCCACCACGCGCACCGCCCCGGGCGGAATCTGATCGAGTAGAGCCTCCGTTCCGAGGGGGGTGAGGGCCTTCCCCGCCGGAAGCACCACCGACGTGGGGTCCACCGACGCGCTCTCGTAGGCGGGGTAGAGCCAGTGCACCTCGCCGGCCTCGTCGATCGCAAAGCAGAGGACGTAGAAGTCTGCCGCCGCGCTCCGGGTCGCGAAGGACAGGAGCAGGTGCGCGGCCGGAGCAATCGCCACGTCGCGCGACGGTGGTGCGAGCGTGGTCACGCCCGAAGGAGAGCGCGTCACGACATCGAGCGTGAGATCGACGTCGCGCATCGCGCCGGCCTCGGAAAGCCGTTGTCCGCGCGCGGTGAACACCCCCGCTTGGTCACGAAACAGCCCGTCGGGTACAAGGACGACCATCGCCGCGATGGCGAGCGCCCCGGCGACCGCGGCCGCGAACGCCGGGCGAAGACGTCGAACCGTCGGTGCTGGAACAGCGGCTCGAGCGACGACGGACGGAGCTTCGACGGTGTCATGCAACGCCGCGGTCAAGCGCGCGACGAAGGGTTCGCTCGGGTACGTGCGGACGGGCTCGCGCGCATCGGCGAGGAGCTGCGCGATCTCGCGCGAAGCCGCGGTGCACGTCTCGCAGTTGGCAACGTGCTTGGCGATGGCTCCCCCTTCAATGGGCTCGTCGAGCAGCGCAAACAGCTCGCTCTCACTCGGGCATCCTTCGGGTTTCATGAGGGCTCCTTGCGCGCCAGATCGCGGAGTTTCTGTACTGCCAGATAGACGCGGGAGCGTGCCGTGGCTTCGGGGATGCCGACGATCGCGGCGATGTCGGCGTACGAGAGCTCGTCCACCACGCGAAGCACGATGGCTTCGCGCAGCGGCGGCGAGAGCGCGTCGATACCCGCAAAAACGCTCCTCGCACGCTCCGAGGCGATCAACTGGTCGAGCCCCGAAGGCTCACGGCTCGACAGCGCGTCGACCGCGTCGGCGTCGGGATCGGGACGGCCCAGCGCGGCGACCGCGCGCACGTTGCCGCGGTGAACGTTGCGGCACCGGTTCCGAGCGGCAGTGAACAAGAGCACGACGAACCGTGCCGTCGGCTCGTAGCTGGCGCGGTTCGACCAAAGCCCGAGCCAGGTGTCCTGCGCCGTCTCTTCAGCGAGCGCGAGGCTGCGTGTAAATTGCATACAATACATGACCAGCCGCGATGCGTACCGATGCGCGAGCCCCTCGAACGCTCGCGCATCGCCTCCGCGGGCGCGAAGCATCAAGAGCTCGTCGTCACCGAGGACGGGCGCCTCGGCGGCAGCGTGGAGCGCGGGCACTGGCATGCGTGCCCCTAGAAACACCGGCCTCGGGTGTTTGTTTAGTGAAATGAGCGCCATCGACATGGCGGTGTTCAAAACGCCTGTTTGCAGGCCTTCAGCTCATCGCAGGACTTCGCGTCACGCATGCACCTGCGCGCCTCCGTCGACGAGTCCGTCGCCGAGACGCAGGACTGCTCGCATCCTGGCCCCCGGCTCATGTCTTCGCTCGCCGCGGCGCACCTGCTCGGCAGGTTCTCGCAAAAAGACTTGCAGAGGGACGCGTCCGACTCACCCGCGGCGGAGACCTCGCCACCGTCCTCGCTTGCCGCGGGCTCGTGCGTGCTGGACCCGCATGCGGTGGGGCTACAGGCGACAATGGCAAGGAGCCCGACGCGAACCAGGAAAGCCTGATGAGTTTTCATGGCTCGTCAAACACCGCCCGAGCCCGTTCGTTCGGTTCTGACCCCACATCGCGTGTCATGCTCTTCTTCAGCGAAGAGCAGTCGGCCGCGCTCGTGGATTTCCTCGCGAAGAAGCCAGAGAAGAGAGAAAAAAATGAAGTCGAAGCTCGGTCTTTCGAAACGTGTCACCCGCTCCGCCGCCGCGCCGTTCGCTGCAGCTCTCCTCCTCGCGACGGGGTGCTCGGAAACGGCCTCCGTCGTCGGCGCCAGCGACGCGGGCGCGACGTCGCCCTCCGCAGATGCAGGCGCAGACGCAGGCCCAGGCGCGCCGTTCGACGGTGACGAGCGCGGCGAGCCCGACGAGCCCCTTCCGGACGAAGGCGCCGACGCCGGCACCATGGCCGACGGGGGAAAGCCGCCGCCCGTCGGCTCGCCTGTTCAGACGCCGGCCGACTGCGATGCCGCACACCCGACGTGGCTGGGCGGTGACATCGTCGGCTCGGACGGTCGCGCGCTCAACGCGATCATCGGGATCGATCACCTCGACGCGAACGGCACGCGCATCGACGCCAACGGCGTCGTGTGCGGCACCCCGGGCAGCGTGTGCTGCGGCGGCTACTCCTGGTGCTCGCGCGTCAACCCGGCGATCGATCCGGCGGGCTCCACCGACCCGGCGCTCGTCCGCAAATGGGGGAAATGCATCACGAGCAAGGTGACGATCGCGTTCTTCGAGGTGTACCCGAAGAACGCGTCCGGCGTGACGACGCAGACGCGGTACGGCGAGGCGGTTCACCAGTACCAACCGATCACGCCGTCCACGCCGAACTCCATCTTGCTCCGTCTTCCGGTGACGCACGAAGCGGACGCGAACGGCAACACCGGCACTGTCGCCGGGAAGGTCACGTGCGCCGGCAACCCGGTGCCGCCTGCAGATATCACCCGCGTGCGCGCGTGGTCGAACGGCCGCGGCCCCGACTGCGGTATCGAAGGGTTCAACGCGTCGGCGACGTCACTCGCGATCGTCGGCGGCACGACGCGCTACGAGATCGCGCACCTCGCGGGCGGGCGGTGCAACGCTCCGTCGCAGAATTATCGCTTCTACATGGACGTCACGTGCGGAGGCATCAAGAAGTCGATGCGCCTGGATCGAGACATCGTGCAGGCGCAGACGACGGCGCTCGACTGGGCCTTCTGAGGACCTCCTCGTGAGCACGTCGACTGTGGCTGAGGGCCGCGCCAGTCGGCTAGTGTGTCGCGCATGACAAAGCCGAAGCTCTTCTATTTGGATGCTCCGATCAGCCGCGGGGAGGAGTGCCGGTTGGCGCTCCACATCGCTGGGGTGGACTTCGAGGACGTGCGCTTGAAGCGCGAGGAGTGGATGGCGCTCAAGCCCAAGACGCCGTTCGGGAGCGTTCCCGTGTTCGAGATGCCAGGGCAGCGACCCCTCGCTCAGTCGAACGCGATCTTGACGCTCATCGGGCGACTGCACGGCCTCCATCCGAAGGACGATGCCGATGCGGCGCAGCACGAGGCGATGATGTGCCACGTGGAAGATCTGCGCGCGCAGCTCGGACCGGCGATGCGGATCGCGGACCCCGACGAGAAGAAACGCGTGCGAGAGGGCCTTGCGGCCACCTACTTGCCCACGTGGGCGGCAAACACCGAGAAGAGCCTCGGCGATGGGCCGTTCCTCGCCGGCGCGAAGCTCCACGTCGCAGATCTCAAGCTCTACATGATCGTGCGCTGGCTCTCGGCGGGCACATTCGATCACATTCCCGCGACGGTGTTCGCCAAGTTTCCGAAGCTCAATCGCCTCCACGACGCCGTGCGAGACGACGCGCGCGTTCAGGCTTGGAACGCCACCACACGCTGAAGGCGATCAGTCGGTCGCGCCGCCGACGCTGACGATGGACAGTGAGCCAAGGCGTTGCAAGCCCGGCACCGTCGAGCTCGTCAGCCCGGTGAAGAGCGACCCGTACATGCGGCCGAAGGCGAAGACTGCTTCGGGTCCTGCCGCGAAATCCCAGGTGCGGTCGCCGGCCAAGCGCTTGTCGCCGGCGACGCGAGCCCGGGCTTGGCTGTCGAAGCCGAGACGCGTGAAGCTTCCGAGATCGTGGCCGGCGCGGGCGCGGATCTCGGCGTCTGCTTCTCCATCGTCGCCGAGGCCGGCGCCTGCGAGAACGTTCAGATCGAGGTGCCAGCCGCTCCGCGCGTAGGAAGTGAGCACCCCGCCTTCGAGCTCGCCTTCGATCTCCTTGCGTGCTTCGTCACCGAACCCTTCGAGCTTCATCTTGGCGAGGCCACCGAGGCTCCATCCGTCACCCGGCCTGCCGAGGACGCGCACGACGACCGCGGCCGAGGGCGTGAGCTCGCCCAAGGCGTTGCGGCTGGCGTCGCCGATGAGCGTTGCGCGATCCATCGGACTCCACCACGCACTGACGCCACCACCTGCGATCGGCTTCTGGCCGGGGCTCGATCGCCCGAGCGCGTACGCCTTCAGACCGAACGTGTGCACGGGCGCCCCGTACGCCGTGAAGGTGAACGTACCCATGGGCACGCTCGTGCGTGGGTCAGCGGGGCTGCCGTCGACCGGCGCACGCGTGGTGCTCTCGTCGGCGCTTGCCCTTCGCGAAAGCGTCAGCGCATGCGCGAGCGCAAGCGCGATGAACGCGAGAGCCCGTGCCCGTGCGAGGCGCGCGCTCAGAGCTCGCTCACGCGTCGAAGCAACGACGAGGCCGCCGCCGCGGGATCGTCGAGCACGAGCTGGCAGAGGCCAAGGATGTCGTGGTCCGAAGGATCATCGAAGCGCCCGATCATCGCGCGCGCCCGCCGGCCGCAATGCGGCGCGCATCACGCACGGTCGTCGTCAGCGCGGGCACTTGCTTCGTGTCTCCGCGTAGGCGCCAATCTCCGAAACCGTCGCGTCGTAGCGTGCGTGGAGGGAATCTCCATGGAGATATCTCATGGTCGGGGCACGAGCGTACCGTACGCACGGAGCGTTTCGCGCGATCGATCGCGAGGCGTCGCGCCTGGTTGATCAATCTTCCAGGACCGCAAAGATCCAAGGCGTTCGCGCCGCGGCGGCACGTCGAGGTGGCACATGTCGCCTCGATTGCACACGCGGAAGAAGCGCGCGAACGTGTGGCCGCTCGCTTGCACTAGCCTGCTCCCAAGGAGGCCGGACAATGCGCGCAAAAGAAGCGGTGTCGATTCTGGTGGGTGCGGGTCTGATGGCGATCGCGGCGTGTGGGGGCTCGACCGCCGACGACGTCACGACGGATGGCGGAGCGAGCGACTCGGCTGCCGGCGACGGAGGGGACGATGCCGGGGCGGCCCCCGACGCTCTTCTCGGCCTC
>CAXSGV010000004.1:23510-38091 GCA_964236615.1 uncultured Polyangiaceae bacterium
GCGACGGAGGGGTCGCGAGCGATGGCGCGTCCAGGGGCGATGCCGGCTCTGCGAGCACGTGCCCTGCAACCCTGGCCGCAGCGACGGGCGCATGTCCGCGCGACGGCTTCGTGTGCGAGTACGCGGTCACGTGGAACGCCTGCGGGGACCGCGCGGAGTGCCACGGCGGCGCATGGCAGCAGGTCCAGAACGACTGCCAGGTCCCCCCCGATACGCAGAAAATCTGTCCGCCGACGCGCGCCGCCGTTCCCGAAGGGGCGGCGTGCTCGGCCGAGGCCGCGTGCCTGTTCGCCGACGGTCGATGCGACTGCACGATCTCGCGCGGCGGGCCCGTCCAGATCGACGCCGGCCGCTCCTGGATCTGCGTGAAGCCGGAGGCACGTTGCCCGGCCGCCCGTCCACGCCTCGGTTCCACCTGCGACACCGATGCGCTCACCTGCAACTACGGCGCGTGCTCGGTGACCGGCGGCAAGTTGCTCTCCTGCAAAGGCGGCAACTGGCAAGAGGATCAAGTCGCCTGCGCGCAGTGAGACCGCGTACGTTCTAGGAGGCGATGAGGAGCGGCGACGATGAGACCTCCGAGGACGTCCTCCTCGTCGACGACGGTGCGACGCGTACGTTCGTGAAGCCGGGCGTCTTTCGCGACGAGGCCACCGCCGCACCCATCGCGCACGAGCTTGCGGCAGGAATGACGATTCACGGTCGTTACCGACTCGAACGACGGCTCGGCGAGGGCGGCCTTGGCGTCGTGTGGGCCGCGCTCGATCAAGTGCAAGACCGCGGGGTCGCGCTCAAGTTCCTGAAGTCACTCGGCGACGAGGAGGTGCGTCGGTTCGAACGCGAGGCCCGCGTCACCGCCGCGCTTTGCCACGCGCACATCGTCAAAGTGAGCGACGTCTTCACGTTGGCCTCGGGCACGCCCGTGATGGTGATGGATCTCCTCGAAGGCGAATCCCTCGCGGCGCGTTTGCGGCGCGGTCGGCTCGACGTGCCCGAGGCCGCGCGCATTTTTCTTCCCGTCGTCGAGGCGATCGAGGCCGCCCACGCGGCGCTGATCGTCCACCGCGATCTCAAGCCCGACAACGTCTTCCTGTCGTCGGAGGGGGTGCGGGTGCTCGATTTCGGAATCGCGAAGCTCACCGAGACGAGCGAGGGCGTGGCGATGGACGCGCAAATCACGCGCAGCGGTCATGTCCTCGGAACGCCCCACTACATGTCGCCCGAGCAAATGTACGGCGACAAAACGATCGACGGGCGTACCGACACCTGGGCGATAGGCGTCATGCTCTACGAGGCGCTTGCCGGGCGGAAGCCGATCGAAGGTAACGCGCTCGGATCGGTGTTCCGCGCCATCGCGAGCGGCGCCTTCACCCCGGTCGAGCAGCACGCGCCGGTCCCTGTAGAGCTCGCGGCGCTCGTCGCTGCCATGATGCGAATTGACCGCGACGCTCGGCCTACGCTGCAGACGGTGCACGACGTGCTCTCCCGCGCTCTCGCGATCTAGAATGCGAGCGTCGTGAACGACTACATCGCGCTCGCCGTCCCCTTCTTCTTCTTGCTCATCGCGATCGAGCTCTTGTGGGCTCGCCAGAGGAAGAAGCGCGTTTACCGCTTCGCTGATTCGATCACCGATCTTGCGTGCGGAGTGACGAGCCAGGCAACCGGACTGTTCTTCGTCGCAACCCAGCTCGGGATCTACGCATGGTTGCATCAGCGCGCTTTCATCAAGCTCGGCAGCGGATGGGTGCCCTGGGTGGTCGCCTTCGTCGGCGTCGATCTTCTCTATTACTGGTGGCATCGCGCGAGCCACGAAGTGAACTTCCTGTGGGCCGCGCACATCGTCCATCACCAGAGTGAGGACTACAATCTGGCCGTCGCGCTTCGGCAGTCGGTCCTGACGTCGTGGACCGCGCTGCCCTTCTATCTCCCGCTCGCGCTCCTTGGCGTGCCGCCGCTCGTGTTTGCGACGACGCACGCGTTCTCGACGCTCTACCAGTTCTGGATCCACACGAAGCTCGTCGGCAAAGCGCGCGGGCCCGTCGACTGGATCCTCAACCTGCCGTCACACCATCGCGTGCATCATGCAATCAATCCCGAATACCTCGACAAAAACTACGGAGCCACGCTGATCGTCTGGGATCGCATCTTCGGCACCTACGCCGAGGAGATCGGGACGCCCGTGTACGGGATCACGAAGCCGCTCGCCAGCTTCAACCCGCTATGGGCCCAGGTGCACTACTGGCCCGAGCTCCTCGGCATGGCACGCCGCGCTCAGGGCATCGACAAGCTCCGCGTGTGGATCGCTTCCCCCGCGTGGACGCCAGGCAAAACGGCGGCGGGCGCGCCTCTCGACCAGGAAGCTCGCGCGGCGAGCGTGGCCGCGATGCTGGGGCGCGCGAAGTTCGATTGCCCGCCCCTCACCCGCCGCGTCACGCTCTACGTGTCGGTGCAGTTCACGCTCGTCGTCGCCCTCACCTTCTCGATGCTGATGTGGCGCTCGCAGCTCTCGATGCGGATGCTCCTCGCCGGCGCGACGATCGTCGTCCTGTCCCTGACGGCGCTCGGAGCGCTCATGGAGCGAAAGCGCTGGGCGCTCGCCGCCGAGTCGTCACGCCTCGCGTTCGCGGCCGCCGCGATCGTCGTCTTCCTGGTCTGACGTGAGCCCGCCTCGTGCCCGCGTCGTCCTGTCGAATGTCGTCGGCTTCGACGACGCGCCCTTCGCACGCGCGCACCGCGGCGATGTTCTCCTCGTTGGCGTCGTGTGCTCGCGCACGCGCGTCGACGGCATCCTATCGGGCCGCGTTCGCCGTGACGGCGTCAACTCGACCGAGCGCATGATCGATCTCGTCACGAACGCGCAGTTCAAGGACCACGTGCGGGCCGTTCTGCTGCAGGGCATCGCGGTCGCGGGCTTCAACGTGGTCGACGTTCACACGCTCCACGAACGGCTCGGCGTTCCCGTGCTCGTCGTTGCACGACGGCTCCCCGATCTGCCCGCGATGCGGCGCGCGCTGGTCGCTCGTCCGGGCGGAGCGCGGAAGTGGCGGCTCATCGAGCGCGCCGGCGCGATGGAGCCGCTTGCCGGCGTTTACGTGCAACGCGTGGGGCTCACGACGGTCGAAGCGCGCGATCTCCTCGCCGCGACGACGCTTCACGGCAACCTGCCCGAGCCCCTTCGCTTGGCACACCTGATCGCTGGTGGCGTCACCACGGGCGCAAGCCGCGGACGTGCCTGACGGCCGCCAGGCGTGGGTGGTAGATTCTCCGAATGCGCCTCGCTCGCTTGCTCTTGGTTGCGGCGACCTCAGCGATCTGGATGACCGCCGCGGCCTGCTCGTCCGACGATCCCACGCCCCCAACCGGTGACGCCGCCGCGAGCGACGCGCACGCTGATGCGCATTCAGGCGACGACGCGGCAACCGATGCGCCGAGCGACGCGACCGAAGAGATCGTGAAAGAGGCTGGTCCGCAGTGCAACGCGATCGCGAACGGCGCGCCCGTCGTGACGCCCACGATCGTCGACGGCACGCGGCCATCGGGAACCGGCGGGGAGATCAAAGACGGCACGTACTTCGTCACCGCCGTCACGTACTTCCTGGTCGGCTTCGACGGCGGCGTGTCCGAGTCGTGGAAGCAGACCTACGTGATCACGACCGCGAGCAAGAAGGTCGAGCTCGCATCGGAGCGCAATGGCAAGGCTCGTACGAGCGCGACACTCGGCTACACGTCGACCGCCGGCGGCACACTCACCCTCACCGAGAGCTGCCCTGGCACCAAGGCCGACGCGAACGAGTACACCGCGAACGGCAACGAGCTCAAGATCATCGTCCCGTCGGACGAGCGCGTCGTCACCCTCACGAAGCAGTGAAGTAGCAACGCCACGTCTGGCATGGGGGTGGCGGACGAACGCCATCTTGGCAGGCTGAGGGCGGACCTTACGTTCGCCATCGAGGCCGAACGTGACCATCTCTGAATTCCTGACTGCGGGCGCCAACGCGCCCTTCACCATCGCCGCGGGCGTGACGCTGCTGTTCGCGCTGGTGCAGTGGTCCGGCATCCTCGGCGTCTTCGGCGGTGACCACGAAGCCGACCACGCTGTCGACCACGACGCTGACGCCGACGGCGACACCAACGCCGACGCCGATCAAGACCACGATCGGGAGCACGAAGACGACGCACCGGGCCGCGAAATTGGCTCGATCGTCATGGGGTCACTCGGAATCGGCCGCATTCCGTTCTCGCTGATCTGGCAGGCGTTCGGCCTCGCCTTCGCGATCACCGGGCTCTCCGAGAATGGCCGCTACATCCCTTCCGGCGCAGTCCCCCTCTGGTCGCTCGTGTGGACCGTTCCTACGTCTCTCCTGGCGGGCTGGGTCGTGGTGGCGACGCTCGCGCAACTGCTCGGTCCGATCTTCGCGACGAAGGATCAAGAAGCGACCTCGCGGGCCGAGCTCGTCGGCAGCCTCGGCGTCGTCATCTCGACCAGCGTGACCGCCGACTTCGGCGAGGTCCGCATCCGGGACAAGAGCGGCCACGACCTCCGTGTCGTGTGCAAGCTCGCGAGCGGCAGCCGCGGACCGACCGAGCATGAGCGCGTCGTGGTGGTCGACTACGACGCCGACGCCGGAACCCTGCTCGTCGCACCGCTCGAAGAGGACTCGGATTCGCTCGAGGTGACGCTCGAGGCCACCGCAACACTTACCCCAACGTTTCACCCATTGAAGGAGGGCTGACAAAGATGCCGCAGTTCGACGGCCAAACGATTCTGATCCTTGGTGCCATCGTGTTCGTGGTCTTCATGGCCACCACGGTGATGACCGTCATCTCGAAATTCTATCGCCGGTGCGGAGCCGACGAAGCGCTCGTGAGGACGGGACGCGGGGGCAACAAGGTGGTGATCGGGGGCGGCATCGTCGTCTACCCGATCCTTCACCAGCTGCTCCGGGTATCGCTTCGCTCCGTCAAGCTGTCGGTCGAGCGCTCCGGCAAGAACGCGCTCGTCACCGCAGACAAGATCAAAGCCAACGTCACCACCGAGCTCTACATCAAGGTCGAGCCCATTCAGGACGACGTGCTCGCGGCGGCGCGCTCCTTCGGTGAGCGCAACCTCGACACGAACGCCATCGCCGAGCTGATCGAAGGCAAGCTGACCGACGCGCTGCGCTCGGTTGCCGCGAACCAGACCTTCATGTCGCTGCACGGCAAGCGCAAGGAGTTCGCCGAGCACATTCAGTCGACGCTCGTCGAAGAGCTGAAGAAGAACGGGCTCACGCTCGAGAACGTCTCCATCACCGCGCTCGCGATGGTGCCGGTGAAGGATCTCGACGAGCACGACGTCTTCGACGCCGAGGGCCTTCGCGCCATCACCGAGAGCGTGCAGACGAACCGCCAGAAGACGAACCAGATCCAGCGCGAGAAGGAGAACCAGATCCACGCGCAGAACGTCGAGGCGCGCATGCGGCAGCTCCAGCTGGAGCAGCAGCAAAAGCAGTCCGAAGCGGACCAGACGCGCAAAGTGGCCGAGTACGCGTCGATCCAGAACGCCGAGACCGCGAAGGCGGTGTTCGTGCAGGAGCAGATGAAGGAGCTCGCGGCGTACGACAAGCAGCAAGCCGTCGAGACGGCGCGCATCACCGCCGAGAAGGGTCAGCAGGTCGCCGAGATCTCGCGTCAGCGCGAGCTCGAGCAAAAGATGATCGAGAAGGACAAGGTGCTCCAGGCGGCGGAAATCGATCGGCAGACCGCGCTCGAGGCCGCCACCATCGAGAAGGAGAAGGTCGTCGGCGCTTCGCTCGTCATCAAGGAGCAGGCGATCGAGGTCGCGCGAATCGGCAAGACGATCGCCGTCACGCAAAGCGAAGAAGCGCAGGCGCGCGCCGCCGCAGCCAAGGCGCTGGCCCTCGCAGAGGAAGAGCAGGCCAAGCAGTCGATCGTGACCGTCGAGGCGACCGCGCGGGCGAACCGCGCGAAGGACATCGCGGTCATCGAGGCCGAAGCGCAAGCGCAAGTGAAGCGGGCGCTTGCCGAAGGCGAAGAGGGCAAGGCGCGCGCGCTCGCCGACGCCGGCGTCGCGCAGGCACGCGGCGAAGGCGAGCGTGCGAAGGTCGCCGCCGAAGCCCGCGCCGTGGCCGCGATTCAAGAAGCAGAGGCAACGGTGGTCCTCGCCAACGCGCTCGCGCACCGAGGCGAGACCGAAGCGCGGGTGCGGACGCTCATGCTCGAAGCGGAGAGCTCGATCAGCGCACAGCTCCTCGTGCGCGACGTCGTGCTCCGGGCGCTCGATGTGATGCCGGATGTCGCACGCGAGCTGATGGCACCGGCAAAAGCGATCACGGAGATCAAGGTTCTTCAGACCAACGGCGTGGGGTTCGGCGGCGGCGGGGGTGGCGCCAGCGCGAACGGAACGGGCGGCGCGCTCGGCAGCGTGATGTCACCCATCCTGAAGACAGTGCTCGAGGCGGGCGCGGCTTATCCGCTCCTCCGTGAGCTCATCACCTTCGCGCAGGTCGACGGTACCAAGCTGCAGGAAAAGGCGAAGGGCCTCCTCGGTGACCTCTCACAGGAGCTGACGGGGCGCGACTTGCTCGACGTGCACGAAGTGCCCGAAGGGAACGTCCTCGCGAGCCAGCCGAGCGAAGCGGCCGAGTAAGCTCGGGCTCGGTGCGGTGATCAGCGACCGACGCTGGCTTCCTGGGAGACGACGGCCGGCAGCGTGACGTGGAAGGTTGTCCCCTTCCCCGGCTCGCTGTCGGCCGAGATTTTTCCATCGTGCGCGGCCGTGATGCTGTGCGCGATGGCGAGGCCGAGGCCCGCCCCCTGGCGATCGGTGCGGCGCGCTTGGTAGTTGCGATCGAAGATGTGAGGCATCTGTTCGGGTGAAATGCCGACGCCAGTGTCTCGCACCTCGAAGCGTACGGCGTCGCCGTCGTGGAGCGCTGCCAACGTGACCGAGCCCCCCTTGGGCGTGAACTTGATGGCGTTCCCGAGCAGGTTCACGAACAGCTGGAGAACGCGGTCGCGATCGACGAAGGTCGCGGGCAGGCCAGCCTCGACCTCGCAGCCGAGCGTGATCGACTTTTCTTGCGCGAGCGGACGCACGAGCTCCATCGCGTCGGCTACGAGCGTGTCGACCGGCAGCAGGCTGCGCTCGAAGGCGATTTTTCCCGATTCGAGGCGGCTCACGTCGAGGACGTCTTGAATGAGGCGGTTCATGCGCGTGGCTGCACGGTTCATCTTTTCGAGGTAGTTCGAGAGCCGCTCGGCCGGGACCTGGCCATGACGGAGGCTCGCCACCGCGACCGTGATCACGTTGAGCGGGTTTCGAAGGTCGTGCGAGACGACGGAGAGAGTGTCCTCGCGTGCACGCTCGGTCTCGACCGCGCGACGCGCGTGACGCGCGTGACGAACGACGCGACGAAAAGTGCGGGGCTCGAGCTCGTCACGCGCGATCCAATCATCGGCGCCGGCTTCAATGGCAAGAGCGCCGGCGTCGTCGTCGTCGACGAGACCGAGCATCGCTGCATGAGGCGCAGCCTCGCGGACGGCGCGTACGGCAGGCTCCGTCGCGGCGAGCACGACGAGCTCGAACGAGCTGTCGCGAAGCTTGGCGAGCGCTTCCGCGAGCGAGCTTGCGACCGTGAGGCGGGCGCCTCCGTCGGAGCCGAGGAGGGCAGCGACACGCTCGCGGTCTTCGGGCGCCATGTCGTCAACGAGAACGAGCGTCGCGAGCACGATCTTGATGTACCGCGTGGGACCGCACACGGGTAACGCAAATTGCGGTTCAGTCGGGTGAGCGTGTATTCCGCAACCATCCTGCGCGGTCAGCGCGGTCAGCGCGGGCAGCGCGGGCAGCGCGGGCGGCCCACTCGGCGCGGTCAGCGCGGGCTACCGGCTTCGAGCAGCACGAGCGAGCGCGGCAAGAGCTCGTAGTCCTTGCCGGTGGCGAGGGTGCCCCCAAAGGGGACGCGAGGCGAGCGCGTATCGACCAGCACCTGCCAGCCGTGCTTGCGCCGCGGAAGCTTGAACGTGACGGCTTTCGGCTCTGCGCTGACGATGAGCAGGTGCTCGGCGTCGCCCTCGAGCAAGGCGCCGATCGCGAGCGCGTCGGGCGCGGCCCAGCCGTCACCCGGCATTTCCTTCCCCCCGGGTTGTAGCCACGTGATGTCCTTCTTCCGCGCGCCGTCGTTCGCCCCATGAAAGAACGTGATCCGCCGCAGCGTGGGCAGATCGCGACGCAGCGAGGCGAGCGCGCGAACGAACGCAAGCAGATCGCGGTTTTCGCCCGTGAGCTGCCAGTCGATCCAGCTGGTCTCGTCGTCGAGGCAGTAGGGGTTGTTGTTGCCGTGCTGCGTGTTGCCCATCTCGTCACCGGCGACGATCATCGGAACGCCCGGCGTGAGCAGCAGCGTCGACATCAAGTTCCGCACCTGACGCGCGCGCGCCGCGACGATCACCGGATCGTCCGATGGGCCTTCGACGCCGAAGTTGATCGCGATGTTGTCGTTCCAGCCGTCGGCGCTGTTCTCACCGTTGGCCGCGTTGTGCTTCTTTTCGTAGCTGACCAGATCGTGAAGCGTGAATCCGTCGTGAGCCGTGACGAGGTTGATGCTCGCGTCAGGCCCCTTGCCGCGCGTGTCGAAGCAATCGCTCGAACCGCTCAACCGATAGCCGATGTCCGAGAGCGTGCGCGTGTGGCCGTTCCAGAAGCTGCGTACGCCGTCGCGGAACTTCGCGTTCCATTCGCGCCAACCGATCGGAAAATTTCCGAGCTGAAAGCCGCCGTCGGCGACGTCCCAAGGTTCGGCGATCAGCTTCACCTGCGAGAGCACCGGGTCCTGGTAGAGGATGTCGAAAAACGCGGCGCCTGCGTCGAACGCCTCGACTTCACGTCCGAGCACGGGTGCGAGGTCGAAGCGGAAGCCGTCGACGTGCATCTCCGTCACCCAGTAGCGAAGACTGTCGGTGATGAGCTTGAGCACCTGCGGGTGGCTGACGTCGAGCGTGTTGCCGCAGCCGGTCCAGTCGACGTAGCGGTCCTTCGCACCGGGTTTCAGTCGGTAGTAGACGCGGTTGTCGACGCCGCGGAGGCTGACCGTCGGGCCGAGGTGATCGCCCTCGCACGAGTGGTTGTAGACCACGTCGAGGATGACCTCGATGCCGGCGGCGTGGAGCGCCTTCACCATCTCCTTGAATTCGCGCACCGGATCGGGACCGCAGTGGCGCGTGGCGGTCGCAAGCCGCTGATCGGGCGCGAACCAACCGAGCGTCGAGTAGCCCCAGTAGTTGGTCTTGCTGCGCCGGGCGACCGCGGCTTCGTCGAGCGCCTCGTGCACCGGTAAGAGCTCGACCGCCGTGACGCCGAGCGCTCGCAGGTGCGCGATGGAAGCCTCGGAAGCAAGCCCAGCGTACGTTCCGCGAATCGCGGCGGGCACGTCGGGATGCATTTTCGTGAAGCCTTTGACGTGCACCTCGTAGAGCAGCGAATCGTTCCACGCGATGGAGAGCGGTGCGTCGTCGCCCCAGTCGAACTCGTCGTCGACGACGACCGAGCGCGGGATCCACGCCGCGCTGTCACCACCATCGATCTCGCGATCGGCGTCGCCACCGTGCGCATACCCGAACACGCGGCCGCGGTAGTCGATCTTGCCGTCGATCGCGCGCGCGTAAGGATCGACGAGCAGCTTCTCGGCGTTGAAGCGATCGCCGTTCTTCGGCGCGTAGGGCCCGTGCACGCGGTAGCCGTAGCGCTGCCCGGCTGTCACGCCGGGAACGAAGCCGTGCCACACGTCGCCGGTGCGTGCGGTCAGGGGAAGGCGTGTCTCTTCGCCGGTCGCATCGAAGAGACAGAGCTCGACGGCGACCGCGTGCGCCGAGAACAGAGCGAAGTTTGCACCACCAGCCGCGAGCGTCACACCTTGCGGCGCGGGGCTCCCCCGTCGCACGTCAGCGACCGCCTTCGCGTGCTACCTCGCGAAGCGTGTCCATGCGGCGGCACTGCGTGGGATCTTGCGCGAGCTCCTCGATCGTCATCGGGAAGCGGTAGGTCCAGTTGGCCCCGCCGACGGTGCCCGGCGTGTTGATCCGCTCCTTCTGGCCGAGGATCTCCGGTGCGAGCACCAGCGCCAAATCCGAGCCCGAGGTCATGAGCGTGCGCATGAGAAACGCCCATCGATCGTCTTCGCTCGTCTTCGCATCCAGCTTCAGCATGACGCCGAGAGCCTCACGCTCTTCGGCCTCGAGCTCGTCCCACCAGCCGACGATCGGTGCGGTGTCGTGGGTGCTCCACGACGCGACGCTCTCTTTTGGAAAGGTCTTGGGATCGAGGTACGGCTTGCCCTTGGTATTCCACGCGCGCTCCCAGGGGATCACGCGGTAGCCCGGCAAGTGCATCGCGGCGAGCGCCTTGCGGACGAACACCGGGATGACGCCAAGGTCCTCGGCGATGACCTGCGCGCCGCCGCGACCCGCGACTTCGCTGATCGCGCCGAGCTCCCGGTTGCCGCGCGCGAGCTGAGCATCTTCGTCACGCGGCTCGAAGTGACCCTTCTTCTCGGTCATGGGCCGGACGAACATGCGGAAGTAGCCGACGACGTGATCGAGCCGAAAGCGATCGTAGAGCCGGGCCGCGTGCTCGGTGCGCGCGCGCATCCATCCTTCCTTCTCGGCCTGCATCGCCTGCCAGTCGTAGGGCGGCAGGCCCCAGTCCTGGCCGTCGGGCGCAAACGAATCGGGTGGCGCGCCAAGCGACGCGTCGTGCAAAAAGAGGTCGGCGTGGCTCCAGACGTCGGCGCTCTCGCCACCGACGACGAACGGTAGATCGCCCATGAGCTCGACGCCGAGCTCCTTCATCTTCGCGCGCGCGCGCGCCCACTGCTCGTGCGCGATCCACTGCGTGTACTGGTGCTCGAGCACGCGCTCGGCGTGCGCCCGGCGTGCGGCAGCGAGCGCGTCGCGGTTGCGGGTGCGCTCACCCTCGGGCCACATCTTCCAGGCGTAGTCTCCGTGCGCTTCGCGAAGCGCGACGTAGAGCGCGAGATCGTTTGCCCACGCGCCTTCGTGCTCGATGAACGCGCGGAACGCCATGGCGCGCGCCGTGTCGTTCCGCCACTCGCGGTCGACGAACCGCTCGAACGCGACGTGCAGCACCTTCGTCTTCAGCGTGCGCACGGCGTCGAACTCGACGCGTGGCGCGGCACGCAGGCGCTCGAGCTCGGCCTTGCCTTCGTCTCCGAGCACGGCGGCGATCGCCCCCGCGTCGAGGTCCTCGACCTGGTCGAGCGCGATGTACATCGGGTCGAGACCGAACGCCGTGCGCGCACCGTAGGGGCTGGTCTCGCCGCGAGCGAGCTCGTAAGGCGGCAAGATCTGCAAAAGCTTGAGCCCACCCGTGGCGATCCAGGCGGCGCAGGGCACGAGATCGGGGATCTCACCAATCCCCCACCCGGTACGTGTGCGAATCGAAGAGAGCGGAATGGTGGCGCCAGCGACGCGAGGAAATGTCATGAGGTAGGTAGAATCAGGGTGGATCGTCTTCGCACGCCTGTTCGATGCCCGCAAGCGCGTCAGTAGCGCGCGGGAACTGCGCGTCGTGCGCGCTGTCTCAACCCTGACCCCATGAAACGCCACGGACTCCCGCTCCCCGCCTACGTTGCGGCCTCGATCGGCTTGCACTTGGCGATCGTCGGGCTCGCCGCGTTTCCTCACCGCAGCCGCGTCGAGGACAAGCCGAAGCCGGGCGCGCTCGTCGGCGACTCCTTCGAAGTGCCGCTCGATCGCGACGAGACCGAGGCCGATCCGGGCGACCCCGAGCAGACCGCGGCCACTTCCGATCCCATCCCCGCGCCGGAGCCCGGCCCGGGCGAGCACGCACGAACGCGGCCGACGCGCGCCTCGAAGAGCCACGCCCGTCCGACCACGAGCGGTGCCGCCGCGAGCGCGCCGCCTCCACCGGCCAGTGTCTACGGCGCTGTGGGCGAGCGCGGCTCGGTCGACCTCGCGACCGCCTTCACACGCGGCTTCCCGCAGGCGTCGAGCGCCGATCCCGTTTGGCAATCGGTGCCCTTCGGATCGGCGGGGTCGGTCGACGTCACGCTTGCGATCGACGGTGCAGGCAACCTCGTCGACGTGCGCGTCGGTGGTGGCTCACCTGCGCTCGTGCGCGGCATTCACCGCACGGTCGCGCTTCTTCGTGCACGCTCCTTCACCGCATCCAAGGCAACCACGCGCCTGCATGTCGTCGCCACCGTTTCCCAGGACCAGGTGCACGACGGCCTGCACGGCGAAGTGTTCGCGATCGGCGGCAGCTTTGCCGGCACGGACGGCAGCGGCTTCTTCGCGCTTGCCATCGGGCGCCGCATCGATGTGCGCGTCACCGAACGTTGATTCGGGCAGATTTTTCGGTCGCGCGACGTCGCGCGACGTGCGCGAGGTGCGCCTGCCGCGCTACGGAGTTGCGTAGCCGAGGAGCTGCTCCACGACCTGACCCTCGCACGCCGCGTCGGCGCTCACGAAGTGGTCCGTGGTTCCGCTGCGGCACCGGTAGATCGGCACGAGCCCAGCAGCCGCTGCGGTGTGGATGTAGCCGACTGGACCGAGCGGCTGGAGACCTTCGCAACCAACGTCGGGCGAGATCAGGTTGTGCGTCCCCACACGGCATTCGTAGAGCATCGCCGTGCCCGCCGCAGGTTCGCGCGAGAGCTTCCAGGAGCTTTCGGCGGTGAAGCCCGGCGGCGGGAGACGCGACGATGTCCAGTGCCCGCGCGTCCCCGAGTTGCTGCGTTGAAGCCGCGTGTACGGGAGATCTTCGAACCCACACGACAGCTGCGGCGGAACGAGATCGTTGCGGTTCGCGAGCGCCCACACCGACCACGCCGGTTTCGCGACGCCGTCCTCGTGACGGAGGCCGAGCCCGAGACCACCGGCCGTCTCGGCCGAGTGATCCTTCATGCGATGGTAGATGTAGCTCTCGACGCCGGGCGTACCGAGCACGTTGCGAAGCGAGCGGCACACGCCGTCGGCTTGCGCGGCCTCGCTCGACGAAGGGGCGAGCGAGTTCACGCCGCTCTCGGTGAGCTGCACTTCCCACGAAGACGGCACGTTGGGGAACGTCTTGCGCAGCCAACCGAGCAGCGTGCCGAGGTTGCCGTACGTGACCCTCGGGTAGTCGTCGGGTGAGAACTGCGGCGCGAGCAAATTCGGCGGGTACGGGTGGTACGCGATGCGCCATGCGCGCGGGGCAACGCGCGAGGCGAGACCCGAGATCATCGTCATGCCCGACAGGAGCGCGCTGGATGCCGCGGGTTGATCAAAGTCCGGCGACGCGAAGTGGTGCTCGAGGGACATGAGCACTTTGGCCGTCGCTTGCTCGGCCGTGATGCGGTCGTACGCGGCGGCGTAGTTCGCGGCGTAGATGTCGAGCCACGTCTTCGTGTCACAGGCGACGCCTTGTCCACACCCGACGTCGAACCAGTCGTTCGAGTTCACCTCGTTGTGGATGACGAAGTCAGCGACGCGGCCGTGTCCGTGCTTGCCGTCGTAGCGCTGCGCGAGCATGCCAGCGAACCGCCCATAGTCGGCGGCGTTGTCGGGCGCGCAGAAGATCTCGTAGCCGGCGGAGACCGGGGAGCAAACGCGCGTGGTGCGCGCCCACGCCGGCACGCCGTAGGTGACGCCGGTGACCACGAGGCCCTTGCTGCTCCACTCGCCGATCGCCTTGTCGACGTTGGCGTCGATCCCGAAGCAGTGGCCGTCGTACTCGACGTCCTTCGTCGCGTCGCATGGCGGCGCGCGCTTCGTGGGCTCCCAGGCGGCCCACAGCATGTTCATCGCAACGCCGCCGGTGTTGTTGCCCGCGACCTTGTTCATGTCGGGCCAGAAGTCCGGCTGCAGTTCTTTGATCCGGTACACACTCCGCGTCGGGTAAGGCAGCGGCGCGTTCGCGTCGACACCCGCTTCGACCGGCGCATCGCCCACCGAGTCGCCATCGATCGCGGTGCCGCTCTCGGACGGCACCGACCCATCGACGCCGCCGTCGAGCTCGGCGTCTGCGGCCGTCGCCTCATCGCTCGAGCAGCTCGCCGACGCGATGCCGCATGCGAGCGTGACGATCGCAGCGAGTGACCAGGCGCGGTTCACGTGCGCGTCATTTCTTCGCGTCGATGCGCTCGTAGATCGCGAGGCGGTCCTGCTGGAACTTCAAGCGGTAATCCGGCGGCACCTGCGCCTTGGCCTCGGGCGACGCTTCCCACATGAGGACGTGGTCGAAGCGCGGACGCGCGTCGTCCCAGAAGTCGCGCCACTCGCGGCGCCAGGTGGCGGCGCAGTCGGTCTCCGCAACGCCACCGGTACGAAGGACGTCGCACACCCAGTTGGGCGAGTTCATGCTCGGCGCGAAGCTCTCGAGCACGAGGTGGTTGAAGCGCGCGGGCGGCGGCTCGCGGTACATGACCGGGAAGCTGCGCGAGTGCGCGAAGAGAAGCGGCGCGCTCGTCTGCTTCTCGGTGACGTAGAAGCCCCACGCGTGGAGGAGGCTCCGCGTGTTCTCGCTGGTGAGCTTGCGCTTGAACACGAGCGGCAAGAGACG
>CAXSGV010000005.1:0-20934 GCA_964236615.1 uncultured Polyangiaceae bacterium
CTTCACGCCCGCGGGCACCGTCAGGTGGCTTCGAACGAGGTAGACACCGGAGGGCAAAAAGACGGTCGCGACCGTGTTGGGGTTGGAGGCGAAGGCGCGCCCCGCGTCGTCGAGCGCGCGCTGAATCGCAGTCGTATCGTCCGTCTTTGCGTCCCCCTTCGCGCCGTAGGGGACGTCCCGCACGCTGATCGCAAACACGGTCGGCGCGGGCGCCCCGGCGTCCTGGCGCGGATCCGCGACCGCGGTGCCGCAAGGCGTCCCGTGAACGTCGGACGTTCGCAAGCCGTTGAAGAGCAGGACCGCGGCGCTCAACCCATAGGCGATGCGCGCGGGAGAGCGCTTCTTGCGCTCGAACGGATGGATCATGGCGTGTTGCTCCCGATGGTCTTGCCGACGATGGAGTTGCCTTGGAGCCGATTGGCGTTGGCGACGACGACTGCGGAGCCCGTGACCGCGACGGCGGATCGGGCGCCCGGGCTGAACATGGTTCGCTGGACGATCCCGCGGCCAGCTTTGAACGAAAGCGCGGGGCTACCGGGGGCCCACGGACCGACGTTTCCGTCGACCACGCTGAACGTTCCCTCTTCTTCCCAAAGGACGGCTTCCGTCATCGAGCCGAGGAAGGTGGCGTGGGAGAGCGAGAGGTAGGCTGGCAGTCCGACGGGATGCCAAATTCCCAAACCGCGGCTCCCCTTCCACGAGGGTGCCCATGTGAAATCACGAACGAGGTAGCTCACTTTGCTGCTGTTGGTGATTTCGATACCGACGTCCGTGTCGAGCGTCACTCTGCTCATCTGACCGAGTCCGCCGCCGCAGTTGGTGGGGCACACGCTCGTCGTGAGCAAGATTCCCGTCGCGTAGCCTCGAAGCTCGATGTCGGCGAGGATCTCCCAGTCGCCCCTCTCGATGCTGATTCCGGTGCCTTTGCTCCTCTGGAAAGCGAGCGCGGGGCTCGTGGGCTCGGCGTGCCAGATGGGTGTAAAATGCACGTTTTCGAGGCGACCCGTATCCAAGCTCTTGTCGACGGCAATGCCGGTCAGCAAAGGCTGTCCGTATACCCCGTTGAAATAGTGCCGACCCGAGTTGGCCGACGCGACGTCCACGCCGCGGTAGGAATTCACGAGCGTGACGTTGACGAGCGAGATCGGCAATTGCCGTCCGCGTACCGTCCAGGGGTACGCGACCGGAGGGTTGGTATCCGTTTGAAGCGGGTAGAAGATCGTGACGCCTTCCAAGGTCGAGGACGCGTTCATCGTGAGGAACGGCGTGCCGTCCGCGTTCTTGGCATTCGCCGTGGAAAGGAGGACGGTGCCGGTCCCTCGCGTCCAAGGCTTTGCGGTGGAGGCCGGTGCCGTCGTCGTACCCACGAGCGCGACATAGGGCGGAACGTTCAGCGTCCCCGCGAGCAGGTATTCGCCAGCGGGAGCGAAGACCACTCCGCCATGGTTCGGCGTGATCGGCCGGTAGCCGCCGGTGGTCGGGAAGTTCGACGCCGCGTCGAGCGCGCGCTGGAAGGCGGCCGTATCGTCGGTCTTGCCGTCTCCGCGCGCGTTGTACGGCGCACTTCGGACATCGATGTACCGAAGGCCTTCGAGCGGGTTGGATGCGGGCGTGACGCCATCGGGCGCGGCCGCGTCGTCCTCGCACGGTTGCTCGGTTTTCGTGGTCGGATCGACGCCGCCTCCGCCACCGGCGGCTGGTGCACTTTCCTCGTTCGCGCAATGAGAGAGCGCGAACGCGCCGAGGAGCGCAGTGACGACGAGCGTGGCGGACCTTGGTCGGGGCTGCGAAGACGCATTCATGACGCCAATTTTCTCGAGAGGAGGGACACGAAATTCGCCACGCGACGCGCGCAACGAACCTGTCTTCCCCTGGCGACGCGCCGACCGCCGCTTAAGCCCGCCTTAAGTCAGCTCGATCGTGCGGCACGGCGAAGGAAAAAAAGCGGAGCGGCACGGCGGCCCCTTACGATGGTCGCGGCATCCAAGACGAGGCAGGATGGGCCCACGCGAGGGTCCGTCCCCTTCTGCTGAGGAACCGAACATGTCCGAAATGCCCTTCGTCAGCATCGTGATGCCCTGCCTCGACGAGGAGGGTTACATCGAAGACACCCTCCGCTCGGTCTTCGCTCAGGACTACCCGAAGGATCGGGTCGAGATCCTCGTCGCCGACGGCATGAGCATGGACCAGACGCGCGAGATCCTCCATCGCCTGGAGAAAGAGGATCCGCGCATCCGCGTCATCGACAACCCCGATCGGATCCAGGCCGCCGGCATGAACGCCGCGATCCGCGCGTCGAAGGGCGACGTCATCATTCGCATGGACGTCCACGCCGACTACGCGCCCGACTTTCTCCGTCGCTGCGTCGAGGTTCTCGACGAGACGGGCGCCGACAACGTCGGTGGGGCTGCACGCACGCTCGCGAAGAACTGGTTTCAGAAGGCGCTCTGCGCCGCGCTCGACAGCCCACTCGGCGTCGGTGGCTCGGCTTACCGCAACCCCGACAACGAAGGCTTCGTCGACACGGTCTTCCCCGGCGCGTTTCGCCGCAAGGTGTTCGAGACCGTCGGTCTCTTCGACTCGCGCGCGATCACGAACGAGGACGCCGAGATCAACCAGCGTATCCACGATCACGGCGGCAAGGTCTTCCTCAGCAAGAAGATCCACGTCCACTACTTCCCACGCGACTCGTTCAAGGGGCTCGCGAAGCAGTATTTCAAGTACGGCAAGGGGCGCGCGCGCACGCTCCTCAAGCACAAGAAGCTTTTGACGGTGCGCCCCGCGATCCCGTTCGGCATGGTCGTCGGCGGTGCCACGCTCCTCCTCACGAGCATGTGGCAACCTTTCACGCCCTTCGCGTTCGGCGCCTATGCGCTCGGCACCGCGGTCGAAGCGGTGCGTGTCGGTCGCAAGGCCGGCGCGCTCTCCGTGCCCATCGTGTGGGCCATATTTCCCGTTCTTCACGTCGCGCACGGCACCGGCTTCGCGGTCGGGCTCGTGACCTACCTCGTGTCGCCCGATTGGGAGGAGCCCGAGCTGCTCGGCCAGACGAAGGACGACGCACCGCAAGCCGGCACGAACGGCATCCACGCCGTGCATGCCTGAATCCGCGTAGAGTCCGCTCGATCCAATGGGAATCCTGGGGGCGGCGCTCCTCGTCTTCACGATCTTCGTTCGACCTCAGGAGTTCATCCCGGGGCTGGCGGCGCTCGGCCTCCTCAACCTCACGACGGGGCTCGCCGTTCTCGGCATCATCGTCGAGTTCGCCACGGGCAAGACGAAGTCGGCGTGGACGCCGCAGCTGCCGTACCTCGCGGCGTTCGCGCTGTGGTGCTTCGGCTGCACGCTGGTCAAGACGGGTACGAGCGAGATCGGCCACACCGTCAACACCGTCCTCTTCTCGACGATCTTCATGCTCGTCATCGCCTACGCGGCGCGCAGCATCCAGCGCTTCGCGATCATGGCGACGCTCCTCGTCTTCATCGCGATCATCCTCGCGTCGATTGGAATCCAGCAGTCGCGGGGCGACTTCCAATGCATCCTGATCTCCGCCGAGGACATCACGAGCGGCGACAAGACGGCGGGCGAGACCACCGGCATGTCGTGCGTGCTTTCGCCGCGTGAGTGCAACGAGGAGGCGACGAAGCTCGGCATCGAGACCGAGAAGGGCTCCGAGTACCTCTGCGAGAAGCCGGGCCCGTTCAACACGTTCTCGATCGGTCACGGCCGTGTGCGCTGGCGTGGCGTGCTCGCCGATCCCAACGAGCTCTCACTCGCGATCGGCGCGGCGTTCGCGTTCTGCTTTGCGCTCCACGGCTTCCTGAAGACCAAATGGCGGCACCTGATGTTCGCCTTCGTGCTCGGGCTCGCGGGCTACTGCGTCGTGCAGACCCAGTCGCGCGGCGGCGTGCTCGTCCTCATGGGCGTGATCGGCGTTTACTTCGTGCGAAAATATGGGCTCAAAGGGCTGATAGCGGGCGGCGTGCTCGGCATGCCTCTCTTGCTGCTCGGCGGGCGCGAAGGTGAAGAGGCCGACTCGTCGACGCTCGAGCGTCTCGGCGCGCTCTACGAGGGGGTCGACATGTTCCGCGCCTCGCCGATCTTCGGCGTCGGGCAAGGTCAGTTCGGCGAGCACTACTTCATCACGGCGCACAACAGCTACCTGCTGTCAGCGGCCGAGCTCGGGTTCCCCGGCATGGTGCTCTGGAGCATGCTCGTCTACGTGTCGATGCGGATCCCCTACCAGATCGCGTGGGGCCAGAACCCGGGGATGGATCCGCGGCTCAAGCCGTTCGGTCTCTCTCTCTTCGTTTCGTTCTGCGGGATCCTGATCGGGATCACGTTCCTCTCGTTTTGCTACCACTCGATGCTGTTCATCTACTTCGGTCTCGCGGGCGCTCTCTACGGCGCGGCGAAGCAGACGTGCTCGACCTTCGAAGTGAAGATCAAGGTGAAGGAGTACGGGCTCGTCGTCGCCATCGACGTCGTGCTCCTCATTGGCCTCTTCGTCTACACACGCATCAAAGGAGCTCCTTGATTCACGCGCGCATGCGATCGGTTGTCTTGTTTGCCGCTTTCAGTGGCCTCGCGGCGTGTGGATCATGCCGCGAGAAGTGGCGCGGCGCCGGCGACGACTCCACGTCCAACAAAGGCAGCGCAGCTTCGGCGGCCGCCCGCGCCGCGTCGACGCCTCTGCCCGAGCTCGCGCCGTTCGCGGGCGCCCACCCGCGCATCTTGCTCACGCCGACGCGCCTCGCGAGCTTGAAGAAGCTCGACGCTGCCGGCAACCCCGCGCTGGCGCGCCTCGGCAAGCGCTGCGACGAAGCCGCCGCCAAGTCGATCGAGAGCGGCTACGAGGCCTGGGACTGGTCGAACGCCGCGCTCTCGTGCGCGCTCTCGTGGCGCATCACCGGCAACGATGCGCGCGCGACGACCGCGCTCAAGTACCTGCAGGCGCTGCTCGACGATCGCCTGAAAATCGGTGACGCCAAGGGCGGGCTCGAGGTCGTGCGCCACGACAGCGGCTACCCGATTCGGACCTTCGGCTTGGCGACCGCGATCGCGTACGACTGGCTCCACGGCGCGCCCGGGATGACGCCCGAGCTGAAAAAATCGGCGCTCGATCACCTGAGCGCGTGGATCGCCTGGTTCAAGGAGAAGGGCTACCAAAAGGACAAGCCCATCGCGAACTACTACGCCGGCTACTTCGGCACCGTCGGCATGGCCGGCATCGCCTTCGAGGGGGAGGATCCGCGCGGCGCCGAGCTTCGCAAGACTGCGCAGGCGATGTGGAAGCGCGGCGTCGTCCCCGAGATGACGAAGGTCGAAGGCGGCCAATGGCCCGAGGGCTGGCAGTACGGCGGCATGGCCGCGGCGGTCTTCGCGATCTACGCCGACACCGAGAAGGTCGTGGGGGATCTCCCCTTCTTGCACGAGATGGTCGACTACCGCAGGCACTCGCTCTTCCCCGACGGCGTGCATGCCTACGACAACGGCGACTGGAGCAAGAAGCCCGCGGAGGCCCAACCACACGAGATGTGGGCCGCGCTCGTTGCGCTTCCGCCCGGCGATCCCGCCGCCGCGCGCGCCCGCACGCTCGCGAAGCTCGTGAAGTCCGAGCGCGACGAGCAGTGGACATGGCTCGAGGCCATCGTCGAAGATCCGGCGGCGCCGACCGAAGCGCCCGATCCCAAGGTCACGAGCTACCTCGCCAAAGGCACGGGCACCGCCTTCGCGCGCACTGCCTGGTCACCCGGCGCGGTGTGGGCGTCGATCAACGCGGGACCGTACCTGTCCGATCACCAGCACCTCGACCAAGGTCACTTCGAGATCGTGCGCGGCGGGGACGCGCTGCTCGTCGATGGTGGCGGCTACGGCGCGGGCTCGTCCACGAGCCACAACACGCTGCTCGTCGAGGACGATGGCGACACCATGATTTATTCGCCGAATCAAACGGCCGAGAGCTCCGGGGCGAACATCGCGCGCTTCGAGGACGCGGGGACGTTCGCGTACGCGCTCGCCGATTTCGGCGCCGCCTACAATCCGGCCAAATTCAAGGGCAATGGGCGCCGTTCGCTCGAGCGCGCCGAGCGCGAATGGGTGTTCTCGCGCACGCCAGCGACGGGCGAAGGCTCGGCGCGCCTCGTCATCTACGACCGCGTCACGCTCACCAAGGGGAGCTACGGCGTGACCTGGGCCGGCCACACCTTCGGCAACGCCCAGATCGCCGGTCCCGTGACGACCTACAGCTCCGGCGCCTCGGCCGCGACAGCGACGACGCTGCTCCCCGGCGGCGTGACGCCGACCTCGCTCGCCGAGCCGCAGACCAAGAAGAAGGACTCCTTCTGGTACAACAACGACCCGCCCGACGACCTCAAGTCGACGCGCGTCGAGGTGGCCTCGCCCAAGGGCGACAAGGAGCGCCGCTTCCTCCACGCCATCGTCATCGGCGCCACCGCGGACAAAGCGCCCCCCTCCGTCGGCATCACCGGCGAAGGCGTCGACGGCGCGGCCATCCGCGACGAGGCGTACCTCTTCGTGAAGGAGGGCCCTCAGAAGAAGGCGGCGAAGGTCTCGTACCGCGCGCCCACCGAAGCCGCGCGTCACATCATCGTCGGCCTCGCGCCGGACGAGCGCTACGCCGTCGACGCCAAAGCCGAGGGCGGCGGCTGCAAGGTCACGCTCTCACCGGGCGGCGACAAGGTCGCCTCGAAGGCGGGTGTGCTCGTCATCGATGCGGCCTGCAAATGAGATGAACAGAACGGATTGAACAGGAAGGCGCGGAGTCGGCTCGCTTGGCGATTAGCGCCGAATCGAGTCAGTACCACTTGCGGAGGCGCACGTCGATCTTGCCTGTCGACTTCACGGGCTTCTCGAAGTCGTCGAGGTTCGAGTCTTTGTGGTGGTAGGGGAAGACGACCTTGGGCTCGAAGGCCGTCACGCACTCGGCGGCTTCGTGGGGCGGCATCGTGTAGGGCAGGTTCATGCAGACGAACGCCACGTCGATGCTCGTGAGCGCGCGCACTTCGGGGACGCACTCGGTGTCGCCCGAGATGTAGATCCGTTTGCCGCCGACGGTCAGCACGTAGCCGTTGCCGCGCCCCTTGTCGTGAAAGAGCTTTCCCGCCGATGGGCCGCGCGTGAGGTTGTACATGGGCACGGCCTCGACGGAATACACGCCGAAGTCCTTCGTTTCGCCGTTCTTCAATGTCACGTCGAGCTTCATCTTCTCGCCGACGGCGGGCGGGCCCACGACGACGGTGCCCTCCTTTTTCACCTTCGCGAGCCCGTCCGGATCCATGTGGTCGGCGTGAATGTCGGTGACGAGCACGTAGTCGGCCTTCGGGAGCCCGTCGTACGACGCGTCCTTGCTGACGGGATCGAGGTAGATGGATTTCCCGGCGACCTCGAGCAGCAGCGTCGCGTGGTGGATGGGCGTGACGCCGAGCTCGCCCTTCGAGGTGGGGAACGAGTCGGTGCGCTTCGGCGCCGCCGCGGTGCTGGCCGCCGCCGCCGAGGATGCCGATGCCGACGGAGCGGTCGTGGCCGACGCCGGACCCGGCGTGGCCTCCGGCGTGGAGCGCCCGCAGCCGAGGATGGAGAGGAGAGCGAGCGAGACGGCGACGGGGAGGGCGCGCATGGGGCGCGCACCCTACCTCGTGAACGTCTACTTCGTGAAGGTGCGGAACGCGGCGATGGTCTTCTCGAGACCCTCGCGGACACGGACCCGCGGCTCGTAGCCGATCAACTTCGCCGCAGCCGAGATGTCGGCAAGCGAATCGCGGACGTCGCCGGCGCGCTCGGGCTTGTACTCGGCCTCGAGCTTCGTCTCCGTGATCTCGCCAATGAGGCGGATGAGATCGTTGAGCGAGATGCGATCGCCGCACGCGATGTTGATTACCTCGCCTTGAAGCTTGGTCTTCGCGTTGGCGGCGAGGAGGTTGGCGCTCACCGTGTTCTCGATGAAGCAGAAGTCGCGCGTCTGACCGCCGTCGCCGAAGACGACCGGCTTGGTGCCTTTGAGGGCAGCGGTGATGAAGTTCGGAATGACGGCAGCGTAATGGCTCGTCGGATCCTGCTTCGGGCCGAACACGTTGAAGTAGCGAAGGCTCAACGTCTCCATCCCGTAGAGGCGCGCGAAGACGCGAAGCATGTGCTCGTTCGTGAGCTTCGCGACGGCGTAGGGCGAGAGGGGCGCCGGCGTCATCGTCTCGACCTTCGGCAGCGTCGGCGTATTGCCGTAGGCCGAGGAGCTGGCGGCGAAGATGACGCGCTTCACCTTTTCGAGGCGTGCGCAGTCGAGGACGACGGTGGTACCCTGAACGCCGACGAACACGGAACGCTGCGGGTTCTCGACCGACCGCGCAACCGAGGGAATGGCCGCTTCGTGGAACACGACCTCGATCCCCTTCATGGCCTTCGCCACGGTCTCCGGATCGGTGATGCTGCCCTCGATGATCTCGAGGTTGCCCTTCAGGCCTTCGAGGTTCTGCCGCCGTCCGGAAGAGAAGTCGTCGAGGACGCGCACACTCTCCCCCTTCGCGAGGAGCTCCTCGGTGATGGAAGATCCCACGAAACCCGCGCCGCCCGTCACCAAGTATGTCGACATGTCGTGAGCCTAAGATGCCTGCGGGGCCTCGCGTATCGCAAGCGCTCTACGGATGAGTTGGAAATCGGTCGAGCAGCATCTATGAATGCGTGCGAACTTCCAGTCCCCGCGGCGCCGCGCCCGACGTTTTCGGGGGTGCCAAGCAGACCGTCCGTATGAACTCCTCTTTCCGAGCTCCGCCCAACAACGCCGAGGCCGCCGTCGCGGTCGCCCCTCGCGAGCCCACCCCGGGCGAGCGCATCGCACGCGGGAAGGTCCTGGCTCGCCGCGCGCTCTCCTACTGGAAGATGTCCGCGCTGCTCTTCGTGCTCGGCTGCGTCGTCGCGGTGGTCGTCGCGCTGAACGTGAAGCGAATCTACAAGAGCGAGTGCGTCGTCCTGGTGAAGCCCGCCATGAAGACCGACGACCGGGAGGATTCGCCGTCCGAACGCGCGATGAAGCTCGCGCCCAAGCTGAAAGACACGCTCCTCACCCGGTCTCGGCTCGAGCCCATCATCAAGGAGTTCAATCTCTATCCGCACACCGTCGAGTCCAAAGGTTTGGTCGACGCGGTCGAGGAAATGCGCCTCCATGTCGGCTTCCGTGGGCGCGACAGCGAGACCTTCGTCATCTCGTTCGAGGACGAGGACCAGGATCGCGTCAAAGCGATCACGCAGCGTCTCGCCGACAGCACCATCGAGGATTACAGGAAGGGCAACCTCTCCTCGACCAAGACCCAGGAAGAGTTCCTCGCGCTCGAAGAGAAGCGCGCGAACGACGAGGTCGAGCGCGCCAACCACGCGCTCGCGACGTTCCTCGCGGCGCACCCCGAATTCGCCGCCGACACGCTCAACTCTCCGTTCACCCCAGGTCGCGGCGCAGGGGCGACCGGACCCGGCGCGGGCGGCGGCGGCGTCGTCATGCCGAACGTGCCTGTCACCCCCCAACCGGGCGACGGCGCGCTCAATTCGCTCATGCGCCAGAAGGCGCGGCTCGAAGCGGAGATTCGCGGCGCGGCACAAGGCGGTGCGGTTCCTCCGCCGGCCGTGAACGAGAGCGTCGCGACGCTCACCAAGGCGCGCGACGACGCAGCGAAGCGCGCCGCACAAGCGCAGGCTGATCTCGCCGACAAGCGCACCAAGCTCACCGACCAGCACCCCGACGTCGTCGCAGCGAAGGCCCAGGCCGACATCGCGGGTCGCGCGCTTCACGTCGCCGAGCAGCAGCTCGATCAGGCCAAGGGGGGCGCACCGCCGGTCGACACCACCTCCGCTTCACCCGAGCTGCAGAAGAAGCTCGCCGACGTGCAGGCACAGATCGCCGCGCGTCAGGGCGAGCTTGCGCGCCGGCCGCCGGTCGCTCCGGGCACCAAGCCCGACGAGAAGGCCGCGGCCGCCGAGCCGATCAACCCGCTCGTCGCGCTCGAGACGGAGTGGGCACGCCTCCTTCGCGGAGCGAGCGACGCCAAGGCGAAGGACGAAGATCTTCGCCGCAGCCTCGAGCGTGCGCGCCTGAAGACGAGCGCGACCGAGATGGTCGGCGGCGATCAGATGGAGATCATCGACCCCGCATACCGCCCGACGCGGCCCGCGCGCGGCGGCCGCACGAACGCAGCGCTCGCCGGCTTCGGGCTCGCGTTCTTCGCAGCGTTTGCCTACGCCTTCACGCGCGTGCTCACGAACGACACCATCCTCGACGCCGCCGATGTCGAGACCCTGAACTCGATTCCGGTGCTCGGCGTCATTCCACGCTTGGCCCCGCCTCCGGCCTCCGCGCCGGGCGAGCCGCCTCCAGGCCCGTCTCCAGGCCCACCACCCGCCGACGCGAGCGAGCCGGCGAGCCCGGGGAGCGCCCATGTCTGAACAATCCGCGAACCGCACGCTCATCATCGCGAACGGCCCGTCCGGCGGCGGCGCGAACAACCCGAGCACGAACCTCGCGACGACGCCGACGGGTCACCACCCCGACTCGCCGGTTCGCGTCGTGCCGGCGTGGGCTTCGCCTCCCGACACGCACGTGCTCGTGATGCTCGGCGACACCGCCAACGAGGCCACCGCTTCGCTCCGGGTCATCCGTCATCGCCTCGAGCAAAAGCGCGCGGACGGCATGTGGATCTTCGGCGTGACCAGCGCGCGCGACGGCGAGGGCAAGAGCACCTTTGCGACGCAGCTTGCGCTCGTTCTCTCCGAGTCACAGCGCGCGCGCGTGCTCCTCGTCGAGGCGAACTTCGCGCACCCCACGCTCGCCACGTTGCTCGGCTTTCGCGTTCCCGAAGGCAACGGCTTCTCGAACCAGATCGTGCGCAAGATGCGGGGCAGCATGGAGCCGTGGACCGTCGTCGCGCTCGGCCCCGCGCTGCACGTGCTCGCCGAAGCTCCGGGCGAGCAAAACTTCCCCGAGACACTTCACTCCACGCACTTCCAGAACGCGGTCGCGTTCCTCGGACGCGGCTACGACTTCGTCGTCGTGGATGCGCCGAGCGTCCTCAGCTCCGGCGATGCGAACGTGGTCGAGAATGCGGTCGACGGACTCATCGTCGTCACGCGGAGCGGCCACTCGAAGGGCTCGGACCTTCGTGAAGCCGTGAAGCAGATCGGTGCAAAAAAATGCGTCGGCACCGTGATCTGGGACACGGAACCGAAGCGACGCCAGCCCACCCGCGCCGGCAAGTCGAAGTGACTCCGTTCTGGAAGCTCGACGCGAGCCGCCTTCCAGGCCCACTCGGTAAGCTCGGGAAAAAGGAGCTTCACCTATGGGTGGGCGCCTGGCTCGAGGACCGCGCGAAGAAACTGCTGGCGCCGAAACCGAAAGGTACGCGCCACCTTCTTTTCTCGGTCTGCGACCACTACGAGCCACTTCACGGCGGCGTGTCGATGGAGACCGGCATCGAGCGCGTCGCTGCGTGGCGCACGCGTTATCCGTCGATGGCCGCGCGCTTCAAGGACTCCAACGGCCGGCCACCGCGGCACTCCTACTTCTTCCCAGGCGAGCAATACGATCCGCGTCTCGTCGAGCCGCTCGGCGAGCTCTGTGCGATGGGCCTCGGCGAGGTCGAGGTTCATCTGCACCACGACGGGGACACCCGTGCAACGCTCTCGACCTCACTCGAGAAGACGCTCGCCGATCTCGCGACCCACGGTCTCATCTCGCGCAAGCCCGATGATCCTTCGAAGTTCCAATGGGCCTTCATCCACGGCAACTGGTGCCTCGCCAATGGCCGCCGCGACGGCCGGTGGTGCGGCGTCGACGACGAGATGGAGCTCCTGTGGGAGCTCGGCTGCTACGTCGATCTGACGTTCCCGAGCGCGCCCGATCAGTGCCAGCCCAACGTGGTGAACCAGATCTACTACCCGAAAGGCGACGTCCGTCGGCGCCGCGCCTACGAAGACGCCGAGACCGCACGCGTCGGCACACCGCACCGCGATCGCTTGCTGCTCATCGAAGGGCCCATCGCGCTCGCGCGCCGGCCGCACGCACGCTCGGTGCGTATCGAGAGTGCGGCGCTCGATGCCTCCGACCCGCCCTCACCCGAGCGCTTGCAGACATGGGTCGACCAGAACGTGACCATCGACGGCCGTCCCGAGTGGACCTTCGTGAAGGTGCACACGCACGGCGCACCCGAAGGCAACGCCGAGGTGATGCTCGGCGAGCGGATCGCGGAAATGCATCGCTTGCTCGGCGAGCGTTACAACGACGGCACGCGCTGGAAGCTCCACTACGTGACCGCGCGCGAGATGTTCAACGTCGCGCGTGCCGCGATGGACGGGAAATCTGGCTCGCCCTCGCGCTGGTTCGACTACCAAGTCGCGCCGCCGCCTCGCGCGTCGCAAGCGCACACCGCAGGCGACGGCGACGCGAAGTCGCCCGAAATCAGCGCCAGTTGGACGAAGGCGGTGGCATCGTCGACGGCGCCGGAACGCGCTTAGAGCTCGCCATGTGGCGCGCGATACGGAAGGCCATCTCGAGCGCCTGACGGTAGTTGAGCCGCGGATCGCACGCCGTCAGGTAGTTGCGGTTCAAATCTTCCTCGGAGAGGCCGGCGCCGACGCACTCCGTGACGTCCTCGCCGGTGAGCTCGAAGTGCACGCCACCGAAATAGGTGCCGCACTTCATGTGGACGTCGAGCGAAAGCTCGACCTCCTTGATGATGTCGTCGAAGTTGCGCGTCTTCACACCGCTCTTGGTGACGCGGGTGTTGCCATGCATCGGATCGCTGACCCAAAGCACACGCTGCTTGCTCTTCGCCACGGCGTCGATGAGGAGTGGGAGCTTCGTCTCCACGTGCGCTGCACCCATACGCACGATCAGGAGCAGCTTGCCCGGCTCGTTCGTAGGATTGAGGGCGCGCGTGAGTGCCACGGTCTCTTCCGGCGTCGCCGCCGGTCCGAGCTTCACGCCAACGGGGTTCGCGATGCCGCGGAAGAACTCGATGTGCGCGCCGGTCAGAGCGCGCGTGCGCTCGCCAATCCACGGAAGGTGCGTCGTCAGATCGTACCAACCGGTACGGCGCGGCACCTGACGTGTCTGCGCCGACTCGTAAATCAGGTTGAGGGCGTCGTGACTCGTGAAGAGCGGAACGCGCGTGAGCTCGTCGACCGCGCCTTCGCCGAGCGCCTTCACGAAGTGAAGACCCTCGGAAATCTGGTTCCCCATGCGTTGGTACTCCTCGCGCAGCTGCGCGGGGAGCTCGGCACGGTCGAAGAACGAGAGATCGTAATACTCGGGCCGCCGCAGATCGGCGAAGCCCCCACCGCTGAGCGCACGGATGAAGTTGAGCGTGAGCGATGCGTGTTGGTAGCACTCGAGAAGCAGCTGCGGATCGGCGCGCCGTGCCGCGGGCGTGAACTCGGGACGGTTGACGAGATCGCCCATGTAGCTCGGGAGCGTGACGCCGCCGCGAGTCTCGGTCGGGCTCGATCGAGGTTTGGCGTATTGACCAGCGAAGCGCCCCACGCGGATGATCGGCCGGTGCGCGCCGTAAATGAGCACCAGCGACATGTGCAGCAGGATCTTCAGCTTGTTCGTGATGATGTTCGATTCGCAGTCGTCGAGCGTCTCGGCGCAGTCGCCGCCCTGAAGGAGAAAGCGCCGCCCCTCCTGCGCTTCCGCGATGAGCGACTTCAGCTCCTCGATCTCCCACGAGGTCACGAGCGGCGGAAGGCGCTGGAGTTTGACGAAGGCGGCCTCGAGCTGTGCGGGATCTTCGTAAGCGACGGCCTGCGCCGCCGGCATCTTCTTCCACGAGTGTGGTGACCAGGGCCGCGTCACCGATGCCGAGCGACGGGTCATCGACGCGTCGAGTAGGTCGCGCGTCGCGGCCTCCGCCTCGGCATCGAGCAGCTCGAACTTGAAGATGGTGTGCCCGCCGACGGCGATGCGGTCGCCGTTCGCCAGACGATGGAGATCGACGCGCTTCGTGTTCACGAAGGTGCCGTTCGAGCTCTGCATGTCCTTCAACACGTAGGAGCCGTCGGCGCGGCGCGAGAGGGTGACGTGCACGCGCGAGACACCTTGCTCGGCGAGCTGGATCGTCGCTTCGGGCGAGCGGCCGATCGTGAAGTCGCCGTCGGTGAGCTCGTACATGTGGCCGACGTTCTTGCCGCGGAGCACGACGAGGAAGGGCTTCTGCGCCGTCTCGGCGAGCTGCTCTGGGATCGTCGTGATGTGACGCGTGACCTCGCGGATCTCTTCTTCGTCGTCCTCCTCGTTGATGTCGAGCTGCGGTATGCCCGTCAACGTCGGCGGATCGTAAGGGTGTTTTCCACTGGGGGTCATCGTGCGGTTCCCGTGAGGGCGAGGCCTACGGGTACAATCCTAACGGCAAGACAGTGAAACGACCAATTCCGTCGGTGGACACTCGTGCCGCGGCTGACAAACTTGGCCAGTCTGCGCGGTTTTCGCGATTGTTCGCGTCATGAGTCATGACCTCGGCCGCGTCTGTTCCTTCCTTGGACCCTGTGTCGTCTGCGGCGAGCGCGATGCGCGCCAGCTCACGACGACGCCCCTCTCCGGTGGCGACGTCGTCACGGTTTGCGGCTCGCACGAGCTGATGCACCGGCGCGCCACCGGAGCGGCGAGGTCGATCGCAGAGATGCGCGCGATGCTCGGCGATCGCCGTGAGCCCCGCGAGCGCCGCTTCGAGATGACCGACGAGCTCGGCGCGCAGCTGGCCGATGCTTTCACACTCACGAGCGACCGTCGCTCGATCCGCGAGCGCCGCCGACTCAGCTGAGGCCATGCTCGACGTTCGCTCACTCCGGTACCGTGCGCGCGCGCCACGACGAGAACCACCCCGCGGTCAGCACGTCGAGCGTCGCTTCGGCCTCCGAGACGCGGAGCGCGCAGTCGAACGCGTCGGTCGATTCCGCCGCGGCGCGACGGCCTTCGACCCACGCGCGCTGCCATAGCGCGAGCGCCGACAGGACGCGCGTGGCGACGCGTACACGCGCCTCGCTACGATCGACGCGAACGCGCTCGATCGACGTCTCTTCGTCGGCGTAGATCAAGCGATCGAAGCGCCACGTGAGCCGCGCTTCGAGCCCGAGGTTCTGCCGCGTGGCGAGCACGGTGGGATCGGAGCTGTCGGTGCGATCGTCGAGGAGGCGCGTGGCGCGAAGGCGTGTCTCCGGAAGGATCGCGCTCCAGCGCGCGCGCGACACGATCGAGTCGAGCCGCGCGTCGTCTGCGCCGAGACCCGACGCCCGCCACGCCGCCGTCACCGCCAGCCGCGCGACGTCGCGTGACAACGGCAGCCGCGCCGGCGCCGCGTGGTTGCTGCCAAGCTCGGTCGCTTGCACCTCGACGAGCGCGCGATCGCCCTCACGTGCGGCAATGCGATCGAGCGCGACGCCCACGAGCGCCATCGCGCCGACGTCACGCTGACCCAGTTGCTCGTACGCGCGCGTGAACGCGCTGATGGTGAGCCACGTCTTTCCGCGCGGTCCGCCGATCGCGGCATCGTCGAAGTCGCCGCCCTGCACCTCGCGCTGCGCTTGCTCGGCGAGGACCGGCATCGGGATGAGGAAGCTGACGACGACGAGCAGTGTGAGCCAGGGCCAGGGACGGCGCGTGTGAGGGATCATGGCCGCCCCTCTTCCAATCGGTGTGCCGCCGGCGTGGCGCTCGTTTTGCGCCGATGTTCGCGCGCGGGCGCCTGTCCGGGACGGATCGCGATCCGTCCGTGGACAGCGTCGAGGCGCGGCGGTCTCGGTTCGTCGAGCGCGCCTGCCAATCTGGCGGCCCGCCGCCATGTGTGGCTCGCCCACCACGCCGTGTTGTCAGATTCCTGACGCGCCACGCCGCGAACGCCATGACGCGCGCGTCATGGATTGGCGCAATCGTCGGCCGAACGCGGAGTTTTCTCGCTTGTTCTCGCGGATGACGCGCGCGGCACGGCAGTTGCGTAAGGAGACATCATCATGGCCTCGCAAGAAAATACGATCGCTGTTCTCTTCATCTGACGGCAGCGCGCTGAGCCCGCGCTGAGGTCGGGAAAGCGGTGCTATACCCGGCGCCGATGACAGCCCAGACCTCCGGCCCGCCGGCGCACTCGGCGGCCTTCCGCGCGCGCCGCTTCGCGAACTGGTTCCCGCTGGGGATCACCTACGCGACGCTGTACATGGGTCGCTACAACTTCAACGCGTCGAAGGGCGCGATTGGGACGACGTTCCATTTCGACAAAGCCCAGATGGGCATCGTCGCGACGGCCGGCTTCTGGACCTACGCGCTCAGCGTCATCATCAACGGTCCGCTCGCGGACAGGTTCGGTGGTCGCAAGGCGATCCTCCTCGGCACGTTGGGCGCGGCGATCCTGAACCTGCTCATCGGTCTGATGTTCTATTCCGGCGGTTGGGACTCGAAGCTCATTCTCGGTCTCTCGTTTCTCTACGCCGTGAACATGTACTTCCAGAGCTTCGGCGCGCTCAGCGTCGTGAAGGTCAACGCGGCGTGGTTCCACCATCGCGAGCGCGGCGTGCTCGGCGGAATGTTCGGCTCGATGATCTCGCTCGGCTACGCGCTCGCGTACGGCATCTGCGGATGGATCGTCATGAACATGCCGTTGTGGGCGGTCTACGTGATCCCATCGGCGACCATCCTCACGATGTTCACGGTCGATCTCTTCCTCGTGAAGAATCGTCCGAGCGACGCGGGCCACGTGGACTTCGACACCGGTGACGAGCCCGACGCCCCCCGCCCTCTTGGCGCGCCACCGATCGACGAAGAGCGTCCGCCCTTCTTCGACGTCGCGAAGAAGGTGCTCTCGAACCGCGTGATTCGCATCCTCGCTGTGGCCGAGTTCTGCACGGGCTTCGTGCGGCAGGGCCTCTTGCTCTACTTCCCCGAGTTCCTCGAGGAGGTGCACCACGTGAAGCGCGGCACCGATCTCTACCAGGTGGCGTCGCTCGGGATCACCGTCGGCGGCATCGCGGGGGCGCTCGCTTGCGGCGTGCTGTCGGACTTCTTTTTCCAGTCGCGCCGCGCGCCCGTCGCGTTCATCTTCTACCTCGGGCAAATCGTCTCGATCTTGATTCTCGGCTGGGCGCCCACGCCGTTCCTCGCCTCCTTCATGGTCGGCTTCTCCTGCATGTGGATCTTCGGCGTGCACGGCATGCTGTCCGGTACCGCGTCGATGGACTTCGGCGGCAAGAAGGCCGCAGCGACGGCCGCCGGTCTCCTCGACGGCGTGCAGTACATCGGTGCGGGTCTCACTGGCGTGGGTCTCGGCTGGCTGCTCGACCGGTACCATTGGAAGATCTGGACGTATTCGATCGTCCCTTTTTCGGCGATCGGCGCGTGCCTCATGTTGGTCCTCTGGAACGCGAAGCCGGGCAAGGCCGCTCACTGACGCCACGGCAGCCGTGCCCCCTTGCAAGGGGCGCGGTTACATGTTGACGATCAGCGGATAACTTCATGTCGCTTCTGCACGCCGAACTGCTCGCCGCGATCCCGCTCTTCGAGGGTCTCGCGAGCGACGATCTCAAGGCGCTCGCCAAGCGCCTCAACGAGCGCAAGTTCGAGACGGGCAAGATCGTCTTCGCGAAGGGCGACAAAGGCTCGAGCATGTACGTCGTGCTCTCGGGTGCGGTGCAGATCTTCTTACCCGGCGAGAGCGAGGAGCTTCCGCGCGTCATCCTGAAGGAGGCGCGCACCGGCGAGTACTTCGGCGAGCTCTCGCTCTTCGACGACAAGCCGCGCTCGGCGAGCGTCGAAGCGCAGGTCGACACCGTCCTTCTCGAGCTCACGCGCGACGAGCTCGGCGAGCACCTCACGCGCAGCAAGACCGCGGCGCTCGCCATCCTCAGCGAGATGGCCGAGCGCATGCGCGAGACCAACTCGCTCCTCAGCCAGCGTGCCGCGCGCGACGTCGTCAAAGAGATCGAGGAGAACTACACCTGGGGCCAGCGCCTCGCCGACAAGGTCGCGGATCTCAACGGCAGCTGGGCGTTCATGGTGTTCTTGCTCGCCCTCACGGGGGGCTGGGCGCTGGCGAACAACCACGCGCTCTCGGGCGATCACCCCTTCGACGGCTATCCGTTTCAGTTCTACAACCTGTTCCTCGCCGTCCTCGTCGCGCTCCAGGGGCCGCTCATCGTGATGAGCCAGAACCGGCAGTCGCTCAAAGACCGCAAGCAGGCCGAGACCGACTTCCACGTGAACTTGAAGAACGAGCTCGGCATCGAGACACTGCTGCGTGAGCTCGGTGCCTTCCGCGCGGAGACGACGAAGCGCCTCGAGGTCCTCGAGCGCAACTCACGCAACGATCGCGTGCGCGCGGAGATCCCCCCGAAGAGCCCCGGGGGGCCGCTCTCGTGATCGCTCTCGTGATCGCGCGTTCTCTCGTGATCTCGGCCTCGTGATCTCGAAGGTCATCCTCTCGGCGAGCGCGCTTCTCGGGATTGCGCTCGTCGCCTGCGGCTCGGATACGGCGAGCACGCCCACCGACGCGGGATCCTTTTCGCTCGGCGACGCTGGGACGCGCGACGTCACAGACGCGGGCGCCTCGAAGTCCGACGCGACAACCTACCCCTACGACGGCGGTGTTCTGCGCGCCGATCGCTTCGTCACCAAGGTGGTCTCGTTCACGCCGGGTGATTGCGCGGGCTTCGGTTCACCGGGCCTCCCCGACATCGTGCTGGGTCCTCCTGTCGGCGGTGGTACCGACCAAGGTGGGCTCGACGTGGTGTCGCTCGGCAACGCGGGCACGATCGTGTTGTCGTTCGAGCCGAACGCCATCGTCGACGGTCCAGGCACGGACTTCATCGTGTTCGAGAATCCGTTCCTCGTCTCGGGCAAGGCCGAGAGCGTGACCGCCGAGCTCGGCGAGGTCAGTGTGAGCGACGACGGCGTGACGTGGACGCCCTTCCCTTGCTCTGCCTCGGCGTACCCTTACGGCACCTGCGCGGGGTGGCACCCCGTGTTCTCGACGCCCGACAACGGGATCTCACCGGTCGATCCGAGCGCGGGCGGTGACGCGTTCGATCTGCAAGCGATCGGCGTCACACGCGCGCGTTTCGTGAAGATCACCGATCGCGCGGGCGTCGCCTGCCCGCCCAACCCGAACAAGGTCAATACGAACGGTTTCGATCTCGACGCGATCGCGATCGTGAACGCCGCGACGCCGTAACGAGGAACGCCACCGCGCCTAGCGCCGCGATCGTCTGCAGAGGACTGTTCGAGCCGACGCCAGTAGGTGCCGCCGCGCAGCCGCTCGTCTCGGTCTTCGCCTTGCAGAGCTTCTGTTCGCCCTCCGCGTTGCACTCGTAACCGTCGGGGCACGCCTCGGTCGAGCAGTCCTGCCTGCATTTGCCGCCCGAGCACAGGTTCGATCGGCACGACTCACCACCCGTGCAGTCTGCACCGAGCTTGGCAAGGCGCGGATCGGGCCCACCTTCGTTCCACGGCTCCTGCCCCGCTTCTTCGTACGCCGCGAGGATCATGTCCTTGAACGGCGCGACCTGCGTGTAGTTGTTGACGGCGTCGGTGCCGAGGCAGCCCGCGGCCGGATCGTTGGCCGAGCTCCGGCCGTTGCCGCCACGCGAGACCACACCGATGATCGCGCCGGTGCTCTCCGCGATCGAGGGTCCGCCGCTGTCGCCCTGGCAGATCACCTCGCCGACCTCGAAGTCGTTCGGCGGGACCTGATCAGGCCCCTGCGAAAATGGCCCGACGTGCACGACCTTGATGCCGCTCCGCTGCTGGCGCTTGTCGGGGAACGGCGTCGTCGTCGTGACGCCCCAGCCGATCGCGGTCATCAGCTCGTTCGCGACTGGCGGCGTGTCGAGCCGGATGGGCGAGATGACGGCGCCTTCGACGGGCTCGGCGAGCAGGATGAGCGCAAGATCGTGGCTGCACAGCGCCTTCGCACCGTCGTGGATGATCTTCGCGCCGATGACGCCCTTCGGCGGGCTGCGGACCTCGAAGTTCGGCCGCGTGTTGCCGTTGTAGATGTGGAGCGTGCTCGCTGCGAAGTCTTTGCCCGCCTTGCCGCCACCGGATCCGTCGGTGATCAGGTTGCCCTTGGCGTCGCAACCGAACGCCGCTTCGACCGTCTCCGAAACGCAGTGACGCGCTGTGAGGACGAGGTTCGGCGCGAGCATCGTGCCGGTGCACGCAGCGAAGTAGGTCGAGAAGTCGGAGTGAACGATGAGCACGACGGCGTCCTGATCTTCGGCGGACACCTTCCCCTTCACGATCTTCTGTGACGAAGCGCTCACCGTTTCCGTGGGGCTAGCGTCGGAGCTGGAGCAGGCCAAGGCAGTCAGGCCGACAGCGAACGAGGCGCAAAGTAGATCGAGACGAAGCGCGTGCGTGCGAAAGTGCATCGAGGGGGAGCCTCCAGAGCGGGTGCCGCGGCAGCGGCGAGAAAGCTGGAAAAGACGGCGTCAGTTGATCGAGTCGCGACCGTTCGAGCCCTTGGGTCCGCCCGAAGGCGGCCGTGTGCTCGGCTCGGTCGTGCTCGCGTCGATCGTCCGCCGCGCGGCGGACATGGCGTCGGCGAGCTGCTTGAACCGCTCCGCGCCGAGACGGAGCGTCACGGCGTTGTCCATCACGTGGACATGAACGGCGCCGCACCCGCACTGCGTGATCCGAACCCCCTCGCTCTTCGCGAGCTCGACGTGAGCTTGCGTGCACTTCAAGAGCGACTTCGAATCACCCGCCATGGACAGACTTGTTAGCGTAGAACCCATCGCGACGCACCCCTCGAAGGCGCGCACACCCGTCCCTACACGCGCGAAACCCGCGCAAAACTCTCCGAAAAAAGCCCGGTTCTCCAATGCTCGACATCGCCTTCATTCGACAAAATCCTGACGTCGTTCGTGCCGCGATCAAGAACAAGCGGCTCGATG
>CAXSGV010000005.1:20944-37484 GCA_964236615.1 uncultured Polyangiaceae bacterium
GCGAGCCGCCAGCGAGTGCTTGTGAGCCCCCGTGATGTCGACCTCGACGATCTCCTTGCCGCCGACAAGGCACGCCGCGACGCCACGCGCGCTCTCGACGATCAACGCGCGCGCAAGAACGCGATAGCGGGCTCGATCCCGAAGGCCTCGAAAGAGGAGCGGCCGGCGCTCATCGAAGAGGGCAAGCAGGTCAAGGCGGCGATCGAGACGCTCGAGCCCGAGCTCACCACCGCGAACAAGCGGTTCGACGATCTCATGCTCCGCGTCCCGAGCATTCCGCGGCCCGAGGTTCCGGTCGGCAAGGGCGAGGACGACAACGTCGAGATCCGAAAAGTCGGCACGCCGCGCACGTTCGACTTCACGCCGAAAGATCACGTCGAGCTGATGACGTTGCTCGGCCTCGTGAACTGGGACGGGCCGCGACGCTTTGCCGGTGCACGCTCCTACGCCCTCGTCGGCAACGGCGCGCTGCTCGAGCTCGCGGTCACGCGGCTCGCGGTCGACATCCTGGTCAAGCGCGGGCTCACGATGGTGATCCCGCCCGTCATCGTCAAAGAGCGCGCGCTCGTCGGTACCGGCTTCTTCCCGCTCGGAAAAGAAGAGGCGTACGCGATCCCCGCTGACGATCTCTACCTCGTCGGGACGAGCGAAGTGCCTCTCGTGTCGATGCACGCCGACGAGCAGCTCGATCACGCGGCGCTCCCCCTTCGTTACGCCGGCATCTCGCCGTGCTTCCGCCGCGAAGCTGGTGCGCACGGCAAGGACACACGTGGTCTCTACCGCGTGCACCAGTTCACGAAGGTCGAGCAGGTCGTCTTCTGCATGCCCGACGAAGAGGTCGCCGAGAAAGAGCACTACTCGCTCCTCGGCAACGCCGAAGCCGTGCTCGCAGCGCTCGAAATCCCGTACCGCGTCGCGATCGCGTGCACCGGTGAGATCGGCCTCGGCCAGACGCGCAAGCACGAGGTCGAGTCGTGGATGCCCGGACGCCAGGCGTTCTCCGAGACGCACTCGTGCTCGACGCTCGGCGACTTCCAGACGCGCCGCTCCAACATCCGCTTGCGCATGCCCGATGGCAGCCTCGGCTACCCGTACACGCTGAACAACACCGCCATCGCGAGCCCGCGCATCCTCATCCCGCTGCTCGAGAACCACCAGAATGCGGACGGCTCGGTCACGCTCCCGAAGGCGCTCGTCCCGTACATGCTCGGCATGGAGAAGCTCGTTCCGAAGAGCTGAAAGCGCGTCTCCTGGCATGCGCGCTGCACGTCAGCGCGCGAACAGGAGGTGTGTCATGGGAACGAGCGCACAGAAGCTGGACGGGAAGAAGGTCGCGATACTGGTAGCCGACGGTTTCGAGCAGGTCGAGCTCACCGAGCCGAAGAAGGCGCTCGAGGCGGCGGGCGCCAAGGCGTCGATCGTCTCGCCGGCGAAGGGGAAGGTGAAGGGTTGGAAGCACGTCGAGTGGGGCGACGAGCTTGCAGTCGACGTGCCCCTCGACACGGCCGACGCATCGACCTTCGATGCGCTTCTGTTACCGGGCGGCGTGATGAACCCGGATCACTTGCGTGGCAACCCCAAGGCGGTCGCGTTCGTGAAGAAGTTCTTCGACGAGGGCAAACCCGTCGCGGCGATCTGCCACGGGCCATGGACGCTCATCGAGGCGGGCGTCGTGAAGGGCCGCAAGCTGACGTCCTTCGCCACGATCCAAACCGATCTCAAGAACGCAGGCGCCGAGTGGGTCGATCAGGAGGTCGTCGTCGACATGGGGCTCATCACGAGCCGCAAGCCCGACGACATCCCCGCGTTCAACAAGCGCATGATCGAGGAGTTCGCCGAAGGCCGGCACGACGTGAAGCGCTGAGCTACTTGGTCTCGCCGGGCCAGGGTCGAGGCCCGGTGCTCGGCGTACCGTCGCTGATCTTGGGCCAGCCATTTTCGTAACGAATGGCGTCGACGAGCGTCTGGCGCTGCGAGAGGTCGCCCGCCGGGTACGCGTGGTAAACGAAATAGTCGAGCGCCCCCACGGGTACGACGCTGCCGTGACCAGGACCGACCCACTTGGCGTTGTTCGCCAGGATCGGGGAGCCGAACTTCTCGTACGGTCCCGCCAGGTTCGTCGCGCGTGCCACACCGGTGCGGTAACGCGCGTCGTACACGTTGCCGCTGTAGAAGAGGTAGTAGTACGCGCCGCGCTTGACGAGCCACGGCGCTTCGACGACGCCGCCCTCCCACGTCGCGGGTTGATTGCGCAGTATTTCGGTGGCGGTGCTGTTCGCGGCGAACGAGAGGCCATTGGCGGCAAGCTTGCGGATGAAGATCGGCGTCGCCTGGCCCTGCGAGTTGCCGTCGATCTTGTAGAGCAGCCAGCGCGAGCCGTCGGCGTCCTCGAAGAACGTCGAGTCGATGACGCCGAGCGCGTTCTCGACGAGCGGACCGGCCTGGTTTTGGTAAGGGCCGAGCACGTTGGCGGACGACGCGGCGCCGATCGACAGCACGTTGTTGATGTTGACGGACGTGAAGTACGCGACGAACCCGTTGCCGACCTTGTGGATCTCCGGTGCCCAGTTGCGACCGCCGTTGGCTGCCCACGGGGTCTGGCCCGCCGGCAAGATCTTCTGGCCGCTGTTGGTCCACGTGACGAGGCTGCGCGACCGCCGGATCGGGAACGCGCCTCCAGTGCACACCGCGTAGTAGTTGGGACCGTTCGCCTCGGTCGTCGCGAGCACGCCGGGATCGGGGCAGTCGAACGCCATCACCGGGTTCGAGTACGGCGGCTTGGGTGACGCGAGATCGGGCGCGTTGTCGGTCAGGAAATACTTCGTGGGGATGATCTCTTCCGGGATGGCATCGCTCGACCACGACAGCTTCACCGACGCCGCCTGATCGAGCTCGAAATAATCGAGGCGAATCTTGACGGGCACGCCGGCCGTGAGCTGGACGCTCGCCGAGTTGCGCGTGACGAAGTGGCCAGTCCAGTTCTCGACGAGCAGCTTGCCGTCGACGAAGAGCCGCATGCCGTCGTCGCTGTCGACGCTCATCTTGTACATGCCGGTCGTCGGCGCGGTGAGGGTGCCCGACCAGCGCGCCGAGAACTTGTCGGCGCCGACGCCGGTGCCGGGGCTTGCAGTGGCCCAGTCGTGGTCGACGTTGGGCTCGACGCGATCGATCACACGATCGAGGTAGCCCTCGAAATACTCGGCGCGCAGGCCCGGCTGCGGAGGGCGCGGCGCGGCATCGGGATTGCTCTTGGGATCGGCATCGGGATCGGCGTTCGGATCGACCGCGCCGTCGCCACCCACGCCCGTGCCGCCGTCGCCGCGCACGGGATCGGGCTCGACGGGCAGGTCGTTCGTGGTCGACGCGTCGCACGCGCCAAGAACGCCGGCGGCGGCCAGCGAGAGTGTGAGCCCGAAAGCAAAAGTTCTCATCGAGTACGCGCCCGCACGAGCACACAGCATGCCTCATGCAGCCCGCGAGCGCTCGCGATCGCGCGGCACGTATTTCTGCGCTTTCTGCTTCCACCTCGGGACGATCGACGTAGCTCGCGGCGCCCCGCGAGTCTCGCTGCAGGATCGAGGATCCAGGACCGCCCGCGTCCGTGGTGCGGACGAGACCCCTTGCCGGGGAGCGCGGGGGCGGGGTACATGGGTGGGGTTCAGAAGCTTTTGGTGCGGTAGCCAAGTGGTTAGGCACCGGTTTGCAAAACCGGCACACGTGGGTTCAAATCCCATCCGCACCTCCCCTTTTTCGCGCCTACTGCAGCAGCAGGATCAGCTCCAGACAAAGCGGCAGACCGCGACCGACGTGCTCTGCAGGATCGCGCTGAGCACCTCGGCAGTCGGATCTTCGGAGACCTCGGCGACGATGGAGCGCGTCTCCTCGTCGGTGTAGACGACGTGCAGGTACATCACGAGACCTTCGACTTGCGTCGACGACCAGCTCGCCCCATGACCGGCAGCGTTCTCGTCGCCCGCGGCCGGGGAGATCATCACCTTGCGGCCGACGTGCTTCTTCGCCTCGCCGGCGTCCTTGCGCCTGTCGAGCCCGAGCAAGAAGAGACGTAGGCCCTCGGTGTGCTTGTCGGCGTTCCAGTCGACTTGATCGTTCAGCGCGTAGCGCGACGCGATCTTGTTCGGCTCGCGGATGTCGAAGATCGCGAGCCCGAGATCGGGGTGACGCTCCGCGATCCGCTCGAGGCCGCGCACGGCGTTGTCCTTGCTGGTCGAGCCCTCCGGTTCGTCGACGAGCTCCAGCAGCCGCGGAACGAAGCTTCGATCCGCCATTTGCCCGGCCGCGGCGATCGCCTTGTCTTTGGTCCGTGTGTCAGGCGACCACGTCTCGGAGAGGACCAGCTCGCGCACCCACAGAACGTCCGACGCCTGCACGGCGAGCGCGCCGAGCGCCGCGGCCGCCACGTCGGCGTCACGATCGACGACGAGCCACGCGAAGTGGGCGATGACCTCGTCACGCCCGAGCCCCGAGTCGGGCAAGGCCGCGAGCTCGGCCAACGCGGAGCGCACACGCGGCGAGAGGCACGTGACGAGTCGGTCGAGCGCGTGAAGCTCGGAGAGCTTTCGTGTGTCGCCGGACAGCAGGCGAGCGACGTCGGCGAGCAGCGGATCCGTCGGCGCCGAGAGCTGCGCCACGACGTCGGCCGCAACACGCGCGACCTCCGCGTCCGCCGACGCGAGCAGCATGGCCAGGTAAGGCTCGGCGTCCGACCCGTAGGACGAGAGCGCGAGAGTCGCGCGCTTGCGAAGCAGCGAGTCGCCGCGCGACGCGTGAACCGCCGTGGGAAGCAGCGCGCCCTCGATCGGTCGCGGCTGTTCGAAGAGCGCGATCGCTGCCTTGACCTCGGCCGACTTCGACGTCGGACCGCGCCCAGACAGCACTTCGAGCGCCGCTGATAGCGCGACGTCGCTGCTCTCGGCGTCGAGGAGCGCGTGCTCGATGGCGTCGGCGAAGAGACCGGGCGACGCTTCCTCGGCGAGGCCGGCGAAGGCGAGCGCGCGCGTGCGCTGGCTCGCGGGCGCGTCGGCGCGCAGCCAACGGAGCAGCTCGATCGGGTGCTCACGGCACAGCGTGATCACGCGCTCGAGATCGGCCTCCTCGAAGCGCCCCGTGTCTCGCGCGACGTAACTGAAGATCTCTGCGCATGCCGGCAGCTTCACGCCGTGCATCTGGAGCGCGGCAAGCGGAAGGCCCCACGGCCACCACGCGTCTTCGTTGTTGAGGAGATCGGTCCACGCGAGATCCACGTGCAGTGGCTGCGCGTTCTTCGCGGGATCCTTCATCGAGACCGCGAGCGCCGCGCGCGCTGCACGGCGGGTTGGCATATCCTCCGTCTTCAAGACCTCGCGAAGCTCGGTGTCGAACTTTCCCGTGCCGACGGTCGCCCAGATCGCACCGAGCTTGTCGGCGACGTCGTCGCTGGCGAAGCGGGCGCGCACGAACGCTTCATCGACGCCTCCCTCCCCACACGTCGCAACCGCGGTGACGAGGCACATGCGCGCGTCGGATGCGGCGTCGGACTCCTCGAGGCACTCTCTTGCGATCGGACCGAGCCACGATGTTTTGGTCCACGCGGCGCGCACCGCGGCCGCGGCGCGATGATCGCGATCGGCGTGCTCGAGAAGCTTCTTGAAGCCCCGACGCCACTCGGCGCCGACGACGAGATCGGCGATCGCGCCGCACGCCGCGACGTACGCGGGTACCCCAGCCAAAATCGTATCGAGATCGTCCTCCACGAGCGCGCCATTCTTCGCGGCGGCAAGGAAGACCTTCGGCAACGAGCGCAGCACCGACCATTCGAACTGCGACTCGAGGATCTTCTTGAGCTGCTCGTTCGTCGGCGTCCCCTCCGCCGCGAGCGCAGCAACTTGCGCCGCCCGTCGCAGGGACCAGTCCTCGTGGCCGACCCACTTCATTGCGAGCGAGCGGGTCTGCGGGTGCCGCAGCATCGTGAGCGCTTCGAGCGACGCGGCCATGACGGGGATCCCCCAGTCGCGACGCTCCTCGCGACCGCTCTCCAGTGACTCCGCGATGACGCCAGCCGTGTCCGTGAGACCAAGTAGTCCGACGAGGCGCGTCGCGTGCGCGCGCGTCGAGGTCGAATCGTTCGTCAGGTGACGCCGCACCGAGCGCTTGAGCGCGTCGCGGGTGACGGTCGCGGTGAGGCGAACCTCTTGGGCGTAGCCCTTGAGTCGATCGGGTGACGCACCAGCGTCGACGAGGATCGCATCGCACTCGCTGTCGAGGTTGTACCCGAAGAGATCCTTGAAGAGCAGCGTGTTGCGTCGCAGAAAGCGCCAGAGCGGGGCGGGCGCGTCGGCTTGATCACGCTTCTTTTCGTCGGCGGCGAAGCGCGCCAGGTAGGTGAAGTCGGCGTCGGTCAGACTCGCGGCCGCGCGGTCCTTCGCCAGCTTGCCGAGGATGTTCTTGAGCGTATCGTCCACGTGAGCTCACTTTCCGACTGGTACGACGATGGTGTCTCTTGCGAGTCGATCGAGCGGCGAGCGCGGGTGCCGCGCGCCGAAATAGACGACGTACAAACGCTTTTTGCTCGCGCGCAGTGAGCGCGCGACCTGGATGGAGACGTTCGCCTCGCCATCCGTGAAGAGCACCGCCGCCTCGATCTCACGGTCGGCAACGAGATCCCGAAGGGGGGCGTCGAAGTCGGTGCCTCCGCCCCCGACGATCTTCCCCTTGGCGAGTTCCTCCACCGGTTGGTTTCTCACCTCGGTGTCGAATACGCGCAAGCGGACCGGAATCTCCTTCAGCGCGTCGGCGAACGACGCCACGATCGGAAAAAACGGGATCATCGAGCCCGACACGTCGAGGTACAGGCCGACCGCCATGCGCGCGCCCGTGTTGCCCGTTTCCCGGTTTTTGTAGAGCCCCAGCGCCTCGGACACGCCGGCAATCTGCCAGACGAGCCCAACCCGCGAAGGGAACGCGGGATAAGGCTGCGTGCGAACCTCGCGCACGAGCGGCGCGAGCACCTTCGCCGCCGTCTTGTCGACGATGCGCCGCACGGCCATGCGCGCGAAGAAGGCGTCGATCTCCGCGGTACCGATCGGCACCGGAACCACACTGAACTTCGAGAGGTGTTGGCCTAGATCGGAGCCGCGCGGCAGCTTCTTCGAGACCGCGCGCGAGACGCGGCCCGCGAGCATCGTCCCGCGTCCGTCGGGCTTCGTGCCGAGCTCCTCGCCCATTTTGCAGAACGGGACGAAGCTCTCGAGCAGTCCGATCTCCATCAAGCGCAGGAGACGAAAGTAGAGCGAGGACGGATTGATCGGCGAGAACCCGGACGCTGTCTTCGCCCAGATCTGCTGCCACAGCTCGGACAGCTCCGTCGGCAGCTTCATCGGATCGGCGGTCGGATCCGCGAGCGCGATCGGCGTCGTCTTCGACTCGGCGGGGTAGATGGCGAGCGCCATCTTCTTCATCGCGTCGGGGTAGGCCTCGAACAGGAGGCGGTTGATGCAGACGTCGAGCGCGAGGTTCGAGACGTGGTGGTGCACGTGCTGCTCGCCGTACCCATGGTAGAGCGACCGGTGCAAGATCTCGTGACGCAGCACCATCTCGATGCATGGCACGTCGAGCTCCGCGACGCGCGGGCCGACGTGGATGCTCTCGACGCCGGTCGTGCGGTCGAGACGGTAGCTCGCGGTGGCTTCCTCGGGATCGAAGACGACGAGGCCCGCGCACTCCGCGAACGTGAGCTCGAGCCCCATCGCGGCCCGTTCGAGCTTTCGCTGCGCGAAGATCGCCGACACGGCCGTCGCGTGCGCGGCCTTCGCGCTCACGGAGCGATGACGCCCTCGACGTCGGGCAGCGTCATGCGCGCGAAGAACTGAAAGATGGTGTCGGGATCGTCCTTCACGTCGCCCTCGCGCAGATCGATCAGCCACGCCTGGAGCTTGCGCACCTCGGGCGCGCGGCTGCCGAGGAAGGTGCCCTGCGCGACCATCGCCCGGAATTTCTCGATGTTGAGCGCCGCGCGATCGCGGTCGGCGCCGCGCGGGCGGTCGTCGATGAGGCTGCGGAGCTTCGGGGTCACGAAGTTGATCGCGCCGTTGAGCGCGATGAGCAGGCGGCCGTCGCTCTGCCGCAGCGCGTCGCCTTTGTAGCCGAGGCTCTCGAGCGTGTGGCGCAGCTCGACGAGCTTCTCCTGCTCGCCCTTCTGGCTCGCGCCGCGAAGGAGCTCGCTCACGATCTTCTCGATCTCGTCCGGACCGAGGGTCTCTTTGATGGCGGTCCAACGCTGCGACAGCTGCTCGAGGCGTTTCTCGAACGACGTCGGCGCCGCGATCTCGAGCCGCAGCGCTTCACCCGGCGCGATCGCCTTCGATGACAAGAGCGCCTCGGCCGCTTGATGCAGAGGCTCGAGGACCTGGCCCTTGATCTGCAGCTTCGTTGCGACCGCGTAGCGAAGCGCGTCGACGGCGCCCGCGCGGAGCGGCTCGGGGACGCCCGCCACTTTGTAGTACGCCGCGACGGCGAGGAGCGTCTCGGGGAGGTTGCGCGCGTAGGTGCGCACGCTCATGTAGGGCGCGGGAGCGCCGGCAGCCTGCGTCTGCTCGCGAAGCACGCCAAGCAGCGCGGGGACCAGCTTGCCGAGGTAGGCCGCAATGCGCTCGACCGCGCCGCCCTCGATGAGCTCTTGGTGCGCCGTCTGGATGTCCGAGTACGTGCGCGCGAGCGTCGCGGCCTCGAGCCTTCGTGACACCGGCGCCTCGCCCTCGGACGCAGGCGGCGCGGCGGCGGCACGCGCAAAGGCGCCCGGCGCGGCGAGCATGACGAGCGTCTGCACTTCCTCGGCGGTGAGATCCTTCTGGTGCTCAGGAACCGGAAGCACCGCGTGAAAGCGATCGAGCAGCGCTTCGTCGAGCTGAAAAGCCGACGCGTACGACTCGGGGTTGGCGGTCGCGATCAAGCTTCGGTAGGGGAGCGCGAGGCCGAAGCAGGTGCGCTGCTCGAGGATCTCGAGCCACAGGTTCTGGCTCTCCTTGTTCGCGCGCGTGATCTCGTCGACGACGACGGTGCTCTTGTCCCAGATGGTTCGCTCGTGCGGGACGAAGCGGAGCTTCCCCTTCTTCAAGCTGTCGGGATCGGGAATGCCGGCGATCGTGATGAGGTCGTCTTTGGTCGCGTCGTAGAAGACGAACCCGTCGGGGCCGAACCCCTGCGACAGGGCGCGCGCGAGCCGCGTCTTGCCTGTGCCGTGACGCCCAATGAGCATGAAGCTCTTTTGCATCGCGAGGAGACCGACGATGACGGGCTCGAGATCGCGGTAGCCGTGGTTGATCGCGTCGAGCAGCCGCAGGTGCATGCGATCTGGAATAGGCGGGTCGCCGTTGCCGCGCAATCAGTACGCCACGGTCGTATGGCGCCCATAGCGCGCCGCCGTTGCATTTCGCGGATGGAAGCCTCCGCATCCAGCAGCGATGCGCGGGTCGTGTGCAGCGTCGTTGTAGAGAGGGTTGTCACCCTCCGCGTAGGTCGCGCGAGCCGAATTGGGCGCCCAGACATTGTGGTCCATCAAGTAGCCGTAGTCGTGCGCCGCGGTCGCGGCATGCGCTTGGCTCAGGTCATTGAAATAGATCCCGACGGGTGTGCGACCTATGGAACGGATCATCAAGTTCCCTTTGAGCGCGACGCCCGTGACCGTTCCGAAGATCAGGAACTGGTGATTCGCGTTGTACGTGGTGTTGTATTCCAGCTTCACGTTCGACGCCCCGGGCGCGACACGGTCTCCGCCGTTACCGACCTTGACGTTCGAGCCGTTGATCGCGTTGAACAAGATGTTCCGCGAGAGCACGCCAGGCGCCGATCCCGTTGCCATGATGTAGACGTTGTGGTCCGTGTCGTTGTGGCCGGCGACCGTCCCGTGGCCGGCGTCGTGCACGCAATTTTGTGTGAAGAGCCAGCCATTCGGCGGCGCGGTCGAGTTGGCAATGGCGACGTTGGCGAACGATCCCGTCGACGATGCGCCGAAGATCTCCGAATTCGCCACGACCCAGTGAATACCGCCCGACATGAATAGGGCGCTCTTCGTGGGGACGGTTGCCTGAAGGCGAAGGCCGCTCAACGTCCAATAGTCGGCGTCGTGAAGGACGAGGTAGCCCTGCAGCAGGGGCGGATGAAGGGGATCCGTTCCCCGCACGACGATCCGGTTCGAAGCGAGCCCCTTCGCGAGCTGCGGGCTGATGCCGCCAATCGCGTAGGTTCCGGGATCCACCAGCAGCGTGTCCCCTGGACGCAGAGCCTCCAACGCGGCGCGCATGTCCTGGCCGGGGGTGATGTGACGCTCGCGCGAAGCGTCGCGTCGGCCAACGTAATCGATGTCGTTCACGCTCGATGTGATCGCGCCAGGATCTTCGCTGACGTCCTCCGACGCTTCGTCGCTTCCGTCCGACGAGGGCGCGCTGCAAGCCGTGACGAAGGTCGCGAGCGCGAGACACCAAAATGGGAAGCGGGGCGTAGTCATCCGAATGTGGCGACAGGCACGCCACGTGCCATCGTCCTTCAAAATCGCCGACGCGCAGCGCCGACGAGGGAAATGCACAGCGCCCCGCCGATGTGGGGAGCCCGACCCGTGCGCGGCGCCGGTTTTGTCTTTCCCTAGCCTGGATCGTTTTGTCCTCACGTGAGCGCGAGGAAGGACTCTGATCGACTGAACGCTCCGCGGCGCGCACGGCGCTTGCGCCTTGACCGAGGGGCGGCGTGAGGTATGACGTCGCGCCGCCGGCGCACCCGGTCGCTTCGGAGGAACGCATGTCGATTCGTCCCGTCGTCCTTGCCGCGCTGTTCGCCGTCGCTTCGTTGTCCGTTGGCTCGCCTGCACATGCGGATTGGACCAAGACGGAGAGCTTCGAGCCCTCCGCGAAGACGAGTCTCAAGATCACCGAGCCCGCCAACGCCAAGGTGACCGTGACGATCAACGGCGAGACCAAAGAAGAAGCGCTACCCGCCATCTTCTCGCTGCCGGATGTCGACGCGTACGTCGCCGTGAAGGTCGTCGCGGCCGATGGCGACGCGTGGACCGGCAAGGTCGAAGTCAAAGCGCACAAGCAAACGGTCGTGAAGCTCGGCTACACGCCGAAGGCGGCGGCGAAGCCTCAGAGCAGCGCGAAGTACATCGGCCAGCTCCAGAACTGGACGCACAAGTGCGGCCTGACGGAACGCGAAACGTTGCGCTTGGTCGTGATGAAGGACGGCACGCAGGTCTACGAGACGACGCTGCGCCCGAACCAGGCGCAGTCGAACGTCGAGCTACCCGCCGGCCAATACTCGGTGCGCATGTACAAGGCAGCGACGTTCCTTCGCGCGAAGGAGCTCGAGGTAACGAAGGACGGCTGGGTCTTCAGTTACGGCTGCTGACCGCCTCACTCGTCACGGCGCGGCGGAACAGAGCCCGTACGCCTCTGGGTTCGTCTCGCTCTTCACGTTGCCCGTGCACGTCATTTTGACCGCCGCCTCCGCGCAATCATTGTCGGTCTTGCAAGCCTTCACGCACATCGACGCGAGGCAGTGAACCTCGGCGCAGTCGTTGTTGGCCGTACACTTCTCGCCGATCTTCTTCGATCCGTGTCCCAAGGGGCAGCCCGCGAGCGCGAGCGCGAGAAGGAGGCACATCGTTCCGAAACCGAGCCTGTGAATCGCGACGTTACGCATCGTGAAGAGATACCGCGATTGGCGGGATCGGTCGCGCGGAGACGGTAGACCTCGGCGCGGCCCTGAGTGCTCGAGCTCCACGAAGGCAACGTGACCCCTCGAGCGCAAGCGCCGCATCCAAAGCGCGCCATGGAACCCGAGACCGAGGCCATCCGGACCTGCCCTCGATGCTTCGACTCCTACGCGCCAGAAGCGCGCTTCTGTCCGCTCGACGGCACGCCGCTCACCGTCACGACAGACGCTCTCGTGGGCAGGGTCATCGCGGGACGGTTGCGCCTTCTCAAGCTTCTCGGCATCGGCTCCATGTCGCGGGTCTACCTCGCGCGGCACATCCTCATCGGTCGCTTGACCGCCATCAAGGTGCTGCGCGCGGACAACCACGCCTTTCCCCGTCTACGCGCGCGCTTTCTGCGTGAAGCCCTGGCGGTGAACCGCATTCACCATCCCCACATCGTCGAGGTGACGGACTTTGGCGAGAGCCAGGGGCTCGTCTACATGTTGATGGAGTACGTCGCCGGGGAGTCGCTCGCGGCGCACTTGCATGGCGGCGGCCTGCCGTGGAGACGCGCTGCGAACATCGGCCAGCAGATCGCCTCGGCCCTCGCGCACGCGCACCAGGCGGGCGTCATTCATCGCGACCTGAAGCCGGAGAACGTCCTTCTCACGACGTCAGCAACGGGTGGCGACTTCGTGAAGCTCACCGACTTCGGCATCGCGCGGACGACCGAAGGCCCCGCACTCACTCTGGCCGGCGAGCTCCTCGGTACTCCCGGTTACATGGCGCCAGAGTACCTTCGCGACGGCGTCCTCGACGGGCGCTCCGATCTCTACGCGCTCGGTGTCGTCCTGTACGAGATGCTCACGGGCGCGATGCCGCACGACGCGCGTGACACCGAGGAGCTCCTCGCGCGCAGCCTTCATGCGACGCCGGTGCCGCTGCGCCAACGAGTGGACGACGTTCCTCCGGTGCTCGAGCGACTCGTCTTGCGATTGCTCTCGCACGCGCCCGAGGATCGACCCCAGGATGCCTTCGCGGTCGAGGCGGAGCTTCTCGACATGCTCGAAAAAGCGGGCGCGGCGAGCGACGATGCCGTCTCCGGCTCGACGGTGATGGGGGTCGCACGACGCGTCGAGCCGACCCTCAACGATGCGGCCATCCAGGGCGGCGGCGCGCAACCGATGCGAGCTCCGTCACGCGCGTTGACGCGACGGTGGGCCGAGATCGTCGAAGCGCTCGAACGATCGGTGCAAGCGAACGATTCGACCGCGTCGCGCGCGAACGCGAGAGCGCCGATCGCCGAGGCTCGTCGACTGCTTGGCCTCGTGCAGCGAACCTCCGCCGTGGTCGAGCAGCTGGGGGAAACCGTCGAGCACAGAGAGAGCGAGGCGCGGACGCTCCGAAAGGCGATCGGCGCCGCTATTCACGAACGCGCACGCCATCGCGCCGCGCTGCAACGCGAGATTGCGTCGCTGCTGCAAGCTCGCTTGGCGATGCCACCTGACAAAGAGCCCGCCGCGCTCGCGGCAGCGGTCGACCGGCGCCTTTGGCAGCGGGGAAAAATCGAGGGCGATCTCGCTCAGCTGACGGCGCGAGATAGCGCGCTTGGCGAAGAAGTAGCGGGGCTCAAGGCCGAGCTCCACAGCCACAACGAACGGCTGGAGAGCGAGCTGCCGCCGGTCCGTTCCAAGCTCGAAGCCGAGAGCCTCGCGCTCCACGCCGCATCGCGACAGTTCTTGAGCGCGGTGCAAACCGCTGTCGCCGCGGGTGCCATCCTCTGACGCCATCCTTGCCGCTGCCGGCAGTAGGCGCAGGGACCCCGAGTCACGGCTTGCGTCGGTACGCCCCAGGCGTTGCGCCGGTCCAGCGGCGAAACGCACGCGTGAAATTGGCGACGTCCGAATAACCGAGGCGATCGGCGATCGATTGCAGAGGCATGTCGGCTGCGAGCAAGCGCATCGCGCGACTTTTGCGTTCGTCTTCGAGCACCACCGAGAAGGACGTGCCCTGGGCTGCGAGCTTGCGTTTCAGCGTTCGCGACGACAGCGAGAGCGCGGACGCCACCTCGTCCACGGAACGAAAGCCACCCGCGTCGCGCTGCACGAGACCGCGCACGCGCGTGACGAGGTCGCCGTCGTATCCGAGCGCGCTGAGCTCCTTCTCGCATTGATCGCGCGCGAGACGGAGCGCTGCCGGATCGGCCATCGTGAGCGGGAGGTCGAGCACCTTCGCATCGAACACGAGGCGGTGCTGCGGCATGTCGAACCGCAAGAGCCCCTTCTTGTACGTGCTGGTGAAGCGCTTGGCATACGCCGGTTCGGGGAACGCGACCTCCGCGTGACCCGCGAGCTCACGACCGGTGAGCGCGCTTCCGATGCGTTGGATTCCGATGATCAACGCCAGCACGATCACGTCACGCGCTTCCCCTAGCGACTCGCGCTCCTCGAGGATGAGGCTCGCGAAATCGCCGTCACGCTCGGTGCGAAGAGCAAGCGAGCTCGTGCGCGTCGGAGCGAACCGCACGGCGAGCTCGAGCGCGGCGCCGGCCGTCGATGCCGACATCGCCGCGAACCCGAGGTAGCCGTGCGACGACACACGCATCTGCAGTCCGAGGTAGAAGCCGAGCCCAGGCTCGCCGGTGAGGCGGCGTGCACGCGCGACGAGCTCCTCGATGACGTCCATCGGGAGGCGCCGCATCGGCTCGGCGAGGACGGCCTCGTCGAGATCGAGGCCTTCGAAGAGATCTTTGGGCGTGACGTTCCAGCGCGCGAGGAGCTCGGCGAGGTGAAGGGCGTGGACGGCCGGAATCGACATCGAGCGGTGCTCTGTGGCTGCGCCATGGCGGGCCCTCGCGCGAAAAGGGCGTGGCCCGAAATGACAAGAACTTGGCTCACCCTAACCTTTTGCCCTGGAACGGGCGAGGCAGAATCAAGATGCGAGGTGACGCATGGCCGTGACGACGCCGATTGAAGTTCGAGACGCACGCTTTGGGATCGGGCCCCACGTCCCGAAGCACTGGAACGGGGGACGTCGAAGCGTGACGATCTTCTTCGACAACCTCTCGGTGTTCTTTCCCGTTGGCGAGCGCTTCTTCATCCACGCCGTGCGCGCGCATCGAAAGCACGTCGAGGGCGATCCCGACCTCGTCGCCGCGCTCGCCGCGTTCTGCGCGCAGGAGGGCATTCATGGTCGCGAGCACACGCGCTACAACGAGGCGCTACGCGCGCATGGCTACCCGATCGACGCGCTCGAAGGCGCAGTCGATCGCCTGCTCGTGAAGGTGAAGAAGCGGCTGCCGCTCAGGAAGCAGCTCGCTGCAACCGCCGCGCTCGAGCACTTCACCGCGCTGCTCGCGAACGCTGTGCTCTCCGATCCGCGGCTGCTCGAAGGCGCGGACCCGACCATGGCCGCACTTTGGCGGTGGCACGCGGCAGAAGAAGCGGAGCACAAGGCGGTCGCGTTCGACGTGTACCGCGCGGCGAACGGACCGTACCGCGAGCGCGTCGCGTCGATGCTCCTCGCGAGCGCGATCTTCTGGGCGAAGATCGCCGAGCACCAGGTGAAGATGATGCGCGCCGACGGCATCGCGACCTCGCCGCGCGAGTGGGCGAAGCTATTCGATTACTTGTTCGTCAGCCCCGGCGCCATGCGCAAGCTCCTGCCGGGTTACCTCGACTACTTTCGTCGGGATTTTCATCCGTGGCAGCGCGACGACGATCGCGAGCTGCTCGAGCAATGGAAACGAAACGAGGCGCCCGCGACTCGTGCGCAGACGCCTCGCGGCGTTTCGAAGGAAACGCTTACTTCGACGGGTTCGGCGACTGGTTGACGCTGGCGGGCTTGGAGAGATCCTTGTTGAGATCGCTCGCACCGCCATCGCCCATGGTCGGCGACTGGTTGACGTCCGCCGGCTCCGCGAGCTTGCTGTTCACGTCGTTCGCGGTCTTGCTGTCGCCGCACGCGAGCGCGAGCGCGCCCAGCACGACAACAGCGGCAATCGAAGCAATGGTCTTCATGAAGTTCTCCAGGAAAAAGGGGGTAGCTGGCGGGTTCGCCGAGTCCGATGCCCTTTGCCGCAAAGCGGTCGCTGGCTTATCCGCAGAAGTCCTTACTTGGCCACGCCCCCCTTGGTCGCGCAGCCGACGCTGATGTCGATCTTCCCGGACTTGCCCGCCTGCGCACTGTCGCACGTGGTCTTGCAGATCTCGATCTTGGTGGGCGCGTTCGGGTTGTCGTAGTGCCAGCCGGTGCCGCCGGTGCAGTCCTTGTTGTAGGTGAGCGTTTGCGGCGCGGATCCGGTGGCCGTGTAGTTCACGTTCACCGTCGTGATGTCGAGCGTCTGACCCGCGGGCGGGGCCGGCATTTTGTACGAGCACGAGAGCGCGGCGCCTCGGATCTTCGCAAGCGCCGCCTGAAGCTCCATGTTGGCTTGCGTTGCGTTGGTCGCGTTCACGAGGATCGCCTTCTGCGTTCCGCCCGAGGCTGCGATCGAGTCGAGCGCAGTGAGGCTCGAGCCGACGCCGATCACGTAGGTCTTCGTCGTGCCCGCAGCCGCCGCCGCAGCATTCGCTGTATTCTGCACGCTACTGTTGCAGCCCGAGGGATCTCCGTCGGTGACGAGCACGACTGCCGTCGCCTCACCGGGGTGCGCAGCGGCCACCGTCTGCGCGTGCGCCAGCGCACCGGTGAGCGCGGGGAGCGTCGGCGTGCCGCCGCCCGGATCGTGGCTCGCGAACGAAGCGGCGAAGCTCGTCGCGTTGGGGAGATCGGTGAGCGCAACCTCGGGCGTTTGGTAGACGGAGGTGCTGCACGAGCTGCCCTGCGGGAAGTACTGGAGCGAAGCGCGGATGCCGGCGG
>CAXSGV010000006.1:0-3248 GCA_964236615.1 uncultured Polyangiaceae bacterium
GGGAAGGCCCTTCGAAGCCATTCTACGTTTCCCCGTGGTTCTGGGGCGCCATCGGCGCTGCCGCTCTCGGCGGAGTCGCTGTCTTTGCCGCCACACGCGACAACAGCCCCGACACGATCCATCTTCAGATGCAGGTCCCCAAGTGATCGCCCCCGTGAAGCCCTACCTCCACACGCTTCGCTCGTGGCTCGTTGGCGTGCTCCTCGTTCTGACGGTGATGCTCGGTGGCCCGCGTCGCGCGTTCGCGGCCGATGTCGAGTCGGCTCCGCAAGATGCTCCGCTCGTTCTGCACCCGACGTCGATCAAAATCCCCGACGTGCCCGTCGACTACGCCGAGAAGGATCTCGGTTGGCTGCACGTGCGCTACGTGCGCGCAGCCGAAGAGCGCCTCGCTCCCGTGTTCCGCGACGCCGACGCGATGAAAGAGAAGATCGCGAATGACCTCGGTCAACCGGTGCTCGATCACGTCGAGCTACGCGTCGCGCGCACGGCGTCCGAGATGGCAACGCTCGCCCCGGAAGATCTCCCGCCTCCCGCCTACGCGAGCGGCGTGGCGTACCCGCCGCTCCACTTGATGCTCCTCACGCTCGAGTCGCCCGACGCGGGTCAGGATGCACCCGACATCGAGGAGGTCTTCCGTCACGAGCTCGTGCACGTTGCCCTCGAAGACGCGGTGCTCGGCCAGCACGTGCCGCGCTGGTTCAACGAAGGCCTCGCCGTGCACGAGTCGGGCGAGAGCCGCTTCGCCCGCACGAAGACGTTGTGGGACGCGACGCTCGCGAAAACGATCCTTCCGCTGTCCGACCTCGACCAGGGCTTTCCGCGCGATCGCTACGACGTCAACATCGCCTATGCCGAGTCTGCGGACTTCGTGCGCTTCCTCCTCCGCGACGCCGACCGCGCGCGCTTCACGTCGCTCATCGAGCGCGTGCGTCAAGGCACTTCGTTCGACCGAGCGCTCACCGATGCCTACGGCACCGACCTCCGCAAGCTCGAGTACCAATGGCGCGACGAGCTCGGCAAGCGCTACACGATGCTGCCGATCATCACGGGCGGCTCGCTCATCTGGGTCTTTCTCTTCTTCGCGATGATCTACGGCTACATCAAGAGGCGTCGCCAAGCGAAAGCGACACTCGACCGCTGGGAGATCGAGGAAGCCGCCGTCGACGCTGCGATCGCGGAAGCCGAAGAACGCGAACGCGTCCTCTTGGCGAGCAATACGGCCCACGCCGCCGCCGCGCGTCCCCCACTGCCGGTCGTCGAGCACGACGGCGCCTGGCACACGCTTCACTGATCACTCGCTGGTTCCTGGCCGAGAGCCACGAGGTCCACGAGAGATCACGGGTGCTATGCTCATTGGCGTGAGCACGGTTCAACTTCTGCTCCTCGGGATGGGTGTCGTGCTTCTCGTCATCGGCGTCGCGCTCTCCCGACGCACCGGGTTGGCCGAGCGAATTCCCCGGGTCGGCCTGTTCGTCCTCACTGCGGGGATGGCGTTCGCCCTTGCCGTGGGCTGCGTCCAGTTCGCCTGTGTCCACTCGCGGTAGGGCTCGGGATCGTTCGGGCGACGCCTACTTTGGCGGGACCGTTGGGCACCCCGAGACGACGCGAAGCCCGAGAACCTCGCCCGACAGAACGCGCGCGCACGTGGTGCCGAGCAGCGTGACGGTGGCGCCTTCGAGCTTCCAGCCGTTGGTCGCGTCTTTGGGGACGACGACGTCGTCGAGGTAGACGTTCACGCGGTTCGGATCGGGTGGATCGGGCGAGAGCGGGAGCACGCACGTGCCCGTCGTCTTCGCCGCGATTTGAGAGAGAGCGCTGTTGAGCGAGGCGTCGTCGGTGCCGTCGACCCGGAAATATTTCGGGGAGGCCGCGCGGGCAGTGCCGCCTGCTTCCGCGACCTGATCGAGCAGTGACGCGTAGGCGCCGCTTCCTGGCACGCCGATCACATAGGTGGGTACGCCCGCCGCGTGGAGCGCAGCAACCGCGTCGATGGTGGCCTTGCCGTCGAGGCAGTTTCCGAGGCCATAGGTCGCGCTGTCGCAGCAGTTCGGGGCGGCGTTTGGTGTGCAGCCCGGTGCGGACTCGATGTTCGCCATGCACTCGTTCGCGTCGCACGCGCGCACTTCGTTGCAGTTGGGCCCGCCGTCGGTCGCGATGATGGCGTAGGTGCGACCCTTCAACGACGTGAGCTTGTCGGTGAGCGCGCGCACCGTGGCTGCGGTCGGCGTGCCGCCACCGGGTGCGACGTTCGTGGTGGCGAGCAGCGTCAGGGTCGTCGGGCCGGCCTTGCCTGCAGGCGAGTCGCCGCGACGCACAGACATGACCTCGGCGCCCGCTGCGCACGAGCTGACTCGCGTGTCGGGAAAGAGCGCGGCACCGAAGCTCGCCCGAGGCCCGAGCTTCGAGACCACACGTCCGATCGCAACACGCACCGCCGAGAGCTTGTTGCCATCGAGCATGCTGCCCGAGCGATCCACGATGAAGTAGAGGTTCGGGACGTCGGTGAGCAGCGAGAGCTCGACGCAGCCGCAGGGGCCGCCGTCCTCGAATTTCCCGCACTCCTCGCGAAGGGGCGCGCCGTCGAGATCGAAGCCAGGGCCCGAGTCGCGAAACGTCGTCGTGCCGTCGCCCGTGCTGTACGGCGGTCGATCGGCCCCGCACGCCGCGATGAGCGTGGTGCCGAGGGCGGCAGCTCCGGCGAGGAATAGAGCGGCCCGGCGGCGCGCTGCCCCCTCTCTGGATCGCGCCGACGAGAGGAGGGTCACGAGGAATGATCGTAGCATCTCCGCCGTGACACGCGCCTGGGACGAGCGGGTGAGCCACGCCGGGGCCGTGTTGGCTTCGGTCGTCATGGCGCTCGTCGTCGCGCTCTACGTCGCCGGTATCCCGGGCGCGCGCGTTCGCGTCGTCGTGATCGAGCACCTCGCGCCCCCCGTGCCTGCGGAGGTGCAAGACCGCGACGCGAGCATCGAGGCCCTCGTCGTCGGCAAGGACGGGCGTCCGGTTCGCAACGCGCGCGTGCAGGCGCTCGCGGTCCTCGATGGACGCGTTCACCTCGCCGGAAGCGCGACGACGGACGCGAAAGGCCGCGCCACGATCGCGGGACTCCCGCGCGCGGAGCACTGGATCCTCGCCGACGCCGACGAGCGTGCGCGCGGCGCGATCATGGTCGCGCTCGCGAGCGGCCCGCGTGAGGTCGAGCTCGTCCTCGATGTCGAGCGGCGCCTCGACGTGCGCGTCGTGGA
>CAXSGV010000006.1:3258-9390 GCA_964236615.1 uncultured Polyangiaceae bacterium
ACCTATCGCGAACGCGGAGCTCGAGATCGTCGGGAAGGATCCGCTGCCGATTGGCGCCCGCACGGGGGCCGACGGCAACGTGCGCGTGCATCGGCTCGGCGCAGGTCCCTTCACGGTAACCGCGCGCGCGAACGGTCTCGACACGGCGACGGAGCGCTTCGTCGCCGAAGGAGCGTCACCCCGCATCGTCCTGAAAAAGCTCGCGACGATCGTCCTGCATGTGATCGACGCCGCCGGTGCGCCCGCCGCCGGTGCGCGCGTGCTGATTGCCGGCGCCTCGCTGTGGCCCGCGCGCGCCACCGACACCGACGCGACGGGCACCGCGCGCGTGGCCTCACTCGCCACCGGAAGCTACGCGCTGCGCGCCACGAGAAAGACGGAGGCCTCGGCGATCGAGCTCGGCGTCGCCGTGAAGGGGGGCGAGAGCAAGGAGCTCACGTTGCAGCTCGCGCCGGGCATGGTCGTGACGGCACGCGTCGTCGAAGGCGAGGGGACGGACGCGCCGGCGGTGCGCGGTGCACGCGTCACGCTGGCCGAAGGCGGGCTCAGCCCGTTTCCGGTCGAAGGGGTGACAGACGCGAACGGCGTCGTTCGCCTCGGACCGATCGCGCACACGCTCGCGTCGCTGTCGGTGCAAGCCGATGGCTTCGTCCCGCGCGGTGGGCTTGCGGTGCCGGAGCCGATGAACGCGGAAGTGCGCGTCGAGCTTGCACGCGCAGGATCGCTCTCGGGGCGCGTCGTCGATGCGCGTGGATTCCCCGTCGACGGTGCAACACTCGAGGTGGTCGGCACGGATTTCCACGGCGCGCCCATCGACGAGGACCCGCGCCGCACGCAATTTCAGCAAGCGCACTTCCAATCGGCGCTCGGCGGTCCGCGCCCTCTCGTACCCGCTGGTGAGCTCGGCGTGATGCCGGGACCGGTGCCCGCGATCCCGCACACGACCTCGGCGGCGGTGCCGTTGACGCAAGGCGTGGCGGCTCCCCCCGCCGAGCCCTGGGTCACGCGCAACGACGGAACGTTCCGCGCGTCCCCTGTGTCGCCGGGGCGCGTGCGCGTGCTGGTGCGTCACCCGCAGTTCGTCGAAGCGATGAGCGACCTCGTCACCCTCACCTCCGGCGGCGAAGCCAAGGTGGAGGTCGTCATGCACGCGGGCGGCGCGCTCGAGGGGCGCGTGCTCGATCCGTCAGGTCGTGCCGTCGTGGGCGCGCGTGTCACGGTCGTCGCGACGCGCGGCTCGATGGAGCGCACGACGCGTACTGGCAACGACGGTAGCTTCGCGTTTGCTTCGCTCCCCGAGGCGGTCGCGCTCGCGGTATCGACCAACGAGGACGTCGGCCAGGTGCGTGCGCGCCTCGCGCTCACGATCCCGGAAGGGGGCAAGCGCGAGGTGACCATCACGCTCGGTGATCCGCGACCGCCGATCGACGTTCGCGTGAAGGACGATCGCGGTTACGCCGTCGACGCGGTGCAGCTCGGCGTCAGCTCACTCGAAGCAGACAGCCCCTTGCGCGCGACCGTCTACACGAACGCGCGCGGCGAAGCGAAGGTCGAGGGCGGCAAAGGGCTCGTGCTTCGCCTCGAAGCCTCGGCCCCTGGTTTTGCACCACGTGCGGTCACGACCGACAAGACCAGCTCCGCGATCGACATCGTCCTCTCGCGCGCCGAGAGCGCATCGGGTGAGGTGCGATCGCATCGCGGGGACCCCGTCCCCGACGCGGACGTGGTGCTCTACACCGAGCTCGGGGCGAAGCACGCGCGCTCCGATGCGCGCGGTGAGTACCGCGTGACCGGGCTTGCCGCCGGCCCCGCGCGGCTTCGCGTCCACGCGAACGGCTTCGCGCCGCTCGCACGCGACATCGCGATCGAAGCGTCGAGTGGACAGCGCCCGAGCGAGCTCCCGCGCGTCGAGCTCGTGCCCGAGGCAATCGTCGAAGGCATCATCGTCGACGCGCGCGGCGATCCCGTGCAGGGTGCACGTATCGCGCGCGACCGCGTACCGACCTACCTCGCCGTTGGGGCATCGCCGAGCGGCTTGGCCGTGACCGACGCGCGCGGGCATTTTCACTTGGGGGAGCTGGCCGAGGGCACCGCGTCGCTCGAAGCGTTCGCGCCTGACGTCGGCCGCGGCCGCGCCGAAGGCCTGCGTGTCGTGGCGGGCCGCACGACCGATGGCGTTCGCATCGTGCTGAAGCAAGCCGCTGACGAGAAAACAGTCGAGCCTGCATCCTCGGGCGGTGTCGCGGTCACGCTCGGCCTCACCAACGCCGACGAGGTCGTGCTCGTTGCCGTGGCCGATGGCAGCGCCGCCGAACGCGCCGGGCTGGCGCCAGGCGATGTCGTGGTCGAGGTCGACGGCGTCAAGATCGCCAGTATCGCTGCGGCTCGCGGAAAGCTGAGTGGCCCACTCGGCGACGATGTCGTCATCAAGCTACGCCGCGGCGAGCGCAACCTCGCGTTGCGCGTCGCGCGTGAGCCCGTGCACCGCTGAAGGCTCGCGACGGCTACTCGCGGTGAAAAGTGATCGTCTTCCCTTCGAGGACCTTCCACCGCATGGTGCGCTCGTCGTCGAAGGTGAAGGTCTGCTCGTCCTTCGGACCGTCGGCGTCGGTCACGATGACGACGCTCTTCTTGTCCTCTTTGACCACCTTGAATTTGCCGGCCTGCTTGCCCTTTGGCGTGCGCACGCTGATGGCTTCGCCCTTCACGTCGAGCTCGGTATCGAGCGCGAACGTGTTCGCGGCCTGCTGCACATCCGAGGTCACGCCTTCGGCCTTCGAGCCGCGCCAGTGCCCCTCGAGCCGCGGCGACCCCGTCTTGTGGCAACCGCTTCCACCGAGGCAAACACCGACGGAGGCTAGGGCGATGCCCACGCGAGACCACGAAAAAGCGGCAAGCACGGCGCGAGTGTACTTCCTTCACCGCGGCGTAGGCGAATTTGGATCCACGCCCGGCGTCACCTCGCCGGCGCGCAAGACGTGCTCGACGTCGCTCGGGATCTGCATGAGCGCGTGCTTTGCGTCGACGCAGGCGAGGCGCGTGGACCCTTCGGCGAGCTTCGTTGGGCCGCGGAGGATGACGTAGTCGTAGCGAAGCGAGTGGCTGCGCAGCGCCGTCAGACGCGTCTCGACCACGACGAGATCATCGAAGTACGCGGGCGCGCGGTAGCGGAGCTGCGCGTCGACGACCGGCAAGTGAATGCCGCGTCGCGCCCAGTCCGCGTAGGTGACGCCGCGGCGTCGGAGCCACTCGACGCGTCCGGCCTCGAAATACTGGAGGTAGTTCGCGTGGTGCACGATCCCCATGAGATCGGTCTCGCAAAAGCGGATGCGCAGGGTGAGGAGAGTGAGCTTCGGGTCCACGGGATTTCCTCGAATGCTAACGTGCCTGCGTGGCGACGAAGCGAAAGCTGCCGGTACTTCCGAGCACCGCCCCACCCGCGCCGGCAGTGGACCCCGAGGACGGCGACGACGACGAGAAGCGCCCTCCCTGGCAGTGGATTGGTTTTGGCACCGCTGCGATCTTCGGCGCGTGGTTACCGCTCGCGTACGTGGCCGAGGCGATCAAGTCGCGCGCGATTGCGAGCTTTCTCGGCACGTTGGATAGCCCCGAGGAGACGGCGGCCGCGATCGCGCGTCTTCAAGGTGGCGACCGCACCAAGCTCGCGATCATCGTCCTCGGTCTGCCCGCGCTCGCGCTCGCGCTCGGCGCGTTCCTCGGTGGCTACCTCGTCGGACGTTGGGGCGCCGCGTCGGGCGCAGGCGTGCGTGAGGCCGCGCTCGCGGGATTGATGACGTCACTCATCGTCAGCGTCCTCGCGTGCGCGAGCTTCGGGATCTCGGCGGCGCCGCTCGCGTCCATCGTGCTCGCTGTTCCGCTCGCCGCGTGGGGCGCGCACGTCGGGCTCCGACGGTACCGCACGACCCTCGCGTCGTGATCGCGCCGCTCGCCTTTTTGCGCTGAAAACGTGCGAGAATCAGTGCCGTCATGTTCTGCCTGAAGGTCACGAGCGACGAGGGATGGGCGGCCGAGGCGGCGCGCTCGCTCGACGACGTGCTCATCGACCACGCGCACTGCGAGATGAAGGCGGCGTCGAACGCGTTGTCGCTCGCGTTGCGTCATCCCGACGACCTCGGGCTCGTCATCGCGCTCAGCGACCTCGCGCGGGAAGAGATCGAGCACTTCCAGCGGGTGGTCGGCTTCATCCAGCGGCGCGGTCTTGCGCTCGGTACGCCGCCCGTCGACGCCTACGCCGCGAAGCTCCGTAGCGCGGTCCCGAAGCTTCCGCACTCGCGTCTGCCGCGTGTGGGCCTCGTCGATCGGTTGCTCGTAGGCGCCGTCATCGAAGCGCGCTCGTGCGAGCGCTTCAAGCTCCTGCTCGCGCGCGACGAGGTCGTGGCCGACGCCGATCTACATGCATTCTACACCGAGCTCTTCGCCTGCGAGGCGCGCCATTACCGCACCTTCGTCGACCTCGCCGTCACCGCGGCCGATGGCGCCACGGCGGAGGTCGACGCGCGGCTCGAGCTCTTGAGCACGCTCGAGGGCGAGATCGTCAAAAACCTCGGCGCCGAAGAGAAGCGCGAGCGCCGCGCGTCGATCCACGGCTGACGAATGCTCGAGCCCGGCACCCACGATCTCGTCGCGCTCGATGCGGCCGTTCGCCGTGCGCACGCCGCATGGAAGCGCTGGCGGCGCGATCTCGCGCGCGATCCCGAAGCGCACGCGGACACCGACGTGTTTCTCACGTACCGCTCCGTCGCGAACAAGGCGCTCTACGACGCGCTCGGCAGCGGCTCGCCGCCGCAGGCGGAGGTCGCTCTTCGACGCGGTCTTCGTCGGTGGGTCGCGCGTCTTCTCCAGGCGCGCAACACCCGCGAGGCAGACGTCGCGCTCGCTCGCGTGTGCGCCGCTCGCGACGCGCGCATCACACTCGAGCCCGCGCGCGAGGTCAGCTGGAACGAAGCGTGGCGCGGCATCGTCCATGAGCCCTCGCGGCCTGCGAGCATCGCCTCCCTCGACGCAGCGGCGCAGCGTGGCTCCGACGTCGGGCCCCTCGTGCGTGCGCGGCGCGAACGTCGCGACGAGGTCTTGCACCGCCTCGGGCTCGAGGGTGAAGCCGGCCTCGCGCCCGCGCCGGCCGCCGATTGCGATGCGCTCGCGCGCGCCGTTCTCGCAGCGACCGACGATCTCGCCGGAGCGACGCTACGCGAGTGGCGCAAGAAACAAGATCTCGCCGAGGTCTTACCCTCGGGCGTCGACGCCATCCGCGCCGCGCTCTCGCGCGATGCGGCCGAGGGCTGGCCAGGTCGCCCACAAGATCGCTGGCTCGCTGAGCTCTTCGGCGCGCACGTTCACGGCATGCCGATCGAGCTCGGTCCGCTCGCGCCGGTCACAGGGGCTGCCTCGTTTGCACGCGCCCTCGAAGCGTTCGGCGGTGCGCTTCGTCGTGCGGCCGATCCCCGCGCGCCGTTCGCACTTCATGACGATCCGTACTTCGTCGACGCGCACCGTGTCGGCGCGGTCTTCGGCTCCCTCGCGGCCTCGCCGGCGTTTCAAAAAAAGGCCCTCGAGACGAGCGCGCGCGTCGCCGCGATGCAAGCGCGGACGATCACGTTCACGCTCCTCTTCGAGGTGCGCCTTCGCGCGATGCGGTGGCTGCTTGCGCGTGATCCACGGGCGACACCGCGCGATCTCTTCGAGGAGCTCACCTACCGCGTGCTCGGCGCGTCGCTTCCCTCGGAGCTCGCCGGCGCGTGGCCCATCGCGCGCGACGACGAGGCGGCCATTTTGCTCGGCACCGTCACCGCGCCGCGGCTCGAGCGCGAGCTCAAAGATCGCTTCGACGAAGATTGGTTCAAGAACCCGCGCGCGTTCGATGCGCTGCGTGGTCGCGCGATGCTGGCCGTGCCGGAAGAGGACGCTACCGCCACCGAGGTCGCGCACGCCGCCGTCCTCGCGCGCGGCTTCGAGCAGGTGCTCGGGTGAAGCGTGCGTTGGGTTGATGTGTCGGCGACCCTCGTCGCGGTCGCCGTCGTGAGCCTGCTCGTTTCTCCTGCGCGAGCCGTCGCGCCGCCAGCCGCGCGCCGGCCCGCGGCACCGCCTGCGCCGCCGCCTCGACCGCCTGCGCCA
>CAXSGV010000006.1:9400-37237 GCA_964236615.1 uncultured Polyangiaceae bacterium
CTGCGCCACCCTTGCCTTCGCTACCGAGCATCGCGCGCGTGCGGGTCGAGGTCGCGCGTGATCGCGTGCTCGTGATCGAGGACATCAACATGCCGCGCGGCACCTGGCGCAGCGGTGATCTCGATCTTTTCGTGGCCTTTGGTGCGCCCGGTGCGCCCGAGGCTATCGACGCGCGGCTCCTCTCCGTGAAGGACGGCGCGCTGGAGGCCGCGGCCGACGACGCAGGCGAGCCCGTCGACACCGAGCGCGCCGGGCGCCGCCCCACGAGCGCCCAACCGCTGTTGGGTCCGTTCACGATGGCCGGCGTCATCCTGCACGTGAAGGACGCAAGCTTCCGTCGCGCTACCGACGACGGCGCGATGGCGGCCGTGCGCGTCCGCACCATCCTCGCCGTTCCGCCCGAGGACGCGCGCACGGGCCGCGAGGTCGTCGTGCGTCTCGGCGCAGCGGCAGGCACCCCGCTCACCCTCGGACGCGTGCAGATTGCATCCACCGATCCCAAGTGGCTGCTGCGGGCCGAGGCTCACTTGTGCGGGGCGGACGCCGACCCCTGGCCGCTTGCCATCGCGCTCGTCCCAAAGCCCGCGCAGACGCCCCCTCGCACGCCGCCACTGCCCATCGCACCGGTGCTCTCGGTGCGCCACCCCTCGGACGACCTCTGCGTGCGCTTCTGGACGACGCCCTAGTAGAGAGCGTCGAGGCTCACGAGAAGCTCAGAACGAGGAGTCCATCCCGCCCGCGTCGCCGCCTTCACTGCCTGCGGACTCGTAGAAGTAACGAAGGCCGGCCACCATGATCGTCATCGGATGATCCGCGACGACGTCGCGGCGCGCGCTCAGCTCGAAGCTCCACTTGCGATCGACATAGCCGGCGCCGGCGCTGATCGCGTGGGCCTTCTGGCCGTCGTCGTAACGGTAGCCGAGGCGAAGCGGGAAGTGATCGGCGAGGAAGACCTCACCGCCGAGCATGTAGCGACCGCGCGTCGACTTCCACGTGGTGAAGTCGGCCATCACGTCGCCCTCGATCGAGAAGATCGACGACGTGAAGCCGAGGCCGCCGACGAGCGTGGTCGGCGCGAGCGAGGTTCCGGGGTTCGTGAGGTTGTGCCCGACGACGCCGACCTGAAGTCCCTTGACCGGCGCGGCGGTGAGGCCCGCGTCGAAGGTGAAGGAGTTGAACAGCGGATCGCCAGCGGTGCCCCCTGACGCGGTGCTCGCGCCGAGCGGGCCCGTCGAGATCGCCTGGCTCGCTCGAAGGTAGCGGCCGGTCATGCCGAGCGAGATCTTGTCGGCGAGCGGGTAGGCGAGCGCGAGACGAAAGTCGGTCCACGATCGGCGAATGCCATCGGGGTCGAGCATGCTCCACGTTCCGCCGAACCCGCCCGCGAGCTTGCTCGTCGAAGAGTCGACGACTGCGCCGCCATAGCTCTGACGGCGCGCGTCGGGCGAGATCGCGGCGAGCGCTTCGAAGTGGTAGACGCGCGCGACCGGGAGGTTCGCCGGATTCAACCACAGTGCGGTGGTCGACGTTCCGAGCGCGGTCTGCGCGCCCCCCATGCCGACAGCGCGCGGGCTCTGCACCTCGCCGAGGTCGTAACCTTGCTCGGGCGAGGTGCTCGAAGGATCGGCATGCGCCGCGCTTGTATGAAGCACAAGCGTAGCTGTGAGAAGCAACGCATGACGCGTTCGAGTGTTGCGGTGGCGTGCGGGTACAGTCATCCGGCTTGGCCCGGACCCTACACACCCTGCACCCTCCGGAACAATTTTCGACGCGACCCATCCGCGGCTGAAGCGCTCGGTTCCGGTCGAGCCGGAGGTCCATGTAGGGCGCACGTGGTGTCCGCACGCTGGAATTTGCCGCCGATCGGTGTCTCTTGACACCTAGATCGACGGAGAAAGTCGAGTCGCCGCGTGTACGCAATTTCGCACATGACCCGATTTCGAAGAGACCTCGAAGGGTTGGCGTTACTGCAGGGCTTGTCCGCAGCGCCACTGAGCCCAGGGCTCCTCCCGCGGGGTGAGATTCGTGGTGGTCTACAACCAAAAAAGGGGAGCACTGTCGATAACTTGACATCCAAATGAACGATCGGCGTGGACGCCGGTCAATGGGGGGTGGTAGCTCCATCTCTCGCGTCGAGACACCGACCGCCGAGCCGTGCAGTTGCAGTAGGCGCGGTGGGGTGGTTGTCCCAGCGCGTACCGACTTTCCCCCATCCGAGCCCGAAGAGCAGCAGGCCCCAGCCCCGTCCCGTGGACGGCCCGCCGGTACGCCACCAAATGCCCTCGCGCTCCGTTGGGAGGTTTTTTGTCTTGAGATGACTCCGCGTACCGAAGGCGAAGGCGCGGAGGACGAACAGGTTTGTCCACAGTCTGTGGAGAACTTGTGGACGCTGAAAGCGGTCTGGGGAGAGCAACTAGAGTGTCGTTGGAAGAGAACAAGCAGCTGTCAGGTGAGGGCGCTGAGGGCGCACGTCCGAACATGACGAACGAGCTATTCGACGAGGCCGTCGCGTTCACGCGCGACAAGTCGCCGGGGAGCTTCGACCAGTGGTTCTCCGGGGTCCAGTTCGACGGACTGACCGAGGGGGTCCTCGGGCTCCGTGCGCGCGACGAGTTCGTGCGTGAGTGGGTCGACGAGCATTTCCTTCCGACGCTCACCGATCACATCCGGAGCAAGACCGGTTGGAGCATCCAGGTCGCGTGGACGATCGATGGTCGGCTCGAGCAGCCTGTCGTCGCGGTCGGGCCCACGAACGGATCGTCTCAAGGTCTCGGCCACGGTGGCGGCGTGCGCCCGCGCCATCTCGCGGTAGGCGATGCGGCGATGGCCACCGCTGCGCTCGCGCAAGAAGCGGAGGGACCCTCCTCGAGCCGCATCTCGTACCCGCCGCCCAGCACCTCACGCGACAATGCCGAGCCGCACTTGCGTTCGGTGGCTGCGCCGATCGAAGGCCTGAACCCGAAGTACACGTTCTCGAACTTCGTCGTGGGTCCGTCGAACCAGCTTGCGCACGCGGCTTCGATCGCGGCGGCGGGCGGCGGCGGGCGCCGTCACAACCCGCTCTTTTTGTGCGGCGGCACCGGCCTCGGCAAGACGCACCTCGTCCACGCCGTTGCGCACCGCGTTCGCGCCGAGCGTCCTGCTGCGCGCATCCTCTACATCTCGGCCGAGCGCTTCATCAACGAGTTCGTTCAGGCCCTTCAGGACCAGAAGATGAACGAGTTCCGCACCCGCTACCGCGACAAGTGCGATCTCCTCCTCGTCGACGACATCCAGTTCCTCGCTTCGAAGACGCAGACGCAGGAAGAGTTCTTCCACGCGTTCAACGCGCTTCACCAGGCCGACAAACAGATCATCGTCACGAGCGACAAATACCCGCAGCAGCTCGAGCGCATGGAAGAGCGCCTCATCTCGCGCTTCACGTGGGGGCTCGTCGCCGACATCCAGGCGCCAGAGCTGGAGACGCGCGTCGCGATCGTGCGGAAAAAAGCACAGATCGAAGGCATCGAGGTCGACAACGACGTCCTCTACTTCATCGCGCAATCGGTCCGCAGCAACGTGCGCGAGCTCGAAGGCACGCTCATCCGACTCGCCGCCAAGGCGTCACTCGTCTCGAAGACGATCGACATCGAGTTCGCACGCAGCGAGATCGCGATGTCGTCGTCGACCCGCGCGAACGAGCAGAGTGTCGAGGACGTGCAGCGCGTCGTCTGTCACCACTTCAAATTGAAGAGTGGCGATCTTCTCTCGAAGGATCGCCACAAGAGCATCGCGTTCGCGCGGCACGTCGCCATGTACCTGTGCCGCGAGCGTCTGAAGTGCAGCCTCCCCGAGCTGGGTCGCGCCTTCGGAAACCGCGATCACACCACGGTCATGTCGGCCGTCCGCAAAGTGAAGGCGCTTCGCGGAGCTGACCCCGAGGTGCGAGCGCACCTCGAGGCCCTCGAGCGCAAGCTCGGCTCGGTCGACTAATCGGCTACTTCGCTGCAGGCGCCTGCGGAGCGACCGGTGCGACCGGTACCTGGCCGCCGGGGGGAGGGCCTTGGCGATCACCACGCTCGCCGCGCTCACCACGCTCGCGCTCGTGGTGCGGAGGCTTCGCGGCCTTGAGCTCGTCGAGCGAGACCTTGCCGTCCTTGTTCGTGTCGATGTCGGCGACGTGCTCCTTCATGCGATCGGGGATCTCGCTCGCGTCGATGGTGCCGTTGCCGTCCTTGTCGAGCTTCTTGAAGAACGCCTCGGGCGAGGGGCGCTCGTGATCGCCGTCCGCACCTTCACCGCGCGGACCATGGTCGCCATGCCCCATCGGGTGCAGCTTGCCGTCGGCCGCGGCCTTGTCCATCTCGACGCGCGTGACTTTGCCGTCGTTGTCGGCGTCGGCGACCTTGAGGTGCTCCCAATGATCGCCCGCTTCGGTCGCGTCGATCGCGCCATCGCTGTTCTTGTCGCCCTTGGCGAAGTGCTCGGCGCGCATCGCGTCGCCGTGCGCCTTCATCTCGTCGGCGCTGATCACGCCGTCGCCGTTCGTGTCCGCCTTGCCGAGAAACTTCTGCATGCGCTCGGGCAGCTCGGCGATCTGAACCTTGCCGTCCTTGTTGGCGTCGAACTTCTGGAGGAAGCGCTCGGGGTTGCCGCGGTCACCCTGAAGCCCGGCCTGATCGGTCTTCGCCGCCGTGGAGCTGGTCGCGGGGGCCTTCTCCGACGCTTCGTTTCCGGAGCAACCGACGAGGCCCGAGACCGCAAAGCCACTCGTCAGCATCGCCACTGCAAACATCTTCATCGCCGTCTTCATCGATTTTTCTCCTGCGCCTCTCTTCAGGGCGCGGCCAGTGTTCCGTGTCGTCTGAAGGTTCGACGCCGGCCAGACCCCGGACCCTACGCCGCACCGAAAGAATTTTTTCTCGTAGGGAAATCCTCGGTGCTTTCGTCCGACTTTCAGGTGCATGACAGTGGAGACGACGGTTGAGCAGCCTCAAGGATGTGATCGACCGGATTCTCTCCGGAGACGCGTCCGCGTTCCAGGCGCTCGTGGACGCGACGAGCGCACGGCTCGTCCGGTTGAGCGCTAGAATGTTGGGGAACGTGGCAGACGCAGAAGACGTCGTTCAAGAGGCGTACGTGAAGGCGTACCAGGCGCTTCTTGCAGGCGGATTCGATCGACGCGCCAAGGTGGAGACTTGGCTCTACCGCATCGTCGTCAACGCGACGATCGACGCAAAGCGAAAGCTGCGCACGAAGAACGTCGAGCTCACCGACGACGTCGCTGTCGAAGGTGGTGGTTGGGACGGCGCCGAGTCGGCCGAGGCGCGCCTCGCATTAAAGGAGCTGGCGTCGTGGCTCGGCGAGCTTCCCGAAGAGCAGCAGGCGGTGATGGTGCTGAAGGCCGTCGAAGGAATGAGCTCGGCGGAGATCGCCGAGGTTCTCGAGTGCAGCGAAGGCGCGGTCGAGCAGCGCCTCGTGCGAGCTCGGAGCTCTCTCCGTGGCAAACGTGACGAACGTGAAAAGAAGGAAGAGTCATGAAGGATCACGACGACGACATCGACGCACGGCTGGCACGACTGACGAACGCGACGAAGAACGTCGAGCCACGCCGCGACTTCGGCGCACGAGTGGCGCGCGCGATCGCCGAGCAAGATGCCGTCATCGAGCCGAGCTGGATCGACGACGCCGTGCGTTCGGCGCGGCGCCTCGTGCCGATCGCCGCGCTCGCGGCGGTGCTCGGCATGGTCTGGGCCGTCCAAAGCGATCGCGCGTACGACGATGCGTTCGCGTCGTCGTACGGTGACGTGGAGACCGCGTGGTGACCCGCCGTTTTCGCGGCGCGATCGTGCTCGCGCTGGTCTTCGCGCTCGGCGCGGGAACGGGCGGCGCGATCGCGTTTGCGATCGTGCGCAGCGGGCATGCGCGTGCGATGGCCGAGGGCGGCGCCTTCGAGCAGCACCGCGCGCATGGCCTCGCACGTCGCCTCGACCTCGACGCTTCCCAAGAAGAGAAGGTCCGCGCGATCCTCGCGAAGGACGGCGTCGACTCGCGCGGTCTCTACAAGGACATGCTCGAGCGATGTGGCCAGCCCCTCCGCGAGCAGAAGGAGCGGGCCGACGCGGAGATCCGCGCGCTCCTGCGGCCGGACCAGCAACAGAAGTTCGACGCCCTCCTCGCCGAGCGGCGCGACCGTCCGTGGCCGCCGCCTGGTGGACCTGGTGGACCTGGTGGGCGTGGTGGGCCGGGCGGTCCTGGTGCGCCGGGCGGTCCGCGTTGAACATGCATCTCCGCTAGGATCGTGCGCGTGCGGCTCCTCGCGATCGTCGTGACTCTCTCGCTGGTGCCGCTCGCGTGCTCGAAGCCAAGCGCGCAAGGCGCGGATGCATCGCCGTTCGCGAGCGTCGCTGCGAGCGCGTCGATGAACGCGTCGAGCGCCTCGGCCGCCACGTCATCTTCGAGCGTGTCGAGCGCATCACATGCATCGATCGCACCCTCCGTGCGTGGAGACTTCACGCCAGCCGAGGCGCGCCGTGCGCTCGTGACCAAGCTCGCCGACGAGCCCCTCGCCCTTCCGCACGCGACTGCGATCGAGAAGCACTTCGGCGCATCGTACCTCCCGCTCGCGTTGCAAGACGCGTTGCTCGCGAACGGCGATCACGCGCTCCTGCTCACCTCGACGAAGCGCGCGACGCGTGCTGCGGGCGTTGATGCCGGCGTCGATGACGCGCCGCTGTTGATGCTCATTACCGCGGAAAAGAAGCTCGTTTGGTCGAAGGAGCGTCCCGTCGGCGGCGTGGTTCCAGGCGTGACCGAGATCGCGATCTCGGCAGCGCCGAACGGTCGCGTGTTTCTCGCGCTCTACGATCCGCCGACGCGCGTGATCGCGGCGCGCATCTGGGACGCCGATGGAGCACCGTTCGGTGACTTCCAGCTGATGACGCTCGACGCGTGCGATGCGCTCAGCACTTTGTGGTGGCCAGGGCGTGGCTTCGTGGTCGTGGCCTCGTGGCATGGAGCCGCGCGCGCGCAGATGCTCACCGAGGGCGGCATGCTCGCGTGGGGCGAAGGCGCTCCGGTTGGCGCCGCGTGGCGCCAGGCCGCGCCGATCTCCCTCGCGTTCGATGGTACCGACGGCGTCGTCGCAGTGCAGCACGCGCACGGCGAGGACGGCGATCACGCGCTCGCCTTTCGCTACGACCGGCTCGCAAAGATGACGTGGCCTCGTCCGCTCGACCTTGGCGTGGTCCCGCGCGTCGTCGATCCGAAATCGCGCCTACCGCTCACGCGCGTGTTGCCGGGGGTCGTCGAAACGAAGCTCGCCGCGACACGCACGGTGCGCATCGCGGCGAGTGGTCACATCGTCACGCCCTGAAGGCGCGGTCGGTCGAAGCGATCAGAACGTATGGACCGTCGCAGCGATGCCGGGGCCCGACGCCGGAACGGTCTTTCCCGAGCCAGCGACCGCGGCGACCCCGCCGCCGGCAGCACCGATCGTCGCATCCGGGGTGCTGACGAGGGTCGGCTGCGCACCGTGAACGGCAAGGCCGATGGAATGACCGCCGGCGCCGCTGCCGCTCACACCCGATCGGCCACCCTCGCCGCCGCGGCCGCCGACGAACCCTTCGGCGCTGATGCCGGCGTGCGTGCCCGCCTCGCCCGGGGGCGTCGGGTCACTTCCGAGCGCGCCGGCGCCACCGGCACCGCCGTTGCTCGCTTCGATCGTGCAAGTGCGCAACGTGATCGGAGCATCGTAGAGAACGAGGGCGATGCTGGCGCCGCCGCCTTTTCCGGCCGTGCCCGCAACGCCCGCGCATCCACCCGCACCGCCCGCGCCGCCCGACGCACCCCAGTAGTCCTGGCCGTTCGTGTAGTACGGGTGGGTGTAGTCGAGCGGTACGCTTCCTCCCGCGCCGCCGCCCCCCTGGCCCGGCGCGCCGCTCGTGCCTGGAGTCCCATTTCCGGGGTCGTAGCCGGTGAGCGTGATCGTTCCGGATGGCGCCGACGCTCCGTCCGTTCCGGACGAGCCGTTCCCCCCCGCCACTCCGCTCGTGGCCAGCGGAGCGCACGAGCCCGACGTCGGGTTCACATAGGGCTCACCAAAGTTGCCGCCCGTGTTCGTCATGGCAGTCGCCGGTTGGGCACCACCGGCCGCGACGTGCCCGATGATCGTGTCGACATAACCAAAGCCGCACACGGCGTTCGCATTTTTAACCCAGTGGCCACCGCTACCGCCCCGCCCGCCAGGACCCGCGGGTTGACCGCCAGTGCACGCATTCGTGCCGCCGGCCCGGTTGCCATGATGGAGAACGCACGTGTCGTCGACGCAGGGGTTGCCCGGGATACAGAAGCCGGCGGGGTAGTGGCACCACTCGGGCGAGTAGCCCGACTCGCCGTTGCGGGTTCCCGGTGAATCGGGAATCTGGACGCCCGCGACGCCATCGTCGCCCTTCCTGGCGATACCGGCGTGGACTTTCACGTGACTGAGCTCGAGCTTGGGAGAGACACTCGCAATCAAACCGATCGAGCTCCCACTCGGCGTCGTGGCATCGGGCGCGATGATGTCGACGGACTCGATCACCGTGTCGTTCGCAATGCCGCTCGCTCGTGCGGCGGGGCTCGTCGGCGCGGCGATACGCGCGCGCAATCCGGTGGAGGGAGCGCCGCTGTCGGTGCTCGCCGGCGGCGGGATGACCGTCCAGGTCTGCTTGTCGCAGTTGAAGTAGCCGAAGACCGAGACGCCGTTCTCGAACGTGATCGCTTCGTCGTACGTCTCGGCGCACGCGTAGACGCGCTTGTTCAAGCGCTTCGCTTCGGCGATGCCCTTCTGCAGCGAGGCGAACGGCGCGTTGAGCGTTCCGTTTCCGCCGGTCGTGAGCGCGCCGCCGAACTTCTTCGAGACGAACACCCCGAGCGCTTCGATGATCACGCAGGGATCGTCGGCGGGCGTCGACTTGACGACGCATCCCGGCGGGACGAAGTTGTCGGGATCGGTCGCGGCGTCGTTCCCGCCGCCGATGACGGGCGGAGGGCCGCTGCTGTCTTGGCCGGGGGTGAGGCCGCCGTCCTCCGCTGCGACGGTGATCGCGCCGTCGTCGCTGCAGGCGCTGAAGGCGACGCTGAATGCAGCGACCGTGCTCAAGGAACCCAGGATGCCGACGACACCAACGATGCGTGATCTTTTCATGACAAGCCCTCGGCTCCCTCCGACGAAAGTTGCGTCACAAGAACGACCATTCTCTCACGCGCCACGACAGCCCATGTCGCAGCCGAACGACCTCTCGAATTTGCGCTCAGTCGAGGCAGCTCGGAAGGCCGACGAGCGAGCTCGCGACCCCGAACTCGAGCACATACGCGACCTGTTCTTCACGCCGGCGCCAGAAGCACTGCGTGTGCGCCTGGCGGAGGTAGCCAAAGGGGTAGCGCGTGACGTTCACGTACGCGTCGGTGAGGCGCTTCGCGTCGAAGCGGTAGCCCTTCTCGCGGTGCTCGATCACGGTGCGCGCCTCGCCCGTCACCGAGCGCGCGCGTGCGAGCAAATCGTTGCCATCTTGATTGCGCGCTTTTGCGAGCACGGCGCGGTAGAGGAGCGCCGTGTGCTCGAGCCGTAGCCGCACGATGTGCGTGCCGTCTTCGAGCTCCTCGCACCAGGGCTTCAGCGTGGCGTCGGCGCCGCGGCAGCGCGCTGCGAGCCCGTCCTCGATGGGACGCGTCTCCTTCGCCATCGCTTCGAGCGAGCCGACGATGTCTCTTTCGAACGTGACGCGCTCGGGCTCGGTCATCGTGATGACCTTCTCGAAGGCGACGCGGCGCGCGTGCGTCTCGAAACCGGAGATGTAGCCGAAGTCGATGACCTGATCCTCGCCGGCGAGGTAGCCCGCGAGGCGCTGCTCGAACAGGTACTTCTTCTGCAGCGCCGTGAGCTGGACGAGCGATGCCGTGATGTCGTTGCCGCAGTCTCCGTACGCCGACCCGACGATGCCAAAGGCGTGCTCGAGAGACTCCTCGGGCTGCCACATGATGTGCGCGGCGAGGTAGTCCGTCATCCAGTAGCCCCACTCGTGCCCCGACGAGAACAGGATGTGGCCGTACACCGGCGGGAGCCCGCGCTCCTTGGTCTCGCGCGTGAGGCCAGTGATGTCGTTGAAGCGCGCCTCGACGAACATCGGCAAGAACTGCGGAATGTCGATGTCAGCGGTGATCCAGTACGCCGACTCGGGAAAGTAGGAGACGCGGCGCGCCGGGTGAACCTCGAACAGGTACTCGTGCTGCGCGTGGAAGTCCTCGTGCGCGTAGGTCGCCCACGGACGGTAGAGATCGTAGAAGGCGAGCGTGTGCACGCTCTGCCCGAGGCGCGGATCGGCGTGCCGCGGCAGGTGGTAGAAATACTCGGTCTTGCCGTCGTACTGAACGGAGAGGTTCGCGTAGTTGCCGACGTGGTTCTGCACGTCGACACGGAGCTCCGGCACCTTCGAGATGGCGTACTGCAACGCGTGATCGAGCCACGCGACGACGAGGTGCGGATCGGCGTCGAAGAACTCGCCGAGCGCGAGCTCGAGGTAGTCCCAACGAATCTGAAAGAGGCGATCGAGCGACTCCTCGATCTGCGGCTGGTAAGGCTCTTTCGAGCTCTTGATCAGCACCCAGTTGTTCTGCAGCGCGGAGCCGCCGAAAGTTTGAACGACCGCGCCCACGGTCACGCCGCGGAGGTGCGCGTAGTCGAGGATCGCTTGCGCGAACGGCTTCCATTTCTCGAAGTCGACGGTCGCGAGGAGCGGCCACTGGATGTGGTTCTGCCCGGTCTTCACGAGCCAGTCGATCAGCTGGCGCGCTTCCGCGAGGTGCTCGTCGGTCGGATCGTTCAGCGTTGCGAGGTACTCGATCGGATGCAGCGTATGGAGCTGGAGACCGCGTTGCTCCATCGTCGGCCGACGCGCGATCGTCATAGCGGCCGGAATGCGCGGCGTGGCGAACGCCGGCACCAGCTCTTGCCGCGGGTGGAAGAAGCGCGCGCCGAGCTCCTCGAGGAGAGCGTAGGTCGCGTAGGCGATGTGCTCCGCGTCCTTTGCGGCGACGACGATCTTGGCCTTGCCGCCGTCGTCGATGCGTTTGATCGCGTAGCCGTCGTCGTTGTCATTGCCGGCATCGCGGCGCGCGGCGTCGCTCGTCGAGATCCAGATCGTCACGCGCTTGGCGAAGTCGGGTTTGTCGGTAGGCACGTCGATGCGCCCACCAGGCGCGCCCCACATGCGGCCGAGGTACGACGCGACGTCGCTGCGCACGATGCCGATACGCGGACCGTCGCCTTCGAAGTGAACCGCGACGTCGGCGAGCGCGAACGTCTCGTGGGTCGCGAGCACCGTGGAGTCGCACTTCACGACCGGACCCACGTCGGCCGGTGTAGTCGAGCATGCAGGCGCACCGGCGAGCACGACGGCGGTCACGGCGACGAGGGTGCCCGTCGCGAGCTTGGCGCGAAAGGAGGGGCCGGTCCTCAAACGAGGATCCGCCACGACGTGGCGTTGCCTGCGTCCAGGACCTCGATACCGAGCGTGCCGAGCTCTTTGCGGAGCTCGTCGGCGCGCGCAAAATCCTTGTTTTCGCGAGCGGCGGTGCGCGCGTGCACCTTTGCGTCGATGTCCGCGGCGGTGAGCTTGCGGATGGCGAGGCGACGCACCTTGCATCGCGCCGCGTACGCCTCCGAGCTTGCTTGCATCAGACCGAGGGGCGCGCACGAGCCGTCGAGCGCGTGCACGGCTTGTGCGGCGAGCTGGCGTGCCGAGTCGTAGACGGCCTTGTCTTTCTTGAGCTTCGCGATCTGCACCACGATCTCATTCGCAGCCTTGGCGAGATCGCCAATGACCGAGAGGGCGACCGGTGTGTTGAGGTCCTTGTCGAGCGCTGCGAGGACGCGCGCGGGCGCCTCGTCGACGATCTTCGCTTGCCCCTGGAGCACGTTGCCAATCGCGGGCTCGGCGCCGGCCGCGGCGGCCACGAGCGCGTCGCGTGTAATGTACAAATAGTCGGTGCGGCGCTCGGCCTCGTCGACCCCGGTGAAGGTGACGCGACCGTCCTCGGCCTTCTCGAGCTCGAACGCGAGTGGGCCGCGGTAATGCGTGCTGAGGAGGTAGTAGCGGAAGGCTTCGGGATCGTTGCGCTCGAGGACGTCCTTGATCGTGACGAAGTTGCCGAGCGATTTGCTCATCTTCTCGCTGTCGACGTTGAGGAAGCCGCCGTGCAGCCAGTAGCGCGCGAACGGCGAGCCCCACACGGCCTCGCTCTGCGCGATCTCGTTCTCGTGGTGCGGGAAGATGAGATCCATTCCGCCGCAGTGGATGTCGAAGTGCTCACCGAGGTACTTCTGCGCCATCGCTGAGCACTCGATGTGCCACCCCGGCCGACCGTTGCCCCACGGGCTCGGCCAGCCGAAGCCGCCTTCGGGCTCGCCCTTCCACAGCGCGAAGTCGAGCGGGTCCTTCTTGATCTCGGAGGTCTCGACGCGCGCGCCGCTCAGCAGATCGTCGATGTTGCGGTGCGAGAGCTTGCCGTACTCGGGAAAGCTCCGAACCGAGAAGTAGACGTCCTGCCCTTTCGCCGTCGGCACCGCGTAAGCGATGTTCTTCGCGATGAGCGCCTCGATGAGCGCGACGATCTCTTTGATGTGCGCCGACACCTTGGGCTCGTAGCTCGGCCGCGCGCAGCCGATTGCCGCGAGGTCCTTGTCCGCGCGAGCGCACATGCGGGCCGACAGCGCGAGCGGGTCCTCGCCGCTCTCTTTGGCGCGGTTGACGATCTTGTCGTCGACGTCGGTGACGTTCCGCGCGTAGGTCACCTCGTAGCCGCGCGCCTTGAGGTGGCGCACGAGCACGTCGAACGTCGTGTTCGTCCGCGCGTGGCCGGCGTGCGCGAGATCGTAGGTGGTAAGACCGCAGAGATAGACCTTGGCCACGCCTGGGGTGAGGGGCTCGAAGGTCTCTACTTTCTGGGTCAGCGTATTGTGGAAGCGAAGCGGCATGGCTCCTGGGATATAGCGTGTTATCAAGCGGTTGGCGCATGTCGCGATCGGGACGCAATCGAATGCTGGGCGCGTCGTTGGGCGCGTTGGTCCTCCTCGCCTGCGGTGGCCCGCAGAAGAAGTTCGAGAACGGCGTGTTTCAAGACGGCCGCGTGAGCTTTCGCGTGCCTGCCCCTCCGGCCTCGTGGGAGCGCATCGACGTCACCGACGCGAGCCTCGCCTTCCGCGACGCGGGTCGCGCGGCCACGATCCTCGTCAACGCGCGCTGCGGCGGCAAGGACGACGACACCCCACTCCCCGCGCTCGTGAACCACCTCGTGATGGGCACGACCGAGCGCGACTTCGCGAAAGAGGAGACCATCCCTTTCGACGCGCGCGAGGCGCGCCACGCGATCTTGAAGGCCAAGCTCGATGGCGTGCTCCGCAGCTACGACATCTTCGTCTTGAAGAAGGACGGCTGCGTCTACGACTTCGTCTACGTCGCGCCGCCGGAGCGCTTCGCCGACGCGACGGGTGAGTTCGAAGGCTTCGTGTCGGGCTTCCGCACGCGGGCGAGCTCCGAGCCGTGACGACCCGCACCTCGAGAGCACCAGGGGCCGAGCAGGCGCCAGTCTCGCAGCGTTCATCGCTACCCGCGCCGCCGCCGCCGCCACCGCCCTTTTACCAACAGTACCGCGACGACCTACTGAGCTTCGTCGAGCACCTCGGCGACGTGTCGCTCCTCATCGGGCGGACCTTCCGCTCGTTCTTCCGGCGACCGCTCGAGATCACGAGCACGGTCTACCAGATGGAGTCGCTCGGCGTTCGCTCGCTCGGGATCGTCGCCGTCACCAGCCTCTTCATCGGCATGGTCATGACGATCCAGTTTGCGTTCGGCCTGCGTCGCTTCGGCGGGCTCGAGTACATCCCGCGCGTGGTCGTGCTCTCTTTCGCGCGCGAGCTCGCGCCGACGCTCACCGCGATTATCGTCGGTGGGCGCATTGGTAGCGGCATGGCGGCCGAGGTCGGCGCCATGAACGTCACCGAGCAGGTCGACGCGATCCGTGCGCTTGGCGCCGAGCCCGCGAAGAAGCTCGTGCTTCCGCGCATGGTCGCCGCGGTCCTCGTGATGCCGCTGCTCAGCATGTTCGCGCTCGCGCTCGGCACGGTGGGCGCGATCTTCATCTGCTACTTCCAGTTCGACATCGCGCCTGCGTTCTTCCTCCAGTCTTCGCTCGAGACCGTTCAGATGAGCGATCTCCTCAGCGGCCTCCTGAAGACGCCGGTGTTCGGCTTCATCATCGCGATCGTCGGCTGTCACTTCGGGCTCCGCACCTCGGGCGGTACCGAGGGGGTCGGTCTGTCGACCACGCGCACCGTCGTCGTCGTGTCGATCACGATCCTCATCGCCGACTTCTTTCTCACGAAGACGTTCGCCTCGCTCTTCGGGGGATGAAGCACCGCATGGGCGCGCGTCTCGGAATCGTGCTCGCGGCCGCGCTCCCCCTCGTGATCACCGGCATCTGCGTGCACGCGTCGCTTGCCCGCGGGTCGCGCGCGCGCGAGCTGCCCGCGATCGAGCGAGTCGCGACGCGGCTGCCCTCCTCGGATCTCGCGCTGTCCGGCGGCGCGCGTTGGCTTCGCAGCCCCTCGCTCGAGGAGCCGGGTGCAGCGTTCGCGGACGGCCCCGCGCTTCCCGATCCGGATCCTGCCGGCGGTGTGATGTCGCCGCCACGCGCGATCTGGGCAGCTGAAGCCAAGAGGGCGAAGTGAAGCGCGGCGGCTCGCTCTTCGTGCATGCGGCCACGGGCGTCGCCCGCCGCGGAAACAAGGCCTTCGCGCTCGGCGGTGGCGTCGCCCTCGCGGTCGCGCTCGTCTCGGCGGTGCTCTTTCTCACCGACGCGCTTCGGGCCGATGCCGAGCGCGCGCGCTCTGCGGTGCCAGACGTCGTCGTGCAGCGGCTCGTCGGCGGCCGGCCCGCGATCCTGCTGCCGGGCGACGCGAAGAAGCTCGACGGCATCGAGTCGGTGCACGCGATCCGCGCGCGCGTCTGGGGCTACGTGTTCGTGCCCGCGCTACAAGGCAACGTCACAGTCATCGGTGCGCCAGCGGGTGCGGCATCGCTCGCCGACGTGCGCGGTGCGCTCGACGAGGGGCGCGATCTCGCCCCCGGCGCACACGAGATGATCGCGGGCAAAACGCTGGCGCGCGCGATGGGTCTCGTCGTCGGCGACACGCTCGGTCTCCCGGCCGCCGGTGCGCGCGAAGGCGACCCATCACCTGCTGCTTTGAAGCTCGTTGGCACCTTCGGCAGCGCGGTCGATCTCTACGCCGCCGACATCGTGCTCTGCGACGAGGTCGACGCGCGCGCGCTCCTCGGCCTCGGACCGGAAGACGTGACCGATCTTGCCATCACGGTCTCGAACCCCGCCGAGTCGCGTGTCGTCGCTGGCGAGATCCTCGCGCGGCTACCGGGGACGCGCGTGGTCGAGAAGGAGCTTCTCGGTCGCGTCTACGCGCTCGCGTACGGACGTCGCTCGGGGCTCGTCCTTGCCGCGAGCTTGCCCGCGTTGCTCGCTCTCCTCGTCTTGGCGTGGGATCGCGCGAGCGGTCTCGGGCCGGAGGAAAAGCGCGAGATCGCGATCCTCAAAGCGGTCGGCTTCAGCACGAAGGACGTGCTGCTCGTGAAGATGCTCGAGTCGCTGCTCGTCTCGAGCGCCGCAGCCGCGCTCGGTCTCGCGCTCGGCTACGCGTGGGTGTTCTTGCTCGGCGCGCCCGGCCTGCGACCCGCGATCGTTGGCTGGAGCGTGCTGTACCCGCAGGGGCCGCTGACCCCCGAGGTCGACTTCGCACAGCTCGTCGCAATCGCATTTGCCGTGGTCGCGCCGTTCGTCGGCCTTTCGATCGTTCCCGCGTGGCGCGCGGCGAGCCTCGATCCGATGGAAGCGATGCGGTCTTGAGGCGGCCCCGGTGGGGGATGCCGGGTATACTTCGGAGGGACGATGGCCGCAGGCATTGAAGTCTTCACCCTCGAGGCTGCGAACGCGCTGGTGCCGCAGCTGAGCACGATCGTGAAGAAGCAGCTGTCGCGCCGCGCCGACATCGAGTCGCGCCTGAAGTCTCTGTCGGACATCGTCGGTGAGGTCCCGAGTGAGATCGCGCCCGACGACAACGATCCGGCGAACGTCCGCACGCTCAAGCTCGACCTCGTCGATCGCATCACCGAATACCAAGACGGTTGGCGCGCGGTCGAAGAGCTCGGTGCCGTCGTGAAGGATCCACGCATCGGACTTCTCGACTTCTACGGTCAGGTCGATGGCAAGACCGTCTGGCTTTGCTGGAAGTACGGCGAGCAACAGATCAGCCACTACCACGCGCTCGACGAGGGCTTCTCAGGACGACGCCCGCTCCGCGAGTCGATTCGCACGAGGCTCCTCAACTGATGAGCAACGGCAGCGGCAAAGGTGTCGACAAGAAGGCAGCGGCCGAGGCTATCGACGCGTTTCTCCGCGCGATCGGGCGCGATCCCGAGGGCGATCCCGCGCTCCTCGAGACGGGCGCGCGTGTGGCCGACGCCTTCGTCGACGAGCTCTGTCGTGGCTACGACGTCGACGTGCATGCCTTGCTCGCCGCGAACGCGATCGCACGCTCCACGGGCGGGCCGAGCGCCTCGACCGAGATCGTGGTCGTGCGCGATTTGGCGGTGACGACCACGTGCCCGCACCACCTGATGGCGGCGTGGGGCACGGCGACGGTCGCCTTTGCGCCGCGCCAGATGCTCGTCGGGATCGGCGCGGTCGGAAAGGTCGTCGATGCGTTTGCGCAGCGTCTCGCGCTGCAGGAAGAGATCGGCGCCAACGTGGCTTCGGCGCTCGCCGTCTCGCTCGAGCCGGAATGGGTTGCGTGCCGGCTCGTGCTCTCGCACTCGTGCATGACGGCTCGCGGCGAACGCCGTCACGGCGCGAACGTGGAAACGATCTCGGTCGCAGGTGCCGCCGACCACGGCCTCGTGCACCGTGTGCTCGGCGTCGCCGGCTCATGACCCTCGCGGTGGTGACGGGCGCGGGCCGAGGCATCGGTCGGGCCATCGCGGTCGCGCTCGCGTCGCGTGGCCTCGACGTCGCGCTGCTCGCACGCACGTCCTCCGAGCTCGACGAGACGGCGGCCCGCGTGGTCGCGCTCGGGCGACGCGCGCTCGCGATTCCGTGCGACATCACGCGCGCGAGCGAGGTCGAGCGCGCGCGCGACGCCATCACCAACGGGCTTGGCGTCGCCGACGTGCTCGTCAACAATGCCGGCGTCGTGAAGCGCGCGCGCGTCGAAGACATGACGGAGGCGGACTGGGACTACGTGCTCGACGTGAACCTGAAGGGCACGTTCCTCGTCACACGCGCGTTTCTCCCGTCGATGCGCGCCGCCAACGCTGGTCGCATCGTCGCCGTCGCGAGCATCTCCGCCACGCTCGGAACGGCGGAGCAGTCGGCTTACTGCGCGTCGAAATGGGGTGTCGTCGGCTTCATGAAATCCCTCGCCGAAGAGCTTCGCGAAACGCCTGTGGTCGCCACGTGGGTCCTCCCCGGCTCAGTCGACACGCAGATGCTCGACAGAACCCGATTTCATCCGCAAATGAGCCCCGAGGACGTCGCGAACGTCGTGACGTACGCTGCCCTCGACGCGCCGGCGGCGATCCACGGAAGCGCGCTCGAGGTCTTTGGCGCATGACGAAAAGGGGTCACTGAAATGAAGAACGAAGACGAGAAGAAGGGACTCAACGCCGCGCTTGGCGAGCTGCCGCTCTTCCCTTTGCCGCAGGTCGTTCTCTTCCCGCGCGCGCTCCTCCCGCTTCATGTCTTCGAGCCGCGCTACCGCGCCATGTTGAAGGACGTCGTCGAGACCCACGGCGCGATGGCCATCGCGCTCATCGACCCCTCGGGCGAGGTCGACGCTCACGGCCATCCGAAGATCGCATCGGTGGCCGGCGCCGGCATCGTGGTCGAGCACCAGACGATGGCGGACGGTCGCTCCAACATCGTCGTCCACGGCAGCGCGCGCGTGCGCATCGAAGAGCTCCCCTTCATTCCGCCCTACCGTCGCGCGAAGGCCACCATCCTCGAAGACGTCGTCACCGACGTGAGCGCCGACGATCGCGCCGCGTTGCTCGCCGCCGCGAACGCGTTCTCGAGCGAGGTTCACAAGCGCGATCCGAATTTCTCCTTCCGACTTCCGCCGAACGTCGAGGCGGGCACGCTCGCCGATCTCTGCGCGCACCACCTCGTCATCGACGGCGGCGTGCGGCAATCGTTGCTCGAAGAGCGCGACGTGTCGGCCCGCGTGCAAATTGTCATCCGCGAGCTCGCGAACCAGCAGTACGCGCTGAACAAAGACTCGGGCGGGGTACTCCACTGAAGTTGGTGGCGCGTGTCCCAGTGGCGTCGCTTGCGGAGGGCGGGCTCACCCGCATCAAGTACCCGCCGTTCGACGTGCTCGTGACGCTCGTCGATGGAGTCCCCTACGCGATCGAGGACGCTTGCAACCACGCCGGCGCGAGCCTCGCGGAGGGCTTCCTCCGCGGCGGCGATCGCATCGTGTGCCCCATGCATGGCTATGTGTTCTCGATGAAGACGGGCGAGCTGCTCGCACCTCGGGGCCTTTGCGATCGCCAACGCACTTTCGAGGCGAAAATCGAGGGCGACGATGTCGTCATCCACGACGCCTTCGAGATGGCGCTCATCACTTCGCTCGCGAAGTGAATGCGGAAGACCCGTTTAGCGTTCTTCTACGTATAGGAGGCCCATGCGCCGCTTCGTCGTCACGACCCTCGTCCTCGGAAGCCTTCACCTCGCGGGCCTCGCGTTCTTCGCGTCACGCACCGAGCGCACTGCCGAGGCGCAGCCCCAAACATCGCAAGCCCCTGCGCCGATCAAGCTCGCCCAACCTCCGCAGGGCGGCGCGTTCCGGATCGGCGAGAAGCTGTTCGTCGAGTGGCACGGCCGCGTGTGGCCGGCGTCCGTGCTTTCGATCGTCGACGTCGACCGCGCCGTCATTCACTACGACGGCTATGGTCCGGAGTGGGACGAGCTCGTCCCGACGCAACGCGCGCTTCGCGACACGGGCAGCCTCGCAGAGGCGAAGCCAGGCGCGCCGGTGTTCATCGAATGGAATGGCTCCTGGTGGCCGGCCACCGTGCGCGCGGTGAAGAAGGACGGCTGGGCGATCCACTACGACGGCTTCGGCCCGGAGTGGGACGAGACCGTGGGCCGCTCGCGGATCAAAGTCCTGCAGTAGGCTGCGGACGATCGTAGACCTGACTCAGTCGCGCGAGCGCGAGCGCGCCGAGGCACAGGCCGACGTCGCGTAGCGCGACGTCGAGGACTCTCGCGTGAGTCAGAGTGACTTCAGGTATTCGACGATGTCGCTCTTCTGAGCAGGCGTGAGCCCCAGACTTTGCGCACCGTCGTAGTGGTCGACGACAGCGCCGAGCGTCGCAAACCGGCCATCGTGGTAGAAGCCGCCCTTCGCGTGGGAGAAGAGCCCTTTGAGGGGTGTGGTTCGGTACCGCCTCTCAGGCGATCGGCTCGACTGAAAGTCGTCAATCCCGATCTCGGCGCCCGTGTGCATGTTCCAACCGGGCTCGGTGAAGAGCGGTGCCACATGGCAGCTCGCGCACTTCGCTTTGCCTTCGAAGGCGGTCTTGCCTCGGCTGGCCGCGACGGTATCGAAGCTGCCCGCGGGCGGCGTCGGGGCCGGGAGCGCGAGCTGGTAAAACTGGAGCGCGGGGAGCTTTGAGGTGATGAGGTCGGGCGTGCTTCTCACGTTGCCGAAACCGGCGTTCGCCGCGATCGGAAACTTCGTGGCGTCGGACAGCCGCGAGTCGACGAACGTGCCCTTGCCGTGCATCTCGAGGTTCGCAACGAAGGCGTTCCAGTACGTCGACGAGCCGAAGCCCGTGGAGGTCGCCATGTTCACGCCAGCCAATCCGAACGCTGGCGGGATCAACGCTGCGGCCTCCGCCGAGGTGCCGCCAGGCCCGAGCGCCTTTCCGTCGACGAACAGCTGGGCGTTGAAGTGACCCGGGCCCCAGCCCATGAGCACACTGCGTACCGTCGCGTCGGGAACGCCGAGCAGCGACGTCACCGCCGTCAGATCGGGCGCTAGATTGATGACGGCCCCCACATCGAGATCGCGGTTCGCCCACCCGTCCAGTCGTCGCCCGATGCCAGGCGCAAATGAGTCGTCCACCGTCGAGTGGCAGAGCGAGCACTGGATGCCGATCGACGTGAGTGCCTTGTTCTCGTCGAATATTCCGGTGATGCCCACGACCGCCTTCGCTTGCAAGAGCGTGAGCGTCGTGTCGACGCTGTCGAGGTCGACCTTGCCTTGTTTCAGCGCATCCACCACCGATGGCGGTAGTGCGTCGAGGTCCACCTTCAGGCCCACCGCGAGTGCCGTCTTCGGGCTCACGCCCGGACCGACGCCGCCCTTCGCGACGCCCGAGATGGCGCGATGCAGCTTGAGCGTGTCGCCCCAAAAGGCTTCGTCACCAAACGTGTCGTAGCGGAACGTCTTTCGCCCCTCGTCGATCATCAGCGAGGCGTGCTGTGTGACCGAATCGACCGAGGTCGCCGCGTCGGCCACGTTGGGTGGGTTCGCATCGGCCGGCTGTGTGGCGTCGGTCTCACACGAGACGCCGCCACCGTCGGTGGTCGTCGCGGCTGTCTCCGCGTTCGGGCTGCAGTGCGCCGCAGCGATCGCAGCGACGAGCGCGAGCGGAAGCGCCGGGGCGGCCGGTAGCAAGCGCGCGAGGTTGATTTTCCACGTCATGTCAGCTCCTTTCGTCCACGGCATCGAGTCACCGGGACCCGGCTCAGAGCGCGCGCGCGTCGTTTGGTTGCAGCTGAGGCATGAGAAAGAAATTCCGTACGATCTTCGGGAACGCTTTCGCGCTCACCGACTCTGGTTTGGGTGAACATGGAGCTCGCGCGCCGGATCCCGATGGAAACCACCCAAGCCCGACCGCCGGCCACGCTCACCGACGAAGAGATTGTCGCGCGCGTTTGTGCCGGTGAGCAGGAGCTCTTCGAGCTGCTCATGCGCCGTCACAACGAGCGCGTGTACCGCACCGCGCGCGCGATCCTCCGCAACGACGGCGAGGCCGAGGACGTGATGCAGGACGCCTACGTGCGCGCGTACGAGCACCTCCATGAGTTCGCAGGTCGGGCGCTCTTCTCCACGTGGTTGACCCGGATCGCGGTCCACGAGGCGCTGGCGCGCGTGCGCAAGAGCAAGCGGTTCGATTCACTGGACGCAGCCACGGAGCAGCCCTCGATGTCCAACCCCTCCGGTTCGAGCCCCGAGCAACTCACGAGCGACGTCGAGATGCGGGTGCTGCTCGAGAGCGCAGTCGACGCGCTGCCCGACGACTTCCGCGCGGTCTTCGTGTTGCGCGCGGTCGAAGGCATGAGCGGCGCCGAAGTGGCGGAGTCTCTGGGCATCGCCGAGGAGACCGTGAAGACACGTCTGTTTCGCGCGCGCGGGCGACTGCAGGAGACGCTCCTCGCCAGCTTCGAGCCCACGCTCCCTGCCGTCTACGAGTTCCATCTGACACGCTGCGACCGCGTGGTGGCCGCCGTTTTCCAGCGAATCGCGGCGCTCCCGCACACGTAGGTCGTCTCCTCGTCTGCGCTGCTCGGGACGAAGATTGCCGAGCCCACGCGCACTCGCCATCCCCGCCCGAGCAAAGCTATTTTCGGGATGCCGTCCCGACGCTCGCGAGACTCCAACGATTTTGCATGCTCGCGTAGTCGCGCGTGCGCGTCAGCTGACTCCGTTCATGCGCGCGAAGATCGGCCGAAAAACGTCCTGCCCGGCCTGGCTCGCGGCGCCAGTGAACTCGAACGTGAGCTCCAGCTTCCCCTCTTTGAGCTGCGCGAAAATCGCGTCGATGAAGCCTGCGACCGGCGGCGCGAAGTCGTGGATGCCCTTGCCACCAAGGTCGGTGTTCAGAGCCGGAGGAATGACTTCGATGACCTCGATGCCTCGCGGCTTCAACAGCGCTCGAAGCGACACCGTGAACGAATGCAGGAATGCCTTGGTCGCGCAGTAGACGGGCACCTTGATGAGCGGAACGAAGGCGAGCCCTGAAGTGACGTTCAGGATGGTGTCGAGCGACTCGAGCTTCGTGAAGAGCGAGGTCAGGTGCAGGGGTGCGTCGATGTTCGTGGTGACCTCCACCTTTGCGCGCTCGTAGAAATCGTCGTCCGCCACCGACATCCAGTTCTGCACGCCGGCGTTGTTGACCAACACATTGAGGTCGGTGTGCTCACGAGCGATCCACTCGTAGAGATCCTCGCGCTCCTTGGGCGCCGTCAAATCGCACTGTCGAACGACGAGCGAAGGCAACTTCTTCTTCGCCTCCGCCAGCGCCGACTCGCGCCTGCCGCAGACGATGACGGTGTTGCCCTCGGCGACGAAGCGCTCCGCCATGGAGAAGCCGATGCCACTCGCGCCGCCGGTGATGAGGATCTTGTTGTTGGATGTTTTCATTGGTCGGCCTCGTCGAGCTGGTTTGCTTGGTGGGTGGGAATCACGGCTCCTGGGTCTACCCTGCGGACGATGGCGATGACGCGGAAAAACGTCGGGTGCCCGGAGACGCATTCAACACGCTCGAACGAGGCGCACGCATGGCGCTCGGCGTACTCTCGCGACATGGCTTTCTCCCGCGGGTGGTCGGTTCTCATCCTGGCTGCGACGACAGTGATCGGTGCGTGCGCCGAGTCCTCGAACGTGGGACCGGCGTACGCCTCGCCCGCGACATCGAGCGCGTCGCCCGCCCCGGCCTCCAGCTCCGGGCCCAAGACCGCGGCGCAGGGCAGCGCGGGCGCGGTCGACTGCCCGCTCGCCGCAGGTGGATCCCAAAAGGTTCTCTACGACCGAGCCTGCAGCGTCGACGCGGACTGCACCTTCGCGGACACGCCCGTCTCTTGCTGTGGCACGCGCCGGATGCTCGGAATAAGCGTCCGCGAAGCTGCGAGGGTCGCCGCGGGTCTCTGCCCGGCGCAGGTCTGGCACGGGTGCGCGTGCACGGCGGAGCCTGGGAGAACCGATGATCAGGACATCCTCCTCGGCGGCGACTCTCCGGCCCCCGCGTGTGTCGCGGGCACATGCACGACGCACGTGGCGCGCGCCCAGCTGCGTCACTGACTCGGCTCGAGCTCTCGGGCTGTCGCCGGACAGGGCCCCCGCCGTCCTGGACAGGTCGCGCGATCGAAGTCGCGCCGTGAAACCGCGCGCGCGGCCATGGCATGCGTGTTGATGAGGCAGTGCCCTCATGAAACGAATTCTTCAAGCGCTGCCCTTCGCCGTGGCCACGGTCTGGCTCCTCACGTCGGTCTTGGTCCTGGCCACGCGCCACGCGCCGGCTCGGGCGCCCGAACCACCGCCACTTTCATCTGCCGTCGTGGTTGCCCCGCCGTCGCCGCTCCTCGACCCGCCGCGCGCAATCACGGTGCCGACGGTGGTGATAGCCGGTCGCGCGCCGCCGCAGCGAACCATCGCACGCCCCGTCGCAGCGGAAATCCCGCAGCACGTGTGGCGATGCAGCGGCTGGCGAGCGCTTGCAAGCGGGCCGGAAAACCAGGTCGTGCGCTACTGCGAGTGAGTCGGGAAAGCGAGTCGCGGGCGAGCCGCGGCTGATCACTCGACGATGTCGACGTCGCTCGGGGGCATGGTGCGGTAGTTGGTGTCGACGTACTGGAGCACCTCGTCGAACCACGAGTCGATCTTCACGCCGTCGTTCTTGACGGAGTCGAAGTAGAAGCTGCCCTGCACGCACTCCGGCTTGCCGTTCTTGTCGACGCGGCAGCGGCCGTCGACGTAGACGACGATGAACTTCGGCAGGCGCGTCGCGTACGACCGCTGGCCGTCGTTCATGAAGTTGTTGGTGATGAGAGCGACGGCCTCGAGGTCACGCGGATCCTGACCGTAGCCGTGGAGCACGTAGAGCACCGGGTAGCGCACGTTGCGCGACTGGTTCTCGGCGAGCGCGTAACCCGGCGGCAGCGTGATCGCGATGGGGCCAGTGCGCTGCGTCTTCGGACCGGTGAAGATCTTCTCGCAGCGCCCCGAGATCTCGCAGGTGATGCCGAGCTCGTTCTTCGTCTCGGTACCGGGGTGATTGGCGACTTGCTCGGTGAGGCTGCGGTCGGCGTCGGGCCAGCGGTTCGCGACGTAATAGAACGACGTCTCGAGACGGTAAAGGAGCTGCGCCGCCGTACCGACGTGCATGCCGTCGCCCTGTTTGATCTCGTCGGCCGACGCGTCGACGTTGCCGTAGCGAAGGCTCGGAATGTTCGCGACGTCCTGCCACAGGATGTTGGCGGGCACGTAGTTGCGTGGCTGTCCGCGGACCTGCCCGGGCAGGTAGTCGAAGCCGTTGTAGAACGCCGTCGACAGGAGCTGCGTGCCGTCGGCGCGCGTGCGGCTGGCGACTGCGCCTTCGAAGTGGCGCGACACGTTCGCGAAGTTGAAAAGATCGCGCACGCCACCATCGGAGAAGATGCCCAGCCGAGCGAGCGCGTCGTCGTGCAGCTCGCCACCGGGAATGTCGTTGACCCAGCCGCGCAACATGCCGTGGGGGTCGATCGCGTACCAGCTCTTTAGCCCCGCCGACTCGGTGTAGACGCCGTCACCTTCGCCGACGTCGGAAACGACGCTGCGCGACGCCGTGTTGGGCACGCCGTCGAGACCGTCGTCGCGGAAGGGCTCGCCAACGGTGTAGCGATGATCGCGCTCGGTGCCGCGTGGGTTGCTCTGCGGATCGTAGTCGTCCTGGCTCGGATCGGGGTTCGTGAGCGCGTCGTAGCCAGGCTCGCGTGCGTTCGCGAGGCCATCGGCACCGACGTCGTCGAAGGGCTCGTGACCGCTGCGGATGACGGGCTCGTCGAAGTCGCGAATGCCGTTCTTGTTGAGATCGACCGCGAGCGCGAAATTCACCGGACGCGCCTCGTCGAGCGAGGGCTGCTTCCACTCGTCGAGGTAGGGGCTCACGCCCGTCTGCGCGCCGTCGCAGAAGCTGATGACCTGCTTCGTGCCATCGGGATTGTACTCGTCGTCGAAGTAGCCCGACGGCGCGACGTACGCGTTCTTCGGATCGCAGCGCGTGCGTGCGCACTCGGTGGCGATGCGCTTTTGCTCGGCTTCGTCGGCTCCGTCGCGGCTGAGTGGCTCGACGGTGACGCGGCAGTCGGTGCCCGCGGGAAGTCCGGACACCTCGCCCTTCACCCAGTTGTCGGTGGCCTTCGGACCGGCGGGGAAGCCCTGCAGATCGGGGTCGGCGTTCTCGCCGTTCGGGTTGCCCCGAAGATGTGTGAGGTCTGCAAGGAACTGGATGTACTCGCTCCGCGGGAAGCGACCGCCGTTACCGTTGCCGTCCTCGTACCACCAGTGGTTGAAATCCATGGTGTGCGTGAACGTGTCGTCGTTCGGGTACAGGTTCGGTTTCGGAAGCGTGCAGCCGGGATCCGACGCGGGGCAAAATCCGCCGGTCGCATAGCTCTCGACGTACCAGGTCAGCCAGGTCCAATCCGCGGGCCCACCGAGCGGCACGATCGAATCGAACTTGTCGTGGTGACGCATGCCGAACGCGGACGCGCCGCCTGCGCCCATCGAAAAGCCCATGACCGCGCGGTGCGTGAGGTGCCGCGAGCGATGCACGCCGCCTGCGCCCGTGAGCATCGTCGCCTGGTAGGTGCCGAGCCACGGAGACGAGAACTTCACGACGTAGTCGTCGCCGACCTTCTCGATGCGCGGGTTCGCGACCGTCATGCGGCGCGGCGTTTTCGCCATCGGGCCGCTGAAGAGGATGTCGAGGTGCCGAAGGCGCGCCGCGCCCGGCATGACCGCGGGGTTCACCGGAATCTGGAGATCGATCTCGCGCCGCAGCGGGTGCGCCGTCGACAGTGACCCGCCGCTGGTCGTGAACGACACCGCGGGGCCAAGCGCGATCGGGCGGCCTGGTGCGTCCGCCGTGAGATCGTCCTCGCACGCGACGCGCGCCGAAAATGGCGTGAGACCGAGCTCGCCCGTGCTTGCGAATGCCGCCGCCGGCACCGTCAGGCTCGCGTTTGTCAGGTCGCCCGCGCCGCGCACGCTCGGGGTCGCGCCATCGAGGGTCTGGGTGGCGCCTGCACCCTTCACGCATGTCGGTGCCTTGCCGTCGCGGACTTCGACGTCGAGCTCGCTCGTTGCCGAAAGGCCGTCAGTCGCGCGCACGAACGCGGCTTTGACCTTCGCGTTGCCGACCTCACCACCAGTGACGGTGAAGTCGAACGTAGCGTGACGAAGATCGAGCGATGCGGGTGCGGGCGCGGTCGTCACCTTGACGTTGGTGGTCGTGAACGTCGCCGTCGTCGCGACGCAGACGTCGGGGTCGACGATCATTCTCACCGGACGCGTCTGGCCCGGCGCGACCACGATCGAAGGCGGGTCGAAGTGAATCGCCGGCGGTGCCGTGCTCGTGGGATCGCAGATCTCACCGGGCTCCAGGCCAGGCTCTCTGTTCGTCGGCGCTCCGGCGGGCGTGCTTTCACACGACGCGATCGCGAGCGGAGCCGCAAACATCGACAGCGTCGCGAGCGCGGAGACCAAGGAGCGGAGAGGCTTCACGCGCGCGACGATACACAAAAAAGTGCCCACGCAGAGGGACCGGGGGGGCAGTCCGCTCCGCGCAGGCAAACCGCCTTCTGCAGCCGACATGCCAGCAGGCCGCAGCGTCTAGGTCAGCGTGATCCACACCGCAGTGCGTAGCGGGCTCGAGCGACGAAGGCCGATACCGCGATGCTTCTGGCCTCACCATGTGGCGAACTGGCTTTCGCCGGTCGGGCGGCGCCGGGGCGTGCAAGACCTTCGGCAGCGCTGTCGATGGCGCCGGCGAGCTGCTCGACGCACGCGCGATCTTTGGTGAGGCGCATGCGCGCGTAGCCGCTGCGCATCGTGCGCGCCGACGCCCCGGGTACGGCGCTGCCGATCTGCATGCGCGAAGTCGGAAGCGCCGAGCGCCTCGAGCTCGCCCGGCGTACCGGTGTCGGCGTCGATCGCAAGCAGCCAACGAAGTGGCGTCGAGCGCTCGGCACCGGGCTGGCCTTCGACGACGATTCCGATCGCGCGACCATCCGATCGTCGCGCGAGCCGCACGGGTGGCCCCTTGCCCTCGATGCCGGCGCGCGGAACACGCGCGAGCTCACGTGCGGTGCCGCCCTCGACGACCCACACGACGGCGGCAGGGAGCTCGCTCGTGCTCTGCGTCGTCGTGAGGAACCAGTGGCCCGCCACGCGCACGGCGCTCTCGATCTCGCCGAAGGGCTCGCCGTCGGCGCGCTTCATCTCGATCGGGGGACGATCGGCTTCGAGCTCGAGGACGACGGCTTCAATGGGTGACGTGCGACGTGCGATGAGGAGCGCATGACGACCGTCGTCGCCCACGGCGACCGACCACGACGACACGGGTCGCGCGATGCCGCCACCGGTGGCGAAGCGCGACGACTCGACCACCACGCGCGGAGCGGCGGCGGCCGGTGTTTGGTGCACATCGAGCGAGCTGCCAAACGGCGAAACCCAGCGCACCGACCAGCGGCTCGTGCGCTCCCACTCCGGACCTTTTGCACCCCACGCGTAGAAGCGTGCGAGCGGTCCGTTGCGTGGACCGCGATCGGCGAGCTCACTGGTCTCGACGCTGAGCCCGAGCTCGTCAGTCTTGAGCGGAGGCGCCGACGCAGAATAGAAGGGCGACCAATCGAGCGTGACGAACGGGGAACCGCCACGGCTCGCGGACATGCTTCCCCAAGGTGAGCCGGGGCCGCCCCCCAGCT
>CAXSGV010000007.1:0-7268 GCA_964236615.1 uncultured Polyangiaceae bacterium
GCGTGTTTCTCCCCCGTGGCCCCCACAAACCATGGACCGTCCAGCGCTCCAGCTCGCGACTTACGTACCCGCGCGATCGTCCCAGCCTCGCGTGTTTCTCCCTCGTCGCCATGCGCTTTCCCGCGACCCCCCTTGCGCTAGCGACGATCCCTAGCTAAGTTTCGCGCCCCCTTCCTATTTACGGAGGGGGTTGGAGCATCCCATGAAAGAAGGAATTCACCCGACGTACCCGCCCGCGCGTGTCAGCTGCGCGTGTGGACAATCCTTCGTCACGCGTTCTACGCGCGGCGATTTCCAGGTCGACGTCTGTTCGGCCTGCCATCCCTTCTACACGGGCACGCAGAAGCTCCTCGACACCGCAGGCCGCGTCGATCGCTTCCGCAAGCGCTACGAAGGCAACGCCGCGAAGGTCGCTTCGAAGGTCAACACCGGCACGCCGAAGAAGGAAAAGGCCCCCAAGGCCGACGAGGCACCCGCGGAAGCGGCGCCCGAAGAAAAGGCTGACTGAGCTTTCAACCAGTCGAACCAGCCTAAATGAAGCAACGCGAGCGTCCGCCGGGGTAAACCCAGCGGGCGCTTTCGTTCTCGTGCCTTATATTCTCCGACATGCCTGAGCAGAGCGACGTCTTCCGGAACGCGCAGCCCGCCCCCGCGGAACCCGCGGTGCGCCCCTATATCGGAGGGCAAGCGGTCCTCGAAGGCGTCATGATGCGCGCGCCGCAGTCGTTCGCGATCGTGGTGCGCCGCCGTGATGGCTCGCTCTTCGTGCGTGAGCGCGCGGTCGCCGACACGCGCACCGGTCCTGCCAAGTGGCCACTCGTTCGCGGCATCACGTCGCTCGTCGAGTCGCTCAAGCTCGGGAGCGAAGCGCTGCGCTTCTCCGTCGAGCAGATGGAGAAGGACTTCGAGATTGAAGACGCGCGCGAGCGTGCACGCGGCGCGAGCAGCACGCTGAGCAACGTCCTCACGCTCGGCACGCGCGCCGTGTCCGCGCTCGGGATGACGCTCTTCACCCTCGCGACGTTCGAGCCCGACGCGCAGGACGCGCAGAACAGGGCAGGAAAGCCGGTCACGGAGGCCATCCACTCCAAGGACAAGGTCGAGGTCGAGGTCGAGATCCCAGGCGATCAGAAAGCCGAAGAGAAGAAGAGCAAAGGCCCGATGGGGTTCATGCTCGCGATCTCGATCATCTTCCTCATCGCGCTGCCGCAAGCCGCGGCGGAGGGCGTGAAGCGACTCTTCGGCCTCGACTTCGCGATGCAGTCGGCGTCCTTCCAGGTGCTCACTGGCGTGATGAAGCTGAGCGTCGTGATCGGCTATCTGCTCTTGATTCGCCGCGTCGCCGACATCCGGCGCGTGTTCCAGTACCACGGTGCCGAGCACAAGACGATCACCACCTACGAAGCGAAAGAGGAGCTCATCGTCGCCAATGCGCGCACGAAGACCACCCTTCATCCGCGCTGCGGAACGACCTTCCTCGTGATGATCGCGCTCATGTCGATCCTCGTGTTCACCGCGGTCGGCGGGCTGCTTCCGCAGATCAAGACCGGCTACGCGTTCCTCGACCACGTCGTCTTCTTCGTCGAGAAGCTCCCGTTCCTGCCGGTCATCGCCGCCTGCACCTTCGAGCTCCAGCGCGTGTTCGCGCGCTACTGCACAACGGGTCCTCTCCGCGCGCTTCTGTGGCCGGGGTTCCTCGTGCAAAAGATCACCACCATCGAGCCCGATGACGATCAGCTCGAGGTCGCGCTCGCCTCGCTTCGCGCCACGCTCTTCCGCGAAGGCGGCGAGAAGCCGGAGGTCAACGATGACGTGGCGTTCGAAAGCTACGACGCGATCGCGAGCGCCGAACGCCTGCGCGCCGCGTGAAGAGCTAGGCTGGGCCGTACATGCTCCCTCTCGAGAAGCTCGAGCAGCTTTCCAAGCGCTACGTCGAGCTCGACGATCTGATGTGCCAGCCGCACGTGCTGGGCGATCGTCATCAGCTCTCCAAACTGAACAAAGAACGAAGCGACCTCGAGCCGCTCATCGGCCATTTCCGCCGTTACCGCGACGTCGAGAAGAGCATCCGCGAGAACGAAGAGGCGCTCGCCGATCCCGAGCTGCGCGGTCTCGCAGAGGGCGAGCTTCCCGCGCTCCACGCCGAGATGCAAAAGCTCGTCTCGAGCATCGAGCTCCTCTTGTTGCCCGCCGATCCGAACGACAAGAAGAACACCATCCTCGAAATCCGAAGCGGCGAGGGCGGCGAAGAAGCCGCGCTCTTTGCGGCCGATCTTTTTCGGATGTACTCGCGCTTCGCCGAGACCGTCGGCTGGACCGTCGAGGTCCTGAACCTGAGCGAGAGCGCGACCGGCGGCCACAAGGAGTGCATCGCGCTCATCACGGGCAAAGACGTCTACTCGCAGCTTCGCTTCGAGGGCGGCGTGCACCGCGTGCAGCGCGTCCCCGCCACCGAGACGCAGGGGCGCATTCACACCTCGACGGCGACGGTCGCCGTTCTCCCCGAGGCCGAGGACGTCGAGGTCAACATCGAGGACAAAGATCTCGAGATCTCGATCGCCGCGAGCGGTGGTCCAGGCGGGCAGGGCGTCAACACGACGAACAGCGCGGTCCAGATCCTCCACAAGCCGAGCGGCATGATCGTCAAATGCCAGGACGAGCGCTCGCAGCTGAAAAACAAAGCCAAGGCCATGAAGGTTCTGAAGAGCCGCCTTCTCGACATCGAGCGCGAGAAGCAAGACGCCGCGGTCTCGGCGGAGCGCCGCGGCATGGTCGGCACCGGCGAGCGGAGCCAGAAGATCCGGACCTACAACTACCCGCAGAACCGCGTCAGCGATCACCGCATCCGTCTCACGTTGAACAAGCTCGATCGCGTCATGGCCGGGGATCTGAACGAGCTCATCACCGCGCTTCGCACCGAGCGCCAAGCCGCGCTCCTTCAAGAGGCGGGCGGCGACGCGGGCGGCAGGCGCATGGTCGCGGCGGAAGACGACGATGCGGAGTGACCCACCGAAGAACCGGCCAGATCGCGACGCGCTGACCGTCGCGATGACCGTGGTTCCGGGACTCTACTCGCGCAACAAGATGTTTGGATTCTACAAGGATCCCGAGGTCCGCGCCGCCAAGGCTCGCGCTGCCACGCTACGCGGCGTGGTGCGCCAGCTCGCCGCCTCGCACTCCCCGAGCACGCCGCCGCCTGCGATCGAGCTCGATCGCACCAAGCCCACGTGCGTCCTCACCTACCGCGTCGAGCGTCTTCGCCTCGTGCGCACGCTCGATCTCACACCGCTCGAGGTCGCGTGTGTCGCGTACCTCGTCGCGCGCGCAGGCTCGACCGTGCTGCGACCGACCGATCACGAGCGCGCGCTCCTCGAGAACGCGCTCTCGCGGCTCTCCATCGGGCTTCAGCTTGCGAGCATCGACGCCGAGGTCGGCGAGCGAGGAAACTAGAGTTACGCTCGGGGCATGGACTGCCTCTTTTGCAAGATTGTGAGCGGTGAGATCCCCGCCAAGCGTGCGTACGAGAACGAGCACGTCGTCGCGTTCCACGACCTCCACCCGCAGGCCCCGGTGCATGTGCTCGTCATCCCGCGCCGGCACATCACGGGCGTTCACGAGGCGACCGCCGAAGACGTGGGGCTCCTCGGCCAGGTGCTCCTCGCCGGCCGCGAGGTGGCCGACACGCTAGGTCTCGGCGACGACGGCTACCGCCTCGTCATCAACAACGGCGTCAACGCAGGCCAGAGCGTCTTCCACCTGCATCTCCACGTGCTGGGCGGACGCGTCCTCGCCTGGCCCCCCGGCTGACACGGAGCGCGGTGTTTTTCGCCGATACCGGCGCGATCCCGTTGTCGGGAATCGTCACGGTACAGGAGTACCGCTCCTCATCCGCTCCTAGGTCTCGCTTGGTCTCGGCGAAAACCACCACGCTCCTACGTTTGGCTTACGAGGGTCGGAGCCCGTGAGCTTCGTTGTTCCTCTGGCACAGTGAGGATCATGGTGACCCGAGGCGCTTCGTCTGCTTGCGGCGCGTTGTTCGCCGTCGCCGTTGGGTTGACGATCGGCTGTGCGAAGGACGATGCGTGCGATGAGGTGAGCTGTTTCAACGCCGGCATCGTGGTGTCCGCGCCCGCAGGCGAAGTGACGTCGATTGCCGTCAGCGGTCCAGGGTGCGACGGGCGAACGATGGAATGCCTCGACAAGAGCGGAGATGCTTTCGCGCCGGGCTGCGAGAGTTATTTGCTGTTCCCGAACCACATCGGTGAGTGTCGCCTTCACATCGAAACGAAAACCCGAGGCTCGACCGACGCGACGCGGAAGGTGGAATATCGAGAAGGTTGTTGTGGTGGGTTCTTCAGCGACGGACCGATCGTCGTGGGTGACGGCCGCTGAAGGCTTCACAACCTCGCGAACGCCGTTCCCGACCCAAACCGCAAATCTTGCTGCGTGTTCGAGGCGCTTAGCGCCTTGGAGGTTCAACCACTCCGACGTGTTTCAAGCGCGTAGGAGCTCGTGGGCGATTGCGTCGATGAGGTGTTTTTCGCCAGCGCTGACGGGCGGGTTGCGCGGGCCCTCGAAGGGGTGCGTCGTGGGGCGGCGCGCGTCGAGGCGGTGGACGCGGAGCCAAGCGCGCTCGATCTTCGCGAAGCGACCGCGCATGCCGAGGACGAGCGCGATGAGATCGGGTCCGACGGCGCGGCGCGGGGCCGGGCGCACGTCGAGGCGGAGGCCGTCGTGCAGCACGGCCTCGATGCCGGCGACGAGGTGATCGGCGGGATCGCTCCAGGGGTCGGGCGCGCCCACGCCGCCTTCGTCGAGCCACTTGCCGAGTGTCACGTCGGTGGGCGTGCCGGGGTCGAGGCCAAGCGTGAGGCCCTCCTTGGCGAGCTCGTCTTCGATCGCGCCGAGCGTGGCGCTGGCTTCGACAATCGCGAGCAGGCTCGTGCGATCCATCGTCACACGCGCGCTCACGAAGAAACCTCTGCCGGAATCAAGTTGCCGGGGTTGAGAATGCCTGCGGGATCGAACGCACGCTTCAATGCGCGGACGGCTTGAACGCCGTCGCCGAGCTCTTCGGCGAGGCGCGGGGCTTTCGAGCGGCCCACGCCGTGGTGGTGCGCGAGCGTGCCGCCAGCGGCGACCGCCGCAGCGAGGGCGCGCTTCCATGTGGCGTCGTAGACGGCTTCGCTCGACGCATCCCAGCCCACGGCGCTCGCGTCGGGGCCCGCACTCCCGGCGAACGAGAAGTAGATGCAGCAACCGTCGGGGTAAGCGTGGCTCAAGTGCGCCATCACGAAGACGCTTTCGCCGAGCGCCTTGCGCACGCCGTCGTAAAGCGCGCCGAGGCGTGACCATGTGGCAGCGACCTCCATCGTGTCGACGAAGAGACCGGAGGCAATCGTGGGCGCTTGTCGGTAGCTGATCGAGTAGCGGTGCTGGAGCCAGCGGCGGGCGGGGCCTTCGCCCTCGTGGATGCCCTGCATGCCTTCGACGAGGCGGCGCGCCTCTTCGACCTCACGCTGCGGGCGCTCGCCGGTGCCTTCGAAGATGCAGACGATCATCGCGCCGCCGAGGACCTTGGTGCCGATGCGGCTGTCGAGAAGCTCGTTCATCACGCTCGGGTGGCGGAGAAGCGAACGCAGCGCCGCATCGCCGAAGCCCGGTCCGTGAGGCTTCTTCGCTGCGTCTGCACGCGCGGCGCGCTTCACGGCGCCCTTCTTCGCGATCATCGCGTCGAAGGGATCGTAGAGACGGCACACCGCCGGCCGCAGCCCCGACTGGAACATCGCGCGCATCGCTTCCCAGCCGTGCTCGGTGGTGGGGAACGACCACGACGCAAAGCCGCGCGAGGTCGGTGCAGGATGCAACCTCAGCTTCGCCGACGTGATGATCGCGAGCGTGCCTTCGCTGCCGACGACGATCGGCACGAGATCGGGCCCGTGGGTACGGCGCTCGAGGTTGACGATCTCGCCGGTGCCGGTGACGCACTCGAGCGAGATCACCATGTCCTCGATCTTCCCGTAGTAGCCCGAGTTCTGCCCCGCGCTACGGGCCGCGACCCAGCCGCCCACGGTGCTGCACAGGATCGAGGAAGGGAAGTGACCGAGCGTGAAGCCGCGCCGACCGAGCTCCTCTTCGAGAGGCAGACCCATCTGCCCGGCCTCGACGTCGAGCGAAGGCGCCGCGGTATCGAGGTGACGCCAAGCCGACATTTTCTTGAGATCGACGATGACCACGTCGCTCGTCGGCAAGATCCCCGCGCACACGCCGCTGCCGGCACCGAAGGGCACGAGCGGAGTCTTCGTGCGGACAGCCCACTTCACGAGCTCGCTGACCTCGCGCGTGGACGTGGGCCACACGATGAGGCCCGGCTTGTTCTCCGCGACCTTGCCTGCGCGAACCGCGAGGTGGTGCCGTGGCCAGAGGTCACGCGCGTAGGCGACTTTGTCTGCGCCGTCGGCGCTCGACACGAGCGCGGGCATCGCCCGTCGCAAATCGGATTGCAGCTCCGTCTGAAGCTCGGATGGGTCGGTCATGGGATCAGGGCTTCTTTTGCCAAAGAACAACGTTGCGATCGGCGATCGTGCCGGGGCCAGTGCCGCCGCCCCAACCCACCGCGTAGTCGAGGATACCGAGCTCGAGCGCGCGTGACGTGACCGGGTGCTCCTTGCTGATGTAGTCGACGGCGACCGTGCGGATGGAGACGAAGCCGTTGTCCTCGTCCCAAATTTCGATGAGTCGCATCTCGTGCGGGAAGTCCGCGATGGCGGCGCATTGCAGCTCCCACACGCCGGTGGGCGGCTTGCCGAGGCGCCGGATGCGGAAGCCGTGCGCGTGCCCCACGAGATCGAGAATGACCTGCGGGCTCGAAGTGATGATCTTCTCCCACTCGGCTTCGGGGACGGCGTCGGCTTGCAGAACGCCGCCCACTTGGTTGCCGTCGGTGATCTTGTCGGCCGCGTGGTGCGAAGCGAGGATGAGCCACTTGTTCTCGCGCTTGGCGCGCGCAAATTCGGGCACGAGGAACCCGTCGACATCGGCGCGGTGCACGACGCCGTCGGCGCCGCCCGACTCGGCCGAGGTGTCAATCACGAGGAACCGCACCTGCGTGCCGGGGATGTCCCACGTGAAGTACGCCTTGCCCGTCGTCTGGGCATAGGTGCCGAGCCCGTGCCCACGCGGTGTGCTCTTGCCCGGATCACTCATGACGCGCGCGACCATGTCTTTGCGCTTCATGAGCGCGCGCTTCGGATCGGCAACCACCGTGC
>CAXSGV010000007.1:7278-35509 GCA_964236615.1 uncultured Polyangiaceae bacterium
GCCGCATTTGCCGAGGCCAAGCTCACCGACGCCAGCGGGCGGCTGTACGCGAGCCCTTGCCCGCGGCGCGCGCTTCGGATCGGCGACCACCGTGCCTTGAACGACGGCGGCGTTCGCGCCCGTCTTGCCGTACACACGCGTGCCGCCGCTCGAGTAGTCACCGATGGCTTCGGTATTTTTCGTGTCGGAGGTCGGGAAATTCCCCTGGTTCAACACGTCGTGGTTGCCGGTGACCCACAGCCACGGCACGCGCAGGCCTTCGGGCGTGAAGACATCCTTGCCGTCGTTGTCGGGACCAGGAACCGGATCGTCGACCGCCCCGGAGTCGCACTTGAGCGGTGCGGCACCGTTGAAGACGCCAAGCACCCAGTCGAGCTCGTTCTTCTGTGCGTTGTCGACGTTGTCGCCGCCCCACATCACGGCGTCGAGCGGGGCGCCGGCGTGGATCTGGTTGATCGTGTGGACGACCGCGTCGAGCGTGCGGCAGCCGTACGACTCTTGCGGGCGGAACGCGCCGTCGGTGAGCACGGGGGTGTCGACCGCGACGACGCGCGCGGGCGACTCGTCGTCTGCGAGCTGGAAGTCGGCGGTGTGCACGAAGCGTGCGACGAGCTGGCGGTTCGGACCCGGGGTCGGCGTCGCGGTGTTCTCGGGCATGCGATCGACGAGGTCTTCGCCGGGCCCACGCGTGAACGTTCCCCAGCCTTCGCCGAGCATCGCGTCGAGGCTCTTGGGGTCGTTCGGCTTGCGAGGATCGGCGCGCGTCACCCGCGGATGCGTGGGGATGATCTTCGTCTTGTCGGTGGCGTCGACCAAGCCGGAGCGTGGTGCGCGCGGGACGTCGGGCTGCTTGTCGGAGCAGCCTTGTGACGACGCGACGAGCGTTGCAAGCCCTGCTACCAACCACGTTAGCTGCCGTCGCATCATCTAAGAATTCGAGTATATCACCGGTCGATGTCCTCCCGATCGAACGCCGACACGCCTCTTTTGCGCGCCCTCGAAGGCGAGGCGCTGGTCGTGGATGGGGCGATGGGCACGCAGCTCTACGAGCGCGGCGTCCTCTTCACCGCGTGCTTCGAGGAGCTCAACGTCTCCCGCGCCGAGATCGTGCTTCGCGTGCACGAGGACTACCTTCGCGCCGGCGCGCAGATCATCGAGACCAACACCTTCGGCGCCAACGCGCTTCGTCTCGACAAGCACGGCGCCGAGGGGCGGGTGCGCGAGCTCAACCTCGCCGGTGCGCGCATCGCACGCCAGGCCACCGAGGCTCGCCCCGGTGGTCGTCCCGCGTGGGTTGCGGGCGCCATCGGACCGAGCGGTTACTTCCTCGGCGATCCGAGCGCCGACGATCTCGCGAAGGTGAAGGCCGCGCTCCACGAGCAGGCGCTCGCGCTCGTCGAAGGTGGGGTGGACGTGCTTCTCGTCGAGACGATGCGGCAGACCCGCGAGCTCGAGGTCGGCATCGCCGCGGCGATCGAGGCGGCGAGGGGAACCGACATCCCTGTCTTCGGCTCCGTGTCGCTCGACGAGCACGGCCGCATGGCCGACGGCACCGGCGCGCGTGATATCGCGCACCGCATGAAGGACTGGGGCGTGCGCGCCATTGGCGTCAACTGCTCCGATGGTCCGCAGCACGTCATGACCGCGGTCGAAGCGATGCTCGACACCGATCTCCCCGTGTTCGCGGTCCCGAACGCCGGTCTCCCGCACCGCGTCGACGAGCGCCTCGTCTACGTCACGACCCCCGAGTATTTCGGCCTCTACGCCCGCCGCATGTTCAAGCTCGGCGTGCGCATGGTCGGGGGCTGCTGCGGCACGACGCCCGAGCACATCAAGCGCATCGCCGCGTCGGCACGCATGGCGAGCTCGGCGCGCGAGTCCGAGGTCGAAGGCATGCAGTCGGGTCGCGACACCATGGACAGCATGGGTCCGATCGTCACGGCCGTCGAAGGCGCGCGGCCCGTTCCGTTTCGCGAGAAGAGCAGTCTCGCCTCCAAGATCGGGCGCGAGTTCGTCGTGTCGGTCGAGGTCAACCCGCCCGTCGGGCTCGATCCGGCAAAAGCGATCGCGGCCGCGCGCATGCTCAAGGCCGGGGGCGTCGACGTGATCAACATCGCCGACGGCGCGCGCGCCCAGGCTCGCATGAGCAACGTCGCGATGGCCGCGCGCATTCAGGCGGAGGCGGGGATGGAGACCATCCTCCACGTGTGCGGTCGCGATCGAAACCTGCTCGGCACGCTCGCGCACTTGCTCGGTGCGAACGACATGGGTCTCAAGAACCTCGTCATCATCACCGGCGATCCGCCGAAGATGGGCGATTTTCCCGACGCGACGCCGGTCTACGACCTCGACTCGATCGGCATCTTGAAGCTCGCTGCGCGTCTCAATCACGGCGTCGATCCTGGCGGTAAATCGCTCGGCGGCGTGACGAGCTTCCTGCTTGCCACCGGTGCCGAGCCCGCCGCGCTCAACTACCCTCGCGAGCTCGCGCGCTTGAAGCAGAAGAAGGCGGCGGGTGCGGAGCTCGTGATGACGCAGCCCGTTTACGACCCCGCCGTCCTCATCAAATTCCTCGACGACGTGGCGCCGCTCGGTCTGCCCATCCTCGTCGGCTTGCTTCCGCTCGCGAGCTACCGTAACGCCGAGTTCCTCCACAACGAGGTGCCCGGCATGCAGGTGCCCGAGGCCGTGCGCGAGCGCATGCGCAAGGTCGGCGGTGGACCCGCGGGCCGCAAAGAGGGCGTCGCCATCGCACGCGAGATGCTCGAGTCGGTGCGCGACCGCGTCGCTGGTGCCTACGTGATGCCGCCGCTCGAGCGCTACGAGCTCGCGCTCGAAGTGATCGACGGCTTCCGCGGGCCATGCGGTGACGCCGAGATCCGCGCCCGAGTCGCCGTCTCCTCATGACGCGAGCTCGGCGCGCGATGGTTATCGCCGCGCTCTCCATCACCGCATGCCGCGGCGGCTGCTCGGCGTGCGCGGGGCCATCGGGTGACGCGATCGAAGGCGGCGTGCTCGCGATCGACACGGCGATGGTGCTGCTCGACTCGGGACCGCCGGCCGACGCAGGCCTCGTCCTCGCGCCTCCGCGCTGCACGGCGACTGGCACGATGCTGCCGCTCGCGCCCGCTCCTGCGCTCGGTGATCTCGCGATCGGCGATGCCGTCGCCACCCCGAGCGCCTACGCGATCGGCATGATTCGCCGGCAGCCCGCCGCCGCGCCCGGCCGTCCGGGCAAAGTGCTCAGCGTGGCGCTCCTCACCCCGGCGCTCGATCGCGTCAGCTACGTCGACCTCGGCACACCGAACGGCGACGATCCTCCACCGCGCCCGTTTCTGCGTGACGGCATCGTGTGGGTCGCCTGGTACGAGCACACGCGCGACGCGTCGACCGCACGCAACCTCGTCGTTGCTCCGTTGCCGAGCGCCGACACGAAAGCGCAAGCTGGGGTGCCCTTGCCGCAGGCGGTGTCGATCCCGCAAGGCATCGACGAGTCCCTCGCGTTCGATGTCGCGACGAAGGGCGGCATGTCACCGACGCTCGTCACGTGGGACGAGGATGGCGCGAAGGGTGGCGTCATTCGCGTCGCGATCGCGGGCGGCGAGGTCACCATTGCATCGCCGGAGACCTCCGACGCCGAGAGCCCACGCATCGCTCCGCGCATCGGCGGTGGCTGGTGGCTCGTGTGGATCGCGCGCCGTCCCGAGATCGGCACCGAAGAGGCCGGCGTCGAAGGCCCCGGCGAGAGCCGCTCCTACCGATGGCTCGAGTCGGTCGCGCTCGACGAAGGAGGGAAGCGAACGGGTGACGTGCGTCGGCTCACATCGGCGAGCGGTCACATCGCCGCGTACGACGTTCTCCCTTCAGGCGCGGGGCTCGAGCTCGTCGCGCGCGAGGACGATGAGCTCCGCGAGGGCAACGGAGCCAAGATCCTCCGCGTCGTGCTGGGGAAGGACGGCCCCTCGCCCACCACGACGGTCGTTCGCGAGGGGGCCGGCGGCGGCGGTCCTGACCTCGTGGGCACCGGCGACATCGGCTGGGTCGTCTTCTCGGACCCCCTCGAGCACCTCCGGATCGCGCCCATCCTCCTCGCGGCGGCCGGACCGAGCCCCATTCACTCGCCCCTTCCGAGCGCCGAGCCCGCCTTCGAAGGGGGCCGCGTTCTGGCTGTTGCAGCGGGCGCCAAAGCCAATTCCGGCGATCCAGACCCTCCTCTCCTGGCCGTCACTGAGAAGGGGGAGGCGCGCTTCGTGCACTGCGCCCGTTGAATCACGGTACGGGTTCGACTACGTTTTCCGCCGTGCAGCGGGCCTATAGCTCAATCGGTCAGAGCCCCCGGCTCATAACCGGGCTGTTCCTGGTTCGAACCCAGGTGGGCCCACGAAACAAACAGGCTTCTGGCCACGGACGAGGTAACGTTTGAGCAGCATCCCCGAGCAGATTCAATCGTTGGAAGACCTCGCCGCCGTCGACGCGGCGTTGAAGATCCTCGAAGACCAGTTGACGCAGGAGCGCTCGACCCTCTCGACGCTGAAGGGCGGTCTTTCGAAGCTCGAAGAGAAGCTGAAGACCGATCGCACCCAGGTCACCACGCTCGACAAGACGCGCAACGACCTCGTGACCGAGGTGCGAACGATGATGCAGCAGCTCGATCACTCGCGCGACAAGCTGAATCGATCGCGCAACGAGCGCGAATCGAACGCAGCCCAGCGCGAGCTCGAAGAGCTTCGCAAGCTCGTACGCGATCGTGAGGAAGAGATCGGCAAGCTCACGACCGACGCCGACGGCGCGCGTCTCCAGATCGAGACCACCGAAGAGGAGTCGAAGAAGATCGCGGCCGACCTCGGTGCACGCGAAGGCGACATCCACTCGAAGCTCGGTGAGGTCGAGGAAGAGAAGAAGCGTCGCATCAGCGAGCGCGAAGGCATCGTGAAGAAGCTGCCGCCCGTCCTCTACCGCAAGTACGAGATGATTCGTACGAAGCGTTCGAGCGGCATCGCCCAGACCACCGACGGCACGTGCCGGGCGTGCAACATGGCGCTCCCGCCGCAGCTGTTTCATCGCTTGCGGCGCGACCCGGTGCTCGAGCAATGCCCCTCGTGCAACCGCATCATCTACTTCGTTCCGCCGCACGCCGCTCCCGGCGGCAAGACCTGAGCGCGGCGTGATCGTGACGGAAAGCCGAGCGTCGTGAAGAGCTGCCCGTCGTGCCAGCGGGTTTACCCGAACGACGCAGGCTTTTGCCCTGCGGACGGTACGGGGCTCGTCTTCACGAGCATGGTGCCGATCGCGAAGAGCGACGACCCCCGCATCGGCCAACGTCTCGCCAACCGTTACGAGCTCCGCCGCGTCGTCGCTGACGGCGGCATGGGGCGCGTCTACGAGGGCGTCGACAAAGAGGGTGACCGTCGCATCGCGGTGAAGGTCCTCCACGACGACGTATCGCGCGACGAGATCGCGCTCGAGCGGTTCAAGCGCGAGTGGGAGATCTCACAGAAGCTTCCGCATCCGAACATCGTCAACGTCTTCGACTTCCAGCGCGACACCCCGCTCGGCGTGTGGCTGCTCGTGATGGAGTTCCTCGATGGCGAGGAGCTTCGGATCGTTCTCAAGCGCGAGAAGGTGATCGCGCCCGAGCGCGTGATCCGCATGGTCGCGCAGGTGGCTTTGGCGCTCGACGCCGCGCACGCCGTCAAATTCGTCCACCGCGATCTCAAGCCCGACAACCTCTTCTTGTGCGGCACGCGCGAGGGCGACATCGCCAAGGTTCTCGACTTCGGATCGGTGAAGGACAAGAACACCGACGCCAAGAAGCTCACCGTGCTCGGCACCACGATCGGCTCGCCCTATTACATGGCGCCCGAGCAGGCGCAGGGGCTCGACACCCTCGACGCACGCGCCGACGTCTTCGCGCTCGCTGCGATCGCCTACGAGTGCATCGTCGGGACGGTTCCGTTCGAAGGCTCGAACGGTCCTTCGATCCTTCTCGCGATCCTCACGAAGGATCCCGAGCCGCCCAGCGTAAAGGGTGCAAAGTCCCCGTTTCCGATTCCGCCCGGTCTCGACGACGTGATGGAAGAGGCGCTCGCGAAGAACCCCAACATCCGCACGCAGAGCGTCGGCAAGCTCGCCGATGCGATCGGTCACGCCTACGGGCTCGAGGGCGATCACCTCCTCTGGGCCACCGTCCCCCAGGCGGAGCTACAACGTCAGATCGGCGAAGCGCGTCCGCGCGTGATGCAGAAGAAGGTGGCGTTCGAAGCCGCCGTCGATCCGTTTGCCGCACCGCCTCCCGGCCAGCACGGCCAGCACGGCCATCAAGGCTACGCGCCCGGCGCCGGTGGTGGCTTCGTCCAGCAACCGCAAGGCGGCGCGCCGAGCTACGCGCGTGGCATGGACCAAGCTTTCTCCAACGTCCGCGATGGATCGTACGACACAGCGGCCGACGGGCCGATGGGCATCCCCGGCATCGGCAACGGCGAGCGACCTCCGTGGTTGATCCCGGTGGTCGTCGGCGTTGCCGCGCTCGTGATCGGCGGTGGCTTAGCCCTCGTCTTCGCGCTCGGCCACTGACGTTCGCTTCACCGCGAGTGTTCGCGCTCGGGCACTGACGTCCGCTTCACCGCGCTCGTAACGGCGTCATTCCCGGCGTTCGCGGCGTCTCTTGGCGAGGTGCTCCGCGGCCGAGAGCTGGCGCTCGACGGCAACCGGCGGCGTCATCGGACCTGCGGATCCGGCGGGCGGCGCACCACGCGTCGTGATCGGAGGCGTGCCGGCGTGTGGCACGGTGCCGAGGATGCCCGGTGATTTCGACGCGTCGGCCGCGCGTGGGGTGGCGCGGTATTTCGCCGCGATCAGCTTGGCGTTGAGGCCCTCGAGGTCGGCGGCGCGACGCACTGCATGTTGGTGCACGCGCTCGCGTTCGGCACGTGCTTCTTTCGAGTGCGTTCGCCAGCTCGAGGCGCGCGACGCGGCGGCGCTCACGAACGCGGGCACCCCGAGTCGACGCGCGCCGACGCCCATCACGAGCGCGAGGCCGGCTATCAACACGAGCGGCGCGCCGAGCGGGGTGTACGCGAAGCGACGTGCCGCGCGATCGTCGTACACGCCAGCGAGGGTGTCGCGCATCTTGCCGCCTGTCATCGTGGTGATGCGACCGAGCAGCGCGCGATCGCTCCCGGTCGGTCGAAGCTCCTCGCCCGCCGTGAGGACCGCGCCGGTCGTGCCGACGGCTTCGTTGGTGAGCTCGTCCTTCGCCGTCGCGACGTACGTTCCCGGGCGCGACAGCGGAACGTTCGCGCCATAGCGTCCGGCGCCGACGGCTTCGAGCGCAATGTCGCGTGAGAATCCGTCGGGCCCGGCGACGTGCACCGTGAGGCGACGAAAGGTCTGTGCGCGACCGTCGTCGCCGACGACGTCGGCCCGCACGTGAAGCTCGCCGCCCGACGCGTCGCTCTCGAGCCGCACGCGCGGATCGTCGGCCTTGCGGGCGGTATCGCGACCGACCTGGCCGAACATCTTCACCGCCCCTGGCCAGCGAAGCCAGCCGACTCCCCAACGGTCCTTGAAGTCGCTCGTGAACGCCGCCGATCGGCCGATGCCGACGGCCCACGTGGCGAGGACAGGATCGCCTTCGGGTCCCGCGAGCGCGATGGTCGCGCGCGGCTTCGGCACCGTGACCACGTAGCCGCGGAGCTCGGGGGCATCGTCGAGCGCGATGCCGCGGGTGGCGGCTGTGGGTGAGCCGGGGCTGATCTTGAAGGGGTTTTCTTTGATGGCGCCCTTCGACGCGAGGATGGTCTCTTGCGTGAAGACCGCGGGAAGCTTGGTCGCATCGTCGATCAAGTAGAAGCGGCCGTTCCCGAGCTTCGACAGCACCTCGAGCTCGGGGGTGTCGTGGCCGCGACCCAGCGAGATGACGCTGGTCGTGATGCCCTTCGCCGCAGCGGCGCTGACGAGCGCGCGGCAGCCGGCGAGCTGCTCGGCGTCGTCGCCGTCGGCGAAGAGGAGCGTGTGGCGGAGATTGACAGTCTCGCGTTCGAGCGCGCCGTACGCAGCGACGAGCGAGATGTCCGTGTAAATGCCGCCGCCGCCGACACCGACCGCGCGAATGCGGTTGGCGATCGCCACCGGATCGGTGACAGGACCGATCGGCACCGTCCATGCGACGTGATCGTCGACGTGCTCGACGCCGAGGCGGTCGCCTGCCCCGAGGAGGGAGGCGCTGCGCGCTGCGGCTTCGTTCGCGAGAGCGAGCTTCGTCTGACCGCCGACGGTCATGCCCATCGAGCCCGAGTAATCGATGACGATGACCTCGGCGAGCGAGGCGCGTCGCTTCTCTTCCTTCAAGTCGAACGCGACGGGTGAGACCTCTTCGATCGGCGTGCGTGCGTATCCGCCAGGGCCGAACGACCGGTCGCCGCCCATGAGCAAGAGACCGCCGCCGAGATCCTTCGTGTAGCTGGCAAGCGCCTCGATCTGCGACGTCGCGAGGTCGCTCGCGCGAATGTCGCTGAAGACGACGAGGTCGAAGCCGGCCAGGCCACCAACGTCGGAGGGAACGCCGGTCGTCGATCGCTCGACGACCTTGAAGCCGCTCGCTTCGAGCGCCTTCACCATCGGTGCGCCCTTGCCGGGATCGCCCTCGAGCACGAGCGCGAGCGACGGGCCGCGCACGCGAACGAACGCGCTGCCCGTGTTGTCCTCGGGCGCGCCGTCGGCCTTGGCGTCGAGCGCGGTGACCTCGACGTCGTAACGGTGAAGGCCCGGCGCCGCGGCGGTTTCGCGGAGGCGAACGATGTCCTCGCCGGCGCCGATCTTGGTGCGGCCAGTGTGGATGGTCTCGCCGTCGCGTTTGACGCGCAGCTCCACCTCGGTCGCAACTGCGCTCGACGTGACGACGCGCAGATCGAGCGCTTCGCCCTCATCGGCGCGGGTCGGTGCGCGCACGCTCACGATGCGTACGTCGGGAACGACCTTCTGCTCGAGGAGCACGACGTCGACTGGCACGTCGGCGGCAACGGCAGCGGCCGCCGCCGAGAGCGCATCGCCGCGCGTTTGCACGCCGTCGGTGACGAGCACGACGCGGCCCGCGGTGTCGGCAGGAAGCTCGGCGAGCGCGCGGCGGATCGCACCTTCGAGGTCGGTGCCGTCGCGGCCGATCTCGACGCGTTGGGCCGGCGGGAGATCGCTCTTCGGGCGCGGCGGATCTTCGGTCGCCGCCTCGGCGCCGAAGGCGACGGTGCCGATGCGGTCATCGTCGTGCATGCCCTTTTCGGCGACTTTGAGCTCGGCAGCGATGCGCGCATCGGCGCCAGGCACGAGCTCGATCGAGCGTGAGCGATCGAGGCCGATGATGATCGTCCTGCGATCGAGCTGTCGTCCGACCTCGGGCTCGGCGACGGCGAGGGTTGCGCCGAGCACCGAGAGCGTGGCGAGCACGACGACGAGCGCACGCCGGCTGCGCGCCATGCGCTCCGGCAAGAGGGAGAGACGCCACGCGAGGAACACCCCGGCGGCGGCAACGAGCAGGAGCGCGATTGGCCGATCGAAGCGGACGTACGTCTCCTTGATGAAGCCGGCGTGCGCGAGCCCCTGGTAGAGGAGTGGGGCGAGACCAAGAACGGTGATCGCAATGCCGCTCTTGCCGAAGAGCCCGTGCTTGCGGCCGCGCGCCACGAGCACGATCGCTACCAGTGCGAACAATAGCGCTGCAATCAAGTAGAAGAGACGCGGTAGCGGCGGAAGGTTGAAAATACTCATCGAGACGCCACCGCGACCCCGGTCACGCGCTTGGGACGCCGTGTGAGCCACCAGATGTCGAACGCGAGAATCATCGCGGCGAGGAGCGCGAGCCAAGCCCCCCACTCGTTGTGCGCTTCGGCGACGTGCACGGCCGACGTGGGCACGGTGTCGCTGCCCTCGACGTTGATCGGCTTCGGGCGGACGTCGCTTTCTTTGTCGCTCGTGAGGTTGGCGGCAATCGTGAGGCGACCGATGCGCGGCGTCGTCCAGCGGACCTTGTAGACGCCCGCGTGCTCGATCGCCGGAACGATCGCGAAGCCGCCCTTGGCCCCGATCTCGTGGTCGGGCATGCCGGGGCCCTCGACGTGGACCGAGGTCACGCCGTTGGGCACCGCGACGCGCAGCGGATCACCGGTCTTCACCGGGCCCGACGCCCCTTGCGCGCGGTGAAGCTTCGACATCTCCACGAGGTTGCGCACGAAGAGGACGAACGAAGCCTTCAGCGGCCAGTCGCTCTCGCCCACGTCGAAGCCGAGGAGCGTGACGGTGCGACCGGGGATCGAAGCGTCGGCGGCGAGCGTGAGCAGGCCGGCCCGAACGAGCGATGCCCCCGCGCCCTGCACCTTGAATGGCGTCGCCTTGGCGACGTGCACGCCGTCGAGCGTGAGAAACCGAAAGCGAGCATCGCTGCTCTCCCACGACGTGAGCTGCGGCTGCTCGGTCGTCGCGAGCACATCGACTCCCATGCAAGGCTTGCCTGCAGGGGGCGCAACGATCATCACGTCCTGCCCCGGGAGCTGATCGGGGCACGCGCCTTCGACGATGACGAGCGCGGTCGGGTCGACGTTCACGGAGCCGAGCTCGCCGAGCGTGACCTTCTGGAGGTCGACGTTCGGATCGGCGTCGAGCGCGCGGCCGATCCACGAGCCTGCACCCGCCGTCGCGAGCGTGACCGGCATTCGGTGACCGGAAGGTACGCGCCCGTAGGCGACGTCGTCGATCGGAAGCGCGTCGCCCGGCGAGAGCTGCACGGTGAGCCCCGCGCCTTCGTCGAGACGCTGCGGCTCGAACGTGAGCACGACCGGGGTGCGCGCGTTCGCGGGCGCGAGGATGCGGCGTGACGCGACCGGATCATTGTGACCCTCGATCGACAACGTCACGAACGCGTCGCGCGGACGCTCCGCGAAGTTCTGCAGCATCACGAAGACCTGCGCTTGGTCGCGGTGGGTCGTCGCGTCGGTGCCCGAGCGAATGTCGAGGCGGACGATGGCCGCGTTGTCGGCCGCGTCGCCGACGGTGACGATCTGGGTCGTCATTCCTGCCGCGGCGAGGGGGCCCGGCCGCGCGAGCGCGCCGTCGGTGATGACGAGGATGCGGCGGCGACCTCCGAGCGAGCGCAAGCGATCGGCTGCCAGCGCGACTGCGCTCACGAGATCGCCTTCGACCTCGCGCACGCCGATGGTGGCGATCGCCGCCTTCAAGTGACGCGCGTCACGCTCGAGCGGTGAGATGACCTTGGCCTCGTGACCCGCTTCGAGCACGATGGCATCGGCGCCAGGTTCGAGGGACGCAATCGCGTCGACGGCGGCGCGTTTGGCCTCGTCGATTCGCGTGCCGGCTTTGCCGCCCGCGGACGTGGCTGTCCCCATCGAGGCGCTGGCGTCGATGATGATCGCAATGTGATCGCCTTCGATCTTGCCGCCGCGCATCGCCGGCCGTGCCAGCGCGATCGCGAGCGCGACGAGCGCGAGGATCTGAAGAAGCAGCGGAAGCTCGGCGACGAGCTTCTTGAACGGCTGCTTCGCCATCAGATCGCGCTGCGCCGCGGCCCAGAGCCAGGTCGACGAAATCTTCACGCGGCGGCGCTGGATCTTGAGGATGTAGAACACGACGAGGGGAACGAGCCCCGCGAGAAGCCACAGTCCACGCGCTTGGAGAAGCTCGACGCCGCCCATGCTCAGTCCACCGTTCGCGACACGAAGCGGCGAACCGCTGCGATGGTGGGCTCGGTCGTGGTCGTGCGCACGTAGACCGCGCGGTGCCGCTTGGCGAGCCCACGCATGGCGAGAAACAGCGTGTTGAGGCGCGCGAGATAGGCCTCGACTGCCGCGCCGTCGACCGTGACCTCGACGATGGCACCGGTCTCGGCGTCCTCGAACGCGAGGTCGCCGTCCCAGTCGGGATGGACCTCTTCGTAGGCGAGCACCTGGATGAGCGCGACATCGTGACCGGCCGAAGCGGCGCGGCCGATCGCCTGATCGAATGGCCCCGGGTCCATGAAGTCACTCACGATCACCAGCATCCCAGGGCGCGGCGATCGGAGAAGAACCGCGTCGATCGCCTTGGCGAGATCGGTCCCACCGCGCGGTGTGATCGCATCGAGCTCGCGAAGGACTTTCGGCAACCCGGCGCGGCCGCGCGTGGGCTCCGATACCCGCGTGAGGCCGTCGCTCGCCGTGAGGATCTGCGCGCGCTCGGAGTCGCCGAGCGCCATGTACGCGATGCTCGCGGCCATGCGCTTCGCCGCGTCGAGCTTGCTCGGCGTGCCCGCTTCGAGCGACGCGCTGCCGTCGACGACGAGGCGCACGATGACGTCTTCTTCTGCTCGAAACAGCTTGAAAACAGGCTCGCCGGTGCGCGCGAAGGCGAGCCAGTCGATGCGCCTGAGGTCGTCGCCGGGAGCGTAAGGGCGATGCTCTTGAAACTCGGCGCTACCGCCGCGACGCTTGGCGAGGTGATCGCCACCGCCGCCGGAGCGCGCGCGGATCTGCATACGCCGGCGCAGCGCCTCGAGCTCGCGCGCGAAGGCGGGATCGAGGAGCGCGTGGCTCATGCCGTCGGAGCCGACTGCTCGGGAATCTGCGGCGAGAGCTGCGGGGCTTCGGGCGGTGCCGGCGGCGGCGCCGCGGCTTGCTGCATCGCAAGCTCCTCCGCCTGGAGCGCCGCTTCGGCCTCCGCAACCGCGGCATCGTGTGCCGCGACTGTGCGCGAGGTACGACGTGCGGCGGCCGCGAGCAACCCGAAGCCCACGAAGCCCCAAAGCATCGCGCAACCAAGGCCGCAGCCGATGATCGGAACCGGCTCGGGCGAGGTCTTGTCGAGCCACGAGACCATGAGAAAGGCGTAGAGCGGGCTAGGCGAAGCGACGACGAGCCACTCCTTCTCGTGGGAATCCGCGAACGCGCCCCCGATCGCCGCGACGACCCATGGCCCCGCCGCGATGAGGAACACGATGGCGCACGCGATGAGCCGAGCGACCCAGGGCGAGTTGCTGCGTGCGCGTAGCCACGACGTGAGGCCGACCACGAACAGGTAGAAGAGCGACGCGTACGCCGCGTAGACGAACACCTGCTGAAGCGCGATCTCCTTCTGCGGCGAGGTGCCGAGCGCCTCGAGGAAGATCGCGTCGACGAAGCCGATGCCGACGATGCCAACGAACCCGAGCAGCCCGACGAGCACCGCCGTCTTCATCAGACCAGGGCCGAAGAAGCGTTTGACGACCCCCGCGTGGGTACGTGCCCAGTGGATTCGCACCCGGCGCGACGGGCCCGCGGGCTCGAAAGCGAACAAGAGGGCGGAGAACAGAGCGTGAGCGCCGAACGTGGTGATCCCCGTGATCGACCACAGCGCGCGTTGCTCGTCCCCCACGGCGACGATGCTGGGGACGGCACACGCGATCGCGAAGAGCGGCGTGCTCACGAGAAACCAGCGCTTGAGTCCGCTCGAGCGATCGTCGGCGTCGCCCGTGAGGTTCGAGATGGTCGCCTCGTACAAGAACCACGCAGGCAGCACGATGAGGAGGATCGGCAGCGCGACGAGGAGCGCCATGTACTCGAGACCGAACGGCGCGCGCGAGTAGGCGAGGGGGAGCCAGATCGGGAAGGCCTCGGGCACCTCGTTCCATTGCTTGTGAATCGCGAACGAGCAGCCGAAGCCGAACATCGAATAGAGAAACGGCCCGATGCAGATCGCCAGCATCAGCGTGACGACGATCGCGCCGCGCAAGCTCGCCATCAGCGAGCTCACCGCGAGGCCGAACGCGACCGCGAGCCCCGCGACGAGGAACAGGAACACGAAGGCGACGATGACCTCGGTCGCAGTGACGCCACCGAAGAGGAACGACAGGGCGCCGACCGGCGCGAGCACGACGATGTAGAGTGCAAGCGTCGTGTAGGCGGCCATGAACTTACCGCGCGCTATCTCCTGCGGAGTGAGCCCGGTGAGGAGCACGGCCTCCCACGTCTTGCCCTCGCGCTCGGAGGCGATGCTGTTGGCAGCGACGGCGGGACCGACGATGACGACGACGAAGTAGGCGATCGAGAAGAACGCCTGGAAGAGACCGCCACCGAGGCTCGCGGGCGTGGCGTTCTCGGCAGCCGCGATGCCGCCGATCGAGCACATCAGAAGCGAGATCGTCAGCGTGATGGCAAACAGGATCCACGGCGTGCGGCCGAGGCGCGCCGACTGCCGCATCTCGCGCATCCAAATCGCGTTGGGCTCGGCCGTCATGCGCTGGAAGAAGCCGCGGATGCCGCCGCGCACGACTTGCGAGGGCGGCGGTGCGTCGATCGGAGGAGCGGCGTTCACTGGACCTCACCCTTGGTGACTTCGAGGAAGATGCGTTCGAGCTCGTTGCGTTCGGGCTCGACGCCGACGACGGGAATGTTCGCCATGACGAGCGCGCGCACGATGAGACCAATCGTCTGGTCATCACCGAAGTAGGTGACGATGACTGTGCCCCCGGGGCCCGGCGCGACGCGATGAACGCCGGGCATGCCCAGCAGCGCGGCGTGCACGGCTTCGCCCGGTGCGAGCACGCGGAGCTTCGCGGTGCGCTTTGGCAGCGACGGCACCACCTGGGGCGGCGCTTGCGCGTCGGTGCGGTAGGCCATGCCTTGCGCCTGCGCGTCGTGAGGTGATTGCGCGTCCGAGCCCGCCGCGAGCGGCTGAATGGGCTGCGGTGGAAGCGCCGCCGCCGCGTTGGCCGCCGAAGAGAGCTCGAGCCGGCGCGCGATGTCCGAGATTGGCCCGGCCACGACTAGCCGACCGCGCTCGAGGATGGCAATCGAGGTGCACACGTCGGCGAGCTCGGTGAGGATGTGGCTCGAGAGGAAGATCGTTTTGCCCATCGCGCGCAGCTCGACGAGCAAATCGCGGATCTCGATGCGCGCGCGCGGGTCGAGATCGCTCGCGGGCTCGTCGAGGATGAGGACCTTCGGATCGTGGAGTAGCGTGCGCGCGAGCTGAAGCCGTTGCTTCATGCCCTTCGACATGGTGGCCACGAGCTTGTCGCGAAGCTTCGTGAGATCGGTGAGCTCCATGACCGCGTCGACGACGGCGTAGCTCGTGCCGGCGGTGGGTACGCGGTACGCGTCGGCGAAGAACTCGAGGTACTCGCGCACGGTGACGCGCTCGTACACGCCGGCGTGATCTGGCATGTAGCCGATGATCTTGCGAACCGCCTCGGGATCGATGGTGACGTCGAGACCATCGATCTCGACGCGGCCTGCGAGCGGCTCGAGCAGCGTCGCCATCACACGGATCGTGGTGGTTTTGCCGGCGCCGTTCGGACCGATGAAGCCGAAGATCTCGCCGTGCTGCACGTCGAAGCTGACGTCGCGCAGGACATCGAAGCGGCCGAAGCGATGCCACAGGTGGCGCACGCGAATTGCGGGCGCGGGGGCGACCAGAGGGGCGGGCGGTTCGCTCACGGTGCACCTCCGCGGCCGACGATGCGGAAGACGACGCGATCGCTTTCGACCGAGAGCCCGGAGTCACGCGTGGCCTTCTCGCCGCCGACGATCTCGCCGAGCACGACGGGGATGGTGTCGGGCCACCAGTCGACGACCTCGCCGCTCGCGGATTCGATCGGTTGCCACGTGTGCGAGATCTCGTCGCCGAGCTTGCCGGTGAGGCCGGCGCCGATCGCCGAGATGGCGAGCGGATGCACGGTGAGCGAGCCCGCGGTCACGACGTGGCGTGCGTGGTGCTTGATGGCGAGGCGCCCGTCCACCGCGTGGACCTTGTCGCCGTCCTTCACTGTCTCGAACCAGTAGATGCCGACGCCGGGCACGCTGATGAGGACGTTCTTCAGCTCGCGACCGGTGTGGTTCACGACGTCGTAGGTGCCGTCCTTCGTCGGAAGAACGCTGACGCCGCCCTTCATGTCGAAGAAGCCCTCCTCACGCACGACGATCGTCTGCCAGGGCAGGGACGTGATGTCCTCGAGCGTGGAGCCGTTGCGGTCGATCCGGAGCGCGCTCTGATCGTGCACGAGCGAATCGGTGGTCGCGACGTTGAGGACGCTGGTGGAGTCCGTCGACGCGATGCTGAGCGCGCGCGTCTCGCTCGTGAAGAAGCCGCGGAAGCGACGGATGGATCCGCGCGACACGCCCGCCCCCGACTCGACGATCGCGAGGTGCCGTGCGCGCCCCTTCCAGCCCTTTCCGGCGAGGCCGACGAGCACGATGGCGGCAAACGCCGCGGCGCTCCAGATCGGAACCCACTTGAGCGGGCTCAGCGGTTTGCCGCGCTTGGCTGCGCGCATGAACGTCACCGGGCCCGCCATGATCGAATAGAGGACCAGCAGGATCGCGGCGACGCCGAGCGCGGGTCGGAAGTTCTCGTTCGGATCGAGCGCGCGCCGGACCTCGTCGAAGCGCGCCATGTAACGCTCACCACCACCCTGCGCGACGACGTGCGTGGCCCGCCGATCCCACGCGTGCGTGACGAGGTCGACGACGCGTGAGTGCACCCACGGATCGTCGAGCATCGGGGCGATCGTCGGATCGAACGCGAGCAGGTGAACCTCGCCGCTTCCGTAGGGCGCGCTCGCGCCGAAGACGCTCGGCACGAGGTTGCCCCCGGAGTAACCCTCGAGCTTCGCGCGCACGTCGGGGGTCGGACCGACCTTCGGCCACTTCGGCATGACGGTGCGGATCGGGATGAAGGGGTTCTCGCCCCCTCCGTGCTCGTCGTGCGGATCGAGGTCGAGCTTCATCGGTGTGTCGGGGTCTTGCGGCGGCGGGCTGTCGAGCGGATCGGTCGGAAAGAGACCGCCCGGCGGCTGCGGTTTGTCGACCGCGGGAAGCGACATCATGACGGGCGGGGGAGGGGTCGTGACGACGACGCCACCGGTGAGCGCGGTCACCGTCGCGCTGCGGAGATCCTCGGGACGCGTCGGAACGATCGCGAGCGTGCCACCCGAGATCACCCAGCTCACGAGCGCGTCGAGCGACACCGCGTCGAGCCGCGCGAGCGCGTCGGAGTGAATGAGCACGACCGTCGCCGCCGAGTAGGCCGCCGCGTGATCGGGGAGGATGGGATCGCCGGTCGACCGATCGAAGGTGGGCACGCCGATCGTGAGCGTGGCCTTGGACGCGCCCGCGCCGTAGCCCGCGTAGGAGCCGTAGCCCTGCGGATTCCACGCGACGGGAATGGGCCAGTTGCGCATGACGACTGCGAGGCGCGACGGCTGATCGACGTCGACGATCATCGGGTTCGAGACGCCGCTCGCGGTGATGTTCATTCCCGCGAGCTTCTCGCCCGACTCGTCCTTCACGATCAGTGTGAGCGTCGGCGCTTGGAACGCGAAGCCGTGCGTCGGCATCTTGACGATGACGCTGCGCCCAGGAGCGACGTTGAATGGGGCGCGCGTGGTGAACGCCTGCTCGTGTCCCCAGGGTAATGCGCTCGTGAGCTCGATGTTTCCCTTGCGGGTCGTACCGCCGACGTTGTCGATGCTGACGGCGATCTCGATCCAGCCGTCGCCCGTCGCTGCTTCGCTGCCGAACACCGGGGCAGCGCGCACCGAGATCGTCGGCCGTGGCTTTTCGGCCTGCGCGCCAGTCGCCTGCGTGCCGGGTGCAACGTCCTGCTCCGCGTGTGCGGAGCCCGACAGCGACAGCAGCGTGACGGCGGTGATTGCCGCGTGAAGGGTGCGGAGCAAGCGCTTTCCGATCATGCGCGCGGACCGGCCTTCGAGCGCTCCGCGTCGACGTTCGCCGGCCGTGTGGCGACAGCGGACAAGAGCGCGTCGACGACCGAGTCGGTGGTGATGCCGTCGGCCTCGCCCTCGAAGGAGCGAATCATGCGGTGGCGCAGCGCGGGTTTGGCGACCGCGGCGATATCCGCAAACGACACGTTCGCGCGCCCTTCGCAGAGCGCGACCGCCTTGGCTGCGAGCACGAGCGACTGCGCCCCGCGCACGCCCGCGCCGTACCGAAGGCCACGCTTCACGAGATCGGGAGCGTCCGGCGTACCGGGATCGCTGGCGCGCACGAGACGCGCGGCGTAACGCGCGACCGGCTCGGCGACGGCGACGTCGCGGCAAAGCGCGCGGAGCTGCAGCACGCCCTCGCGACCGAGCACCTTCGGCGGAGGATCGCCGGCGCGGCCGGTCGTGCGCGCGAGCACGGCGACGAGATCGTCCTCGCTCGGGTTCGGCACGACGACTTTGAGGAGGAAGCGATCGAGCTGCGCTTCGGGGAGGGGATACGTCCCTTCCATCTCGATGGGGTTCTCGGTGGCGAGCACGAAGAAGGGCTCGTCGAGGACGTGGCGCGTTCCGGCGATCGTGACGGCGTGCTCCGCCATCGCTTCGAGCAACGCCGACTGCGTCTTCGGCGTCGCGCGGTTGATCTCGTCGGCGAGGACGATCTGGCCGAAGATCGGGCCCTTCTGGACCGCGAACATCGTGCCGGCCGCGCGCTGGGCCGCGTCCATGACGAGCACGTTCGTACCGACGACGTCGCTCGGCATGAGATCGGGCGTGAACTGAATGCGCGAGAACTTCAGCTCGAGGCACTGCGACAAGGTCTTCACGAGGAGCGTCTTGCCGAGGCCGGGCGCGCCTTCGAGGAGCACGTGGCCGCCTGCGACGAGGCCCCACATGACTTGATCGACGACCATCGCCTGACCGACGACCACGCGTCCGATCGCTTCTCGCAACGTGGCGACGGCCGCCGCTGCTTGCTTCAACCCTGCCTCGAATTGGTCTGCCATTTGAGCTCTCTTGCTATGGCTGGAAATACTGCCGAACGTGCTCTCGGTATTCTTCGGGCACGTCGCTGCGCTCGACGCCGTCGACCTCGCTCGGACCGACGACGCGAAGGTCGCCGGTGCCGCGCGTGTTGGCGGTGCCGCCGGCCTTGCCTGGAACGAACGTCGTCACCGACCCCGGCATAGCCTCGCCCTTGTTCATCGGACCGCGCGCGCGCGACTTCAGCGTGTGCGCGTCGATGGGGCCCGTGCTGCCCTTGTGATCGCCAGAGCCTTGATCGTGACTGCCGTGACCGCCGTTGCCGTTGCCGCTGTTCTGTCCGCCCTGGCCTTGCCCTTGCTGGCCTTGCCCCTGGCCGGGCATCGGAATCCCGCCTTGGCCTTGTTGGCCTTGCTGCCCCTGGCCTTGCTGCCCCTGGCCTTGCTGCCCCTGGCCTTGCTGCCCTTGGCCTTGCTGCCCCTGACCCTGCTGCCCTTGACCCTGTTGACCCTGACCCTGCTGCCCTTGACCCTGTTGACCCTGCTGGCCTTGGCCCTGCTGCCCTTGCTCGCCTTGCTTGCCGATGTCGCCTTCGGTGCCGTTCGCGCCATCCTCGGCATCGTCGAGGCCCTTCTGGCGCTTGGACTCTTCGGACTCGGCGTCGTCCTTTGCCATCTCCTTCAGCTGATCTTCGAGCTTCTTCTGACCTTCGGGCGTCGAGAGATCGTCGGCAAGATCCTTCATCTGATCGGCATCCCCTTGCGAGGTGCCCTTGCCCTTCGACATCTCTTTCAGCTTTTCGGCGAGGCGCTTTCGCTCCTCGGGCGTGAGCTTCTCGAGCGCCTTGCCCATCGAGTCGGCAAGCTTCTTCGCTGCCGCGTCGGACTTCTCACGATCGAGCGCTTCGCTCTCCGACTTCAAGCTGCCTCCCGATTCGCCGGTCTCCTTCATTGCGTCGGCGAGATCGCGTAGGGCCGTCGCGCGCTTCTCGCGCTTCTCGATCCCCTTCTTCTGATCTTCGAGGGCCTTGGCGACGTCCTTCGCGCCGTTCTTCTTTGCCGCGTCGGAGGCCTCGTCGAGCTTCTTCTTCGCGATCTCGCGGTCCGCTTTCTCGCGCTCGTTGGCGATGCGCTCCATCTCCTGATCGACGCTCTCGAGATCGTGATCGCCGAGCGCTTTGGCGGCGCGCTTCGTGACGTCGCTCTCTTCGAGCTTCGACACCGCGCTCTCGAGCCCCGCGCGCTGCTCGCCTTGGCCGAGGGAAAGCCGCTCTTCGGAGATGGCTTCGCGAAGGCGCGCGATCTTGTCCTGCGCCTCGCGCTTCTCCATGCCCTTCGCGAGCTCTTCTTTCAGCTTCTCCGCATCCTTCGCGATCTTGTCGAGACGTTCGCGCTGCGCTTCGTCGCGCGCCGTCAGCTGGCCGACCTTCGCGATCTTCTTCAGACCTTCCACCTGTGCAATCTGCACCTTTGCCGTCCCCGGAGGGGCGGCGCTCACGGGAGCGACCGGAAGCGGCGCACGCGCTACGCCAACGAGCGCGAGGATCGCAAACGGCACGAGCGCATGCACCGGCTTCCACAGAGGCGGACGCACGCGCTTCGGGTCTCCGCCGGCGAGCGCGCTCGCGGCCGTCGTGATGACGACCGCGCGCGCGGCGTCGCCCTGCTCGCGCGACTCGCTCGTGCTCTCGACAGCGGTGGCGATCGCCTCTTCAGTGGAGAGGCGCTCGTCGAGGAACAGTGCGACGTCGGTGTCGCTCCATCGCTTGCGACGCGCAGACACGAGACCGAGGCCAATGCCGACCGCACCGAGCCCAGCGGCGTAGGGACGAAGATCGCCGTGACGCGTCTTCCACGCGATGCCGGCGAGAACGACGGAGACCGCCAGCGCGAGCGCGAAGCCCGTGAGCGCTTCGCGAAACGCGAGCCGGTTGCGAACGCGGCGCGCCCAACGCGCGAAGAGCGGTCGGAACCGCGCTGCCTCGCTGCCGCCTGGTGCTCGTCCCTTTTGTTCCGCCATGTTCTTCCCCCGTCCTCAACGGAAAGCGATCCGATTGTAGTCCCGATCTTCTCTACGTTCGCAGGAGCTTCGCGTGCTTCGAGCACATGAAAAATCGCGGCCGACGCCAACGCCGAAGGGTGGACCCAGGGGCGGGTGAGACTGGATCAACGGACCCCCAGCGACGGCTCCATGAAGGCGGATCCCCTGGGCCCCGGACGAAAACGAGAGCGCCCTACACAGGCGAATTCGTGTCGGAAAGCCCGCTGGGCAGGGCCGACACGCGACGCGATCACCCCTGCCGGGCGTTGGCGCGCCGGCTGCAGTACCCGTGACACTCACCCTGGATCCTTCCGATCCGCTGGAGGTTGACCGTGCTCCCCTTTCACAAGCGCACCCCCCGAACCGATGACTTCGAAGATCTCCACACGGGAGACCTCATGGAAGTCGTTGGGCCGGTCGTTGCGAAGAGCAGCCACGTTCCCGCCAGCTTTCCGGCGCCGCCCTCGAGCCGCCCCCAGATGTTCCGCGAGCCCTCGTCGACCGACGAGGTCACCTGCCTGATGCCGGCGAAGGGCTACGGCACGCTTCCCCCGCCGCCCCGCTCGGTCCGTCCGAGCGTCAGCGCGCCTGTACAGTCCTTCCGCCCCCCGCAGCACCAAGGCTTCGTGCACCAGCAGCCGCACCAGCAGCCGCAGCAGCTCGACGCGGAATCGACCCGCACCGACTACCGCACGCTGCCCCCGACTTACGGCTCCTTTCCCCCGCCTCCTCGCGCGCCGTTTGCGATGTCTGCGATGCCGCAGCCGATTCCACAGTCGATGCTCTCGACGATCCCGCCGGCGCCGGGCTCGTTTTCGCCCGTCGCGTACAGCATGTCGACGGCCAAGAGCGACTCGGATGCCCGCATCGATCCCCCCGCCACCGTCATCACCACGCGGACGAAGGTCCTCACCGGCCGGCCGACCCTGTCCTGGGGTGCTGCGCTCGTCGCGATGGGCATCTTCGGCGGTCTCGTCACCGCCGTTCTCGCGCGCGGCGACGGCGACGCGCTCGTCGACGCCACCGCTTCCTTCGTCGATCCCGCGCACGCGGCCCACGCAGCCCAGGCTCCCGCCGTCGAGAGCAAGCTCGTGACCGCAACGCCCATGCTGCAAAACCCCGCGCCCGCGCCCGTTTCAGCCGCGCCTGCGCCTACCGAGCTCGGCGTGGTCGCGACGACCACGACGCCCGCTGTGACGACGCCCGCTGCCGACCCGATCGCTGCAAAGCCGGCCACCGCGTCGATGGCGTATTCGCATCCGGCACAGGCCGTCGAGAAGAAGGCCGAGCCGAAGGCTCTCGAGGCTCCGAAAGCCGCCGCGCCTGCGCCCCTTGCCGCAAAGGCCGCGATCAAGCCCTGGACGCCCCCCGCGCGTCCCGCCGCTGCGCCCCCTGCCGAGAAGGCGGAGAAGGCGGAGAAAACCACGACCGCGAAGGCCGACAAGAAAGGCAGCGCCTCGAAGGACGATCTCGCGAGCGCGAAAGAAGCCAAGGCGCTTGCCGACGCACAGCTCGAGGCATCGCTCCGCTAACCCTCGCCTCGAACGACTCCATCCGGATCCGGATCGTCGCCCCCGCTGAGGAGGTGACGTCGGCCTCCGACGCAGTGCGAACCCGCGAAATCGTCGCGGGTTTCCGCACGCGCTACGACATTGTTGATGGACGAGGGTGCGTCCATGTCGACCATGGAACGTGGATCTTCTAACCCCCAGCGTGAGCGGTTGGGATCACCTCGAATTGCCTTTTGGGCGCCGACTCAGATCTCCGCACATTTGGAAATCGGCGCATTCGGAGAGATCCCCGCCGCCGCTCCTTTTGAGTCCGAACGCGTCGACGTTGGCGTGGCGCCTGCAATGAGCAAAGACATGCTCCCGCACAAGCGCCTGGATGGAAGCGACGAACACGAAGCGATGACGACCATCGCGAAGAGCCCCTCCATCGCTCCGCCGGCGCAGGCCGCTGCTTCGCAAAAGTCGTCGCGCCAGGTTCAAGCCTCACTCGAGGTGTCGCGTAACTCGGTTCGGCCGGTCATGTTCGAGACGGAGAACGAGCCCGAGGACGTCACGCGCCTGATGCCTTCGCCACACGCGGCGGCATTCCCCGCACCCGCGTTCCCTGCACCGGCGCGCGTTCCGAACGACATCATCCCGACGATGCGCCCCCTCAAGAACCGCGTTCACTTGCCGAACGGCCAGAATGCCGGTCCACGCAGCGAGCGCCCGCCGATGCGCGTGACCGCACCGCCCGCACCCCCGTCGCGTCCGCCGCCGTCGATGCGCCCGCAGACGCCGCCGTCGATGCGCCCGCCGCCGTCGATGCGCCCGCTCGTGGGTCTGCAGTCGCTCGGCGCGCAGAGCTCGACGCGCGCGCTTCGCCCGCACTCGGTTCCGCCGCCGCCCCCCTCGTCGGGGTCGCCGATGTCGAGCCCGGAGGACACGTTCCGCCCCGTTGCCGTCGCCAACGCGATGAGCACCCTCCAGATCCACCAGCGCATCTCCGACTCCCGCTTCGATGCGCCCCCGATCGCGCACAACACGACGACCCAGATCGTGCTCAAGGGTCGCCCCACCACGTCATGGGCCATGGCGCTCGTCGCGATGGGCGTCTTCGGCGGCATCCTCACCGCCGTCGTCACCGGTGGTGGCGGCTCGTCGATTGTCCAAGCCGGCGCCGCCTTCGTTGATCCCTCGCGCGCTGCATCGGCGCAGGAGATGCCGCCGAAGATGGCCGCCGCAGCAGCTCCGGTCCGCGTCGAAGAGAAGCTTCCCGCGCCCGTCACCGCGCCCTACTACCCGCCGGCCGTCGTCGAGACCGCGGTCGTGACCGCGAAGCTCGAGACCAAGGTCGAGGCTCCGAAGGCCGAGCCCGTCGCCGTAAAAGCGCCCACCACGCAGGTCGTCCGCGCGTGGCAACCCGCTCGCGCCGCCGCCGCCCCGCAGGCCATCGTTGCTGCGGCCCCCGTGTCGAAGCCGGTTCCCGTCGCGGTCGAGGCGAAGGTCCAGCCCGAGAAGACGGCGGCGAAGCCCGCCAAGCCCGCCAAGGCCCAAGCAGCGGCCGCCGACCTCGAGAGCGCAAACCAAGCCGACGAGCTGGCCCGTCAGCAGCTCGAGCAGTCGCTGAAGTAACCGCGCTGAAGTAACCGTGCTCCCGTCTTGATTAGGGCCGAGAGCAGGTCGGCCGTTCACCGTCGAAGGTGCGGACCGTGATACACCGCGCGAGCTTCGCGTCGGCCGCGCAGTCGATGGTGACTTGCACGCCGCGCACGCAGGCGACGAGCTTCTCCCCAGAGCACTCGTCGCGCCCGCAGCCACTCCCCCCGTCGCTCCCGGAGATTCCGCAGGCGCGCGAGACATCCCAAGCACGCCCGCCCGTGCTTGCGCTGCACGTGGATCGCGGCAGCGAGGTAACGTTTTTGATCCCCGTGAGCGCGGCGCAGTCGACGCGCTCCTCGAAGCCGCTCGGGCAGCCGACGGCGACGTTGCCTTCGCACTTCACGTTCGCGGTGGGGCTGCAGACCTTGTCGCTCGCGGGCTTGCACGAGGCAGTCGTTGCATTCTGCACGCACGTGCCGCCGCCATAGGCCGCGCAGTCGAAGCCCTCGTCGAGCGTGCCCTTACCGCCGTCGGGTAGCGTGATCGCGCCCGGGCCGAGACACGCGCGGAGCTGCGTTCCCGCGCAGCGCGCGCCAGTGCAGCCGAGCCCCGCGCCGCCGGTGCAGTAGGCCTCCGAGGGACCGTTTGCCGTGCAGGTACGGCCCGTGGCCGCGCAAGTCTCCGACGGTGGTTCTCGACCTGCGCTTTCGCAGTCGCCCCGCGCGGCAACGGCACCTGGGCACGAAGTGAACGCGCCGGTCGCCGGGCACGTCGAGACGCCTTCCGGATAGATGCACGTGTGAACCGCCGCGCACGCCTTGTCGGTGTCGGGTAGCGCCGTCGCCTGCGCGAGGCACGACCAATAGGCGACCGCGGCGCCCGCGTTCGGGCGAAGCGGGCTGACGCTGCAGTCGTAGGCGACGATCGCGTTGGGCAAGCAGCGCCCGATGGCGTTGTCGCCGATGGGCGATTCGCATGCCGATAACAACGCGCAGCTTCGTTTGGCGAGCGTGAGCGCCTCGGCGGGTGACGGCGCGCAGATCTCGTAGGGCGCGGCGTCGAGCCCCGACTCGCTCGGTCCGGCGTCGATGGCTACCGCGGCGCCTTCGAAATCGGTGCTGTGAAAGAGATCGACGCAGCCCGCGAGCGAACCCGCGGCGCACGCGGCGGCGACCCCGAGCGCAGCGACTACGTGGCGCCCGCGCACGCTCAGAAGCTCCCCTCGAGGTGCAACGAGCCGGCGCCGATACGAACGCGCGCCGGTGACGCGGCGCGATCGTCGTGCGACGGCTTCGACCACAAGATGATCGCGTAGCCGGCCGCCGCGGCCGCGCCGATCCACGCGCCGAGGGCGACCGTGTCCCAGACGCGCACCGTCGACTTTGCCCCGTCGCACGCATTGGTGCGCGCGCACTCCGCCCGGGCGTCGCTTTGCGCGCCATCAGCAAGAAGAAAAGCGCCGAGCCCACCGACCGCGAGCACGATCGCCCCGCCCGTCACGAGGACGGCGTCGGTGCGGCTCCGTGTCTTTCGCGTCTCATCGGGCGGCATCACGGCAGTGCCTGCGCCACCGGTCGCTGCGGGCGCGACGGGTGCGGCGACGACGGTCGGCGGCATCTTGATCTCGAGCGACGTGACCTCGTGCTCCTTCAAGGTCATCGTCGTCGCGAAGGGCGTGCGGCCGGGCGCGGTCGCCTCGACGCGGTGTGGCCCCGGCTCGAGGGCGACCGCGTGACCAGCCTCCTCCTGCGGAAGCTTCTTCCCATCGAGCGTGATCTCGCCGTCGGTCACGTCGGCGGGCAGGGTGAGCTTCAAATGCGGAACGCGAGCGCGTATCGCGAGGAGCGGCTCGGCGATGACGGTGAGGACCTGCTTTCCCTTGTCGGTCTTGTCGGCCTTCGCGAGATCCTCGGCCGCCTCGTAGTCGTGGAGCGCGTCGACCAGCTGGCCGAGGTTCTCTTCGCACACGGCGATGTGAAAACGCAGGCCCGCGGTCGACTTGATGGCGTAGGCACGCCGCAGCTTTTCGAGCGCGGCCGACCAGTCCTTGGCCTCTTCGTCCTTCTCGGCTTTTCCGAAGAGGTCCTTCGCCATCTGCAGATCGGCCTGCGTGGGGTCGGCGTGCGCGACCCGCGGCGACGAGGCCCACACGCCGAGCCCGAGACCGCACGCGATCAGGGTCGCGCGCAGCGTGGTCACGGCTTCTCGGCGGGACAGGTGAGCACGGGCCAAGGCGAGAACAGGTAGCTCACGGCCGCGCGACGGTCGCCGAGCGAGAGGTTTCCGCTGGCGTCGATGCTCGCATCGCGAGGCCCCGCATCGGGCCGACCGGCATCGGTGCGGCCCGCGTCCGTCGGCCCGCCACCACCGCCACCACCACCGAGGCCACCGAGGCCGCTGAGGACATCGATGCACGTCGGGCCACACGTCTGCGTGAGGCAGGTGACGACCTGGATCGCATCGGCCGCGCCGGCCGGTGCACTCTGCACGCAAGTCAGGAGGCAAATCGGGTTGAGGCCGCCGCCGGCGAGGCACGTCTGGGTGACGCAGGTCAGAATCGTCTGGCAGTCGGGCTTCGTGACGCACGCGAGGATGGCGCCGCCGCACTTGTTCGCGATGCAGAGCCCGCAGTCGACGAGGCCTGTGCCGGCCTCGGGTCCAGTGTCCTTCGAGGGGGGCGTCGCGTCGACGAGGGGCGCGCCGTCGGGCATGTCGGCATCCGCGCCCGAGTCCTCGTCTGCGGCGCCTTGCCCGTCGAGCGGGCCGCGGCTTCCACAGCCTGCAGCGAGCATAGTGGCGAAGAGCGCAATGCCGCCGATGCGCGCCAGACTCACGGCGCTCACGGCGCTCACGGCGCTCGTGGTGCTGACGGCGCGATCACGAAGTCGGCGAGGCTCGCGGGAGGTGGATTGGGGCATGGGGAAGGCGGCGAAACGTACTACGGTTCTCGCCGAATGACAGCGCCGCTTCTCCGGACGATTGTGCTCCCCGAAGAGCTTCGAACAGCATGCGAAGAGGCCCGCGCCCGAGGTCAGTCGGTCGGCTTCGTACCGACGATGGGGGCGCTCCACGACGGTCACCTCGCGCTCGTCCGGCTCGCGAAGACGCGCGCGTCGTTCGTCGTCGCGTCGGTGTTCGTCAACCCGACACAGTTCGGACCCAACGAGGACTTCGCACGCTACCCGCGCGATCTCGCTGGCGACTCCGCGAAGCTCGCGAGCGCCGGCGCCGACGCCGTGTTCGCGCCCGACGCGCGCGCGATGTACCTCGAGGGGGAGGCCACGCGCGTGCACGTCGTCGGGCTCACGGGACCGCTGTGCGGCGCATTTCGTCCCGGTCACTTCGAAGGCGTGACGACCATCGTGGCAAAGCTCTTCGTGCTCGTCGGCCGATCGATAGCGGTCTTCGGTCGCAAGGACTACCAGCAGCTCAAGGTCCTCGAGCGCATGGCGAAGGATCTCCTTCTTCCCGTCGAGGTCGTCGGGCACCCGATCGTGCGCGATGCCGACGGGCTGGCGATGAGTTCGCGCAACGCGTACCTGTCACCCGCCGAGCGCACGCGCGCGCTCTCACTCTCGCGTGGGCTCGCGGCGGCTTCGCGTGCGTTCGATGCGGGGGAGCGTGATGCGGCCACGCTGCGCACTCTCGTGCACGCCGAGGTCGTGAAAGCCGCCGACTCGATCGACTACGTCGACGTGCTCGATCCCGAGCGCCTCGTGCCCTTCGACGGCCCGATTGGCGACCGCGCGCTCGCGGCGATCGCGTGCCGCGTGGGTGCAACGCGGCTCATCGACAACCGCATGCTCGGCGAGCGCGAAGGGTGATAGAACCCTCGGCCATGCAGGGTCGTTTCGTCGTGCTCGAGGGGATAGACGGAGCAGGGACCACCACGCAGTCGGCGCGCCTCGTGTCGCGGCTTCGCAAAGCGGGCACACCCGCCAAAGGGACGCGCGAGCCGAGCGATGGGCCGATCGGTACGCTCGTTCGCCAGGTCCTCAGCGGTCGCATCGTCGTGCCGGGCGGCCGCGCGCCGGGCTGGGCCACGATGGCGCTCCTCTTCGCAGCCGATCGCATGGATCACGTCGAGACCGAGATCGATCCCGCCATCGCGAGCGGTGGCGTCATCGTCTCTGATCGCTATGACGCCTCGAGCCTCGCCTACCAGAGCGTGACGAGCGGCAGCAGCGGCAAGGGCGCCGTCGAGTGGATTCGCACCTTGAACCGCAACGCACGCCGCCCCGATCTCACGATCGTCCTCGACGTGCCGCCTGACGTCGCCGCCAACCGACGCGAGTCGCGCGGCGAGGCGGCGCAGCTCTACGAGCAGAACGAGGTGCAGCGCGCGTTGGCTGCATTCTACAAGAATCTCGCGCAG
>CAXSGV010000007.1:35519-36462 GCA_964236615.1 uncultured Polyangiaceae bacterium
AGGTGACCGAGACGTACGACGGCTCCAACGCCGCGAGACCGACGATCGCGTGGTGCTCGTGGACGCGTCGGCGAGCGTCGACGAAGTGCACGAGCGCGTGTACGCCGTCTACGCAGCCGCTTTCGGCTGAAAATTTGCGCGTTGGCGCGGTCCCGGGCAATGGTGATGCCCATGCGTCGTATGCTCTTCTCAATCGCGCTCACACTTGCGCTGGCTGGTTGCGCGTCCGACCCGCCGCCTGCACCCGTGCCGCCGGTCGCCGCGAAGAGCGCACCTGCGAGCGCGCAGACCACGACGACGGGCAGTGAGGTTCCGACGAGCTCGCTCGCGCGTGGCTCGGTGCACAAGATCGTCGCCGCCGGTCTGGGCTCGTTTCTGCAGCATGTCGTCGTCGACGAACGCCCCGCGATGGTGGCGGGGAAGTTCCACGGCTTTCGCATCGCGCAGCTCACGGGCGATCCCGCGTTCTGGCGTGGAGTCGATCTGAAGCCCGGTGACGTCGTCACGCTCGTGAACGGCTTTCCGATCGAGCGACCGGAGCAGGCGCTCGAAGCATTCCGCTCGCTCGAGGTCGCGAGCGAGCTGCGCGTCGATTACGAGCGCGACGGCCAACCCCGCGTGCTGCGCTACGCGATCGCCGATCGCTGAGATCCTTCTTCTAAAGGCGCGAGAGCTGGATGCGGTCCAGGTCGACCGTTCCCGTCGGCTCGATCTCGGGCGCAAAGCGAAGCAGCACGGCGTCGCCCGGACCCACGATGACGTGCGCGCGATCGACCTTGCCGTGCACACCGCCGGCGCCGTGGAGCGCATCGAGCGCGCGTCGCAACAGCTCCTCTTCGCCAGGGCGCAGCGCGCGATCGAGGGGTGCGCCGCGCGGCACATCGAGCCAGATCTCGCGCGCCTCGCGATCGACGCGGAGCACGCTCTGCAAGCTCGGGTGACC
>CAXSGV010000008.1:0-19501 GCA_964236615.1 uncultured Polyangiaceae bacterium
ACGGGCCCCGGCGCCTGGTAGCCCGTCTGCCCAACGCCGGTCCCCCGACCGACCTGGTTGCTGTCGTTGTTGCCCCAGCAGAAAACGGTGCGGTTCGTGCCGCTCGTGCTGATCGAGCATGTGTGGCCCGCGCCGCCGGCGAGGAGCTCGGTAGGGATCGTCGGTGTGATGGGACGCGCGGCGAAGTTGTCGCCGTTGCTCGGCGCGTTGCCGAGCTGACCGGTAACGTTGGAGCCCCAACAGAGAACGGCGCCGCCGTCACCCGACGCGCAGGTGTGATCGTGACCCGCCGTGATCGCGCCGATCTGCTTGAGGGGTTGATTGGCTCCGTCCTTCACTTGGACGGGGACCTCGGACTTCGCCGTCGTTGCGAACGCAACGCCAAGCTTGCCGAACGAGTTGTCGCCCCAGCAGAAGACCTGCCCGCCTTGCGCGAAAACGCCGCCGATGGTGAGCGCACACGTATGGTTCGCGCCAGCCGCGATCGCGTGCACGTTGGTCAGGTTCGAAACGCGCACCGGCTTCGTGGCGCCAGACGACGTCGTGCCGGGCTGCCCCTTCGCGTTGTCGCCCCAACAGTAGACGTTGCGATCCTTGCGGATGGCGCAGGTGTGCTTGTCGCCCGCGGCGACTTGGATGGCGTCGATCAGGAACGGGCTCGCCACGGGTGCGTCGCTCGCGTCGACCGTGGAGATTGGAGCGTCGGGCAGCCCGCCTTCGCCGACGGCGATTCCGCCGTCACCAGGCTTCAACGTGAAGTCACCGAGGATGGACGTGCAGGCGCCGAGACTCGCGAAGACGGCCAGTGCGGCCATGGGGAAAGGAAGGGAAGCGATCGACCTACGCGCCATCGAAAGACACCTCGTTCGGGCCGAGTCTACACGATACATCCCCATCGACTTTCGATAAGCTCGGCCGTGGAGGGTGGCTTGAAATGAGGCTTAACGCGCGCATCACTCGGTTGGGCTTTGTCGTCGCTCTCGGCTCGCTCGTCACCATGAGCCTCGTCAGCGCGGAGGGCTGCGGCGGCGATGATTCAGTCACCGACAACCTCGACGACGCGTCCCCGGACGGCATCACGGGCGATGACTCGCCGGGCCCCGTGGGTGCAGTCGAGGTCGTTGCAAACGACGTGAAGGCCTACGTCGGAACGAGCGGCCGCATCGACGCGTCGCAGAGCAAGCGCCCGGCCGGCTCCGCGCTCGGCTTCGAGTGGACGGTCAAGAGCGTTCCCGCGGGCAGCAAGGTCACCACCGCCTCGCTCGTCGGCGCGAGCACCGAGGTGCCGAGCCTCGTCGTCGACGTCGCGGGCGACTTCGTCCTCGTTGGCAAAGCGACGGCAGGCAACGAGAGCGCGACCAAAGAGGTGAAGATCGTCGGCGTCAACGCGTCGGTCTTTTTCACGCAGGTCAACACGAAGGACAACCCGATCTCCACCCAGATTCAGACCGTTCAAGCCGACGGCACCGGATCGCACGCGCTCAACTGCCGGCAGAATCTGTTCCCCGATCGCTTCGATCAGGACGCGGGCATCGGTGGCGAGGGCGGTCTCGACATCCCGGACGGCCAAGCGGGCGTCTTCATGATGCAGGGGATCCTCAGCGCGGTCGGCGGCGTCTTCATCGACGTTGCGATGGACTCGTACGAGCCCGCGCCTGGCCTCCCCGGCCGCGCTGCGTTCGCGAACCTCGCCAAGGTCGGCGACGCCTCGACGATCTCACTCGTCGCAGCGACCACCGACAATACCTGCCAGAATCAAGCGCTGAAGCTCCACACGATCACCTCGGTCGGCAAGGATCCCACAGCGATTCAGCCGCGCTTCTCGCCGGATGGCCAACGCATCGCGTACGCCGAAGACCGCGGTCAGACCGACGCCGGCAGCACCAACGTCTTCATCGCGGTCGTCGGCTTCGACGGCTCGAGCTACCGCGAGATCAGCCACTACTGCTCGCAGCAGGGCCAGAGCTGCTGGGGCCAGCACATGTTTCCGCGCCGCCCGCAGTGGATCGACGACGCGCACGTGTCGTGGATCCGAAGCGTCGACCCGCAGCAGAAGTCGCCGCCGTTCACCTGGGAGGTCGTGACCGCAGCCGACGCGCCAGGCAGCACCGCGCAGCGCTACATGACGTGCTCGACGTGGGACATTCCGTACAGCTACTCGTTCCTTCGCAACGGCGACGTCGTCGCGAGCTACAAGCCGCAGAAGGACTCGCCGGAGGACCTCGTCGTGCTCGGCCGCGACACCGGCGGGAGCTGCACGCTGGTCCGGAACCTCACGAAATTCCCCGCCGCGGCGAAGGGCTCTTTCGGTCGCGACTTTGCGATCTCACCCGATCAGAAGCTCGTTGCGTACGTGCACCACTTGCAGCCGATCTCCGACGCCGGCACACGTGACGCGTTCGCGAGCTGCCCCGAGACGGGCCCCTGCGCCCCGATCGCCATCGTGAGCTCGGGCGGCGGCGTTCTTTACTCCGTGCCCGTCGAAGGCAACGCCGCGCCATCGCCCGTCGGCGGGGCGGAGCTAGCAGCCGTGTTCGGGCCGCGCTTCATCTCTGGCGGCACACGCCTCGCGTGGAACGGTCAGGCCGCGTTGCCGCCGGGGTTCGATGCCGGTCTCGGCGCTCAGGCCGAAGCGGGCGCAGGCTCGAACCTCGACGCTGGTCTCAGCGCCATCAACGTCATCCCGATCAACGGCGGCCCGCTCGTCCACGTCGCCGTCGCGAACCTCGACGACGGCACGCTCCCCGCGGGCGGTGGCAACGGCGGGGCCTGCGAGTGCCGTCCGGAGTGCGCGCTTCGCTGCGACGTCGCGTCGACGCGCCGCTCGGAGCTCGCGCTCGTCACGACGAGCTTCATCGGTCTCGTCTTCCTCGCGCGCCGCCGCACGAAGAAGCGCGACGACGAGAAATCCTGAGAGGCTCAGCGATCGAGCTGCGCGAGTAGCTCGCTGCGCGCCGGACCGTAGGGTGCGAGGACCGAGAGGACGGTCACCGCCGCCTGCTCGGTTTCGGCGCTGCCGCCCGCGTGCGCATCGGCTGGAACCTCGATCGTGTAGCCGCGCTGGAGCGCGTCGGTCGCGGTCGCGAAAATGCCGATCTCGGTGAGGCAACCCGTGAGCACGAGCGTGTCGACGCGAAGCTCGTTCAAGACGTCAGCCAGCTTCGACCGCGAGAACGCGCTGTACGTCGGCTTCGTGACGATGCGATCGCCAGGCTTCGGCGCAAGCGGTGCCCAGACCTGCGCACCCTCGCTTCCGCGAACGTTGTGTACGGCCCACGCATCGAGATCGCTGTCGTCGGGCTCGTGCTCGTCGCAGATGTAGACGACGGGAACCCCATCGGCACGCGCCGCTTCGAGTCGCGCTTGAAGCGCGGGAACGATCGTACGCGCGCGCGGGACCTCGAGCGCCCGACCGGGCGTCAGGTGGTCGTTGAGCATGTCGATGACGAGCACCGCGCGCTTGCTGGTGCCGCTTTTCCTGGCGCTTGCGGCCGAACGGACAGCGCTCGCCGTACGTGCAGCCATGCTGGCGACGATGCGCTTGCGCAGCGCATCGGAAGGCGCGATTGCAGGCTCAGCGAGGGCGAGGGTGGACAGGGTGGCGCCCAGGGAAGTCAGCTCGGCCTTCGCCGCCGCGCGCACTTCGTCACCCCCGTCGAGGGTAGCGAGCGCAATATCCATCAGCCGCTCCGGCCGGCCGGAGGCGATGAGAGCCAAAAGCTCAGCGGCCGCTTCCTCGGCCGCCCCTTCGCGTTGATCGTCCTCGCTCACGTTTCCCTCTTCCGCACACCGCTCACTTTAGTCGAAACGGCCGCGTTATGCTTTACGCGCAGCCACGCCTGTCAGATCGCGCCAGCCCCCTCCGCCACCCGCCGGTACCCAATGCACACGCCTTTGATGGATTTCAATGCCGCGCGGCCCCTCATCGTCGAGGAGGTCGTGCGCAGGGTCGAAGGCGCCATCCGAGATCCTCTGCTCGCGCTGAACGACACCGCGTACCACGAGATTCGCCGCCTCCAGCACACGGGCGGCGACGAGTTCGCCGAGTGGCGCCAGCTCGCCGGCGCCCTTGGAAAGATGTCCGACGGCGAACGTCGCGAGAAGCTGATCGAGCTCGCGCGGAAATACGCTTGGGACGTGGCCGGCAACTTCGACCCTCGGGTTTACAAAGTGGTCTCGCGCGCAGGAGTCCCGGTGCTCGGCGCGCTCCTGAAGCCGCGCCACATCTTGAAGAACCTTGCCCACATCGGCGACCTTAGCGCCCTCGACGGACGCATTCTCGTGCAAGGGCCGACGGCGCACATCCGCGGGCTGCAGAACCTCGGAACGCTCGTCTTCGTGCCGACCCACCTCTCGAACCTGGACTCGGTCGTGTTCGGGTTCGCGATCGAGCGCGCGCAGCTCCCGCCCGCGACCTACGGCGCAGGCAAGAACCTGTTCACGAACCCGGTCCTCTCCTTCTTCATGCACAACCTCGGTGCCTACCGTGTAGACCGTCGTTTGAAGCATGTACTCTACAAGGACGTTCTCAAGACCTACTCCTGCGTCATGATCGAGCGGGGCTACCACAGCCTCTTCTTCCCAGGCGGCACGCGCTCGCGATCGGGTGGCGTCGAACGAAAGTTGAAGCTCGGCCTGGCGGGCACGGGCATCGAGGCGTTTGCGCGCACCGCCGAGCGCGGTCGGCCCCAGCGGGTGTTCTTCGTGCCCGCGACGATCAACTACCTGCTGACGCTCGAGGCCGAGACCCTGATCGACGACTTTCTCCAGGATGAGGGGAAGAATCGCTACATCATCGAGGACGACGAATCGACGCGGCTCGCGCGCATCGTCTCGTTCATGCAGAAGCTCGTGAAGCTCGAGGCGAGCGTGATCATCCGCTTCTCGGAGCCGCTCGACTGCTTCGGCAACAAGGTCGACGAAGCCGGCCGCAGCCTCGACACGCACGGCCGCGTGATCGACGCCAAGAGCTACGTGTTCGATCCCAAGGACCAACCGGTTCGCGCGCCCGCCCGCGATGCGCAGTACACGCGCGAGCTCGGCGAGGTGATATGCGCCGCATTCAAGAAGGACACGGTCGCAATGTCGACGCACCTCGTGGCATCCGTCGCGTTCGCGCGGCTCGAGCAAGCGGCGGGCGTGGCCGACATCTTCGCGCTGCTTCGTCACGGTGACGACGTCGTCGTTCCGCGGAACGAATTCGTCGCCGAGCTCGAAGAGCTGCTCGTGCGCGCGCGCGCCATGGCCGCCGCCGGGCAGCTCGTCCTCGCGCCGACGGTCGAAAGCGCGAGCGGCGAGGAGATCCTCGGCGAGGCTTTGCGCGCCTTCGCCGGCTACCACTCGAGCCCGGTCATCACCCCGCGTGGGGGCGACCTCGTGCTTTCCGACACGCGGCTCCTCTTCTATTACCAAAACCGCCTCGCGGCTCACGGGCTCGCCGCCGACCGCATCGCGCCCCCAGGAACTGCGGGAACACCGCGGATTGGCGCCAACGACCCCAGCAGAAGCATGCCCCCAATGAGCCTTCGGGGGGCCGTGTTGAAGGCGTGACCCGAAGATCCGCCCGCCCAGGCGTGACGCGGGCGGAAACGTGGTGCTATGGTGCGCCCCCTTTCCGATGAACCCCTCCGATTCTCCTGACAACACCACGACGGACTCGCCTTCGGGCGAGGCCGCTCCGCAGGCGTCCGCGCCCGTGCCCCCCGTTCCTGACGCTGCCGCGAGCCCCCTCGCCAACGGCAGCCCTACCGAGTCGCAGTCGGACGACCAGGCAGGCGCAGCCAGCGCCGCCGAAGGTGAGGCCACGCAAGGTGGCGGTGGCGACGGCGAAGGTGGCGAAGCAGGCCCTGGCGCTGCAGCCGTCGAAGGCGCTGCGGGTCCGGCGAAGAAGCGTCGTCGTCGTCGTCGCAAGGGCAAGGGCCCGCAAGCCGAAGGCGGAGCCGGCGGCGAGCATGCGAACGCCGAAGGCGCCGAGGCTGGCGGCGAAGGCCACGAAGCCGTCGAAGGCGAAGCCGTCGAAGGTGAAGGCGGCGCGGCGGCAGGCACTGGTCCTGGCGGAGCTCCTGGCGATCGCAAGAAGCAGCAGCGCCCGAAGAAGGAGCGCCCACCGCGCGAGTCGCGTGAGCGTCCGGCATTCAACGTCGGCGACGTCGTCTTCGGAAAGATCATCGAAGTCTCGGACGACGCGATCTTCGTCGACCTCTCCGGCAAGGGCCGGGGCGTGTTCGACAAGCTCGAGCTCCTCCTTCCGGAAGATCAGGCCGACGAGGTCGAAGCCGACGCACGACGCGCCGAAGCCGAAGCCGAGGCCATCCTCGCCGACAAGCCTGCCGGTGGTGGCGACGCGACCGAGCCGAAGGAAGGGCAAGCCCTCACGCCGGAAGGTGCCGTCGAAGCACCGGCGACAGACGACCAAGGCGAAGGCAGCGTCGCAGCTCCAACCGACGAGCCCGTCGAAGCGGTCGAAGCCACGAAGCCGGCGGAGGTCACGCGCCGCGTGGTCGTCGCACCGGCCGTCGTTGAAGCCGCAGCTGCTGCCGAAGCTGCGCAAGCCGCCGACGCTGCGCAAGCGGCCGACGCTGCCCAAGCGGACGCCGAGCCGGTCACGCTCGACGAGACCCCACGCGACGCGCCCCTCGAAGGTGCTCCTGCCGATGGCAACGACGCGGCCGCCGAGGCGCCCGCACCCGAGCCTGGCGTCATCCAGCTTCCGCGCGTCGTGCTCGAGCCCGGCGCACCGTTCGTCGGCGTCGTTCACAACGACGGCGGCCGCGGTGGCCTCGTCGTTCTCACGCACCACCCGAAGCGCGCTTCGCGTGCGAAGCCCGCCGTCGCTGCCGCGCTGAAGAACCACACCGAGATCTCGGGCCTCGTCACCGGCGTGATCAAGGGCGGCGTCGAGGTCGACGTCGACGGCATCCGTGCGTTCGCGCCCGGCTCGCACATGGACATTCGCCTTGGTGCGGATCTCCATCCGCTCGTTGGCAAGCGTCTCTCCTTCCACGTCACGCAGTACGGCAAGCGGGGTCGCGACGTCGTCCTCTCGCGCCGCGCGATGCTCGAGAAGGAGTCGAAGGCCGCGCGCGAAGCAGCGCTCCAGAAGATCACGCCCGGCGAGATCGTCGAAGGCACCGTTCGCAGCGTCGTCACGTTCGGCGCGTTCATCGACGTCGGCGGTGTCGAGGGTCTCGTCCCGCTCACCGAGATGAGCCACAACCGAAGCGACGGTCCGAACGACGTCTTCAAGGCTGGCGAGAAGACCACCGTCAAGATCATGCGCGTCGACGAGCGCGGCAAGGTCTGGCTCTCGAAGAAGGCGACGGTCGTCGATCCTTGGACCGAAGCGACCAAGAAGTACGCGCTCGGCACCAAGCACACGGGCAAGATCGTGCGGCTCCAGCCGTTCGGCGTCTTCGTCGAGCTCGAGTCGGGCATCGACGGGCTCATTCACGCGGCCGACCTGTCGCTCAAGCGGTTCGATCACCCGAGCGAGATCGTCAACATCGGCGACTCGATCGACGTCGTCGTCGCTTCGCTCGACGGCGGCACTCACAAGATTGCGCTTCACCCCGCGCCCGTCGGTGCAGCCGCCGACGAGGAGCCGCAGCGCGTTCAGTTGAACAAGAGCGTGAAGGTCGTCGTCACGATCGTCGAAGCGGGCGGCCTCATCGTCCGCATCCTCGGTGCGACCGGCCGTCACGCCCGCGGCTACATCAGCGGGATGGCCACCGGTACTCCTCGCGGCACGGAGCTGCGCAAGCTGTTCCCGCCGGGCAAGGAGATGGAGGCCAAGGTCATCGAGATGGATCCCCGCCGCGGCGAGGTGAAGCTCTCGATCAAGGCCGTCCAGCAGGACTCGGAGCGCAACGCCTACCAGCAGTACCGGCAGCAGGTGAAGCGCGAAGCCAAGTTCGGAACCTTCGCCGATCTTCTCGCGAAGAAGGGCCCGACCAAGTAGCTACAGGAGGCGTCGCGCCTTGATGTCGAGGTAGCTCTTCACCAGCTCCGGCGTGATGTCCTCGGGGTTGGCGTCGAGCACGAGCACGCCTGCGCTCTTCAGCGAGCGGACGAGCCCGTCACGCCACGCGAGTGACTCCGCGGCAGCAGCGCGCACGTAGAGATCGTCGGCCGATTTTGCCGGCGCGCTCGCGAGCGCCTCCACGTCGCGATCGCGCATGAGAACGCATAGCGGCAGGTGGCGCGGCAAGAGACCGCGCATCGACGACGCGAGCTCCTTCGCCGAGCGCGGCTCGAGCAGGTTCGTGAAGATCACGAGTAGCGAGCGCGCGCGAACCTGCGTGCGCAAGAAGGTCATCGCCGCGCGGTAGTCGGTCGCAGCGAAGCCCGCCTCGAGCGCGTAGACCGCGCGTGTCAGCTTGCGTGCGCCGGCGCGACCGCCCGACGGCCGAAGGAAGGTGCGCGGGGCATCGTCGAACGCCATCATGCCGGCGCGATCGCCGCCACGAAGCGCGACGTCCGCAGCGAGTAGCGCCGCATTGAGCGCGTGATCGACGCTCGTGAGCCCGGCCGACTCGCCGCGCATCCCGCGGCCGATGTCGAGCGCGAACACGACGTTCTGGTTCGACTCGGCCTGAAATTGTCGCACCGTGGGATCGTCGCGACGCGCCGACGAGCGCCAATCGATGTGACGCACTTCATCGCCGCGCTGGTAGGGGCGGAGGCGCTCGAACTCCGTGTCGCCGCCGCGCACGCGAAGCGATCCGAGGCGCGCGTCCTGCCGACCTTGGCGACGAAGCATCTCGAGCGATCGCGCCGCGTGGACGTCGGGGTACACGTCGACCTTGAAGGGAAGCTCGGTGCGCTCTTGGCGCGCCATGAGGCCCAGCGCCGACGCGTAGCGAACGGTGACGGCCTGAAGCTCGCGTACGCCGCGGCGGGTAGGCGTGATCTCGTACTTGATCGCGACGGTGGCGAGTGGCGGCAACACGAAGCGCGCAGGCAGACCAGTGGTCGTGGCGTCGGCGACCGGATCGTCCGAGACGACGCCGCGCAAGCTGCGCCGGCTCGTGTTCTTGAGGACCAGCGTGACGACGTTCGCGCGTCCGACCGAAAAGATGGTGGCGGCCTGACGCTCGACCTCGACGCGCCGCCCCGCGGCGATGGCAGCGTCGGCGAGCACGGCGAAGACGATGACGCCATCGAGCGCAAAGAGCGGCGTGCGCCACGCGGTGACGAACCCTGCGACGATCGCCACCAGCGGCGTCAGGAAGGCGAAGCCGGCGAGCCTCTTGGTCGGTACCACGGGGCCTACTATAGACGCGCACGCCCGTCTGGCGTGCGCGTTCTCGCGCTACTTCTTGATTCGGCAGCCTTTGAGGTTGGACCCATCCACGCCGTTGCAGCTGCGGCCCGTTGGGCAATCCTCGTCCTTGCCGCAGATCTGGAGGCACGCGAAGGCGGTGGCGCCGTCCGCGGGCTTGCCGCAGATGCCCCCAGACGTGCACTCACCGTCGGTCTTGCCGGACACGTCGCACGACTCGCCGAGGTCGGCTTCGCCGCTGCACGCCGTCACCAGCGCGGAGGCGGCGAGAAAGCTCGCGAGCAGCATCGCGAAAGACTTCATTGTACGTGGCTGCATGCGGTCGGAACGGTAATGGTGTTCGCGTCGAGCTGCACGCCGGCAGTTTGCGCGAGCGCGCGCCCGCCGAGCGTCGAGGCTGTCTTCATCGTGATCGCGGTGCCCGAGATGACGTTGCCGTAGAACTTGACGGTCTTGCCGATGGTCACGGCCTTGCTGATCCGCCAGTAGACGCCGCAGGCTTGGGCGCCGTTTGCCAGGATGACCTCAGCGCCGTCGGCGACCGTGAGCGTCAGGTTGCCGCGAATGATGAAGAACGCGTTCGGGTTGCCCTTCGCGTCGAGGGTGACGTGGCCGTTGATGAGAACATCGGCGCTGAAGCTGTTCATGCACGTGACGCCCGGGTAGAGCGTGATGTCGCCCGTCAGCCCGCCGACGACGTTGGTGAGGTCGTTGTCACAAGCGCGCGGGTCGATGTTGCCGACCAGCGCAGTGACGTCTTGCTGCGCGAGAAGCGTGCGCTGCTCGTTGGGTGCGAGCGAGTTGTTTCCGTACTTGTTGTACGTGGGCGCGTCGAACCCCGTGATCGTCGAGATCGCGGCTGCGCTGACGCCGAGGTCGCCACCAATCGTCGAGACATTCGCCGTCGTGATCGAGTTGTAGGCAAGAACGGCGAAGGTGCTCGCGCGGCCGGTCGACGGCCCCGTGTACGGGCCCGCGTCGCCGAACGCGCCATCGTTCTTCGCGCCGTCGTTGCTCGCTCCGTCGTCTGCGCTCCCGTCGCCAAGGCCGCCGCCGTCGCCCGAAGCGCCGTCCGACTTCGCTCCGGCGTCGCCGTTGACGTCGACTCCGGCCACGGTGTCGTCGTCGGTGCAAGCTGCGCAGAGGAGGGCTGCGAGAGGGAGAGCAAGGAGGTAGCGCGTAAGCTTCGAGACAGTAAGCCGAGTTGTCATGAACGGCTGTGGTGCACCAACCGCGCCGGGCTGAGCCCTCGACAAAGCGGCGCGCGATCGAGGTGACGACCCCAGCGACCGGGGCACATGGCCTCGCTCGACCACACGACCGCCTCGCATTCCGAGGAAAACCACGCTTCGATGGCGCCCGTGCACACACGCAGCCCGCCCCGGACGGTCCCCGTCGTGGCGATCGTTCTCGTCGTCGGTTTCCTCGCGTGCCGCACGCCGGCTCGCCCCGACGTCGCGGGCGACGCGGCGACGTCGCCCGCCGACGACGCCTCGGCGAGCCCCCCTCCGAGCGCGCTGCCTTCCGCGAGTGTCGCGCCAACGGCGGCGTCCGCTGCCAGCGCGATCGACGCGGGGGCGATCGCGAGACCACGCGCCGACGCCCCATTCCTCGTAGCCAGCGACGCGCAGTTTCGCTGCTCGAGCCCATCGACGCCGTCGTCGGTGAAGATCACGGCGAGCTCACAGCGTTTGCGCGTCGACGTGACAGGGCAAGGGCCGTGTCCCGGCGAAGTGGAAGGCTGGAAGGTCGATGTGCGCGAGCCGAAGCTCGGAGGCTTCATCCGCGTCACGTCGCACGGCGGAAAGCCAAGCCGCTGCTTGTGTCACGGCGAAGCGACCTTCGAGATCGCGCACGTGCCGCCGGGCGCCTACCGTGTCGAGGTAAGCGGAGGCTTCAACCGCAACGTCAGCGGCAACGTCACCATCCCGCCGTGACGCTGACGCGGCCCTCCGGCAGGGGACGAGCCCGATCTCACGCCGCGGGACGTGGCGCTGCAGGCACCGGCGCGGCGCGCAGGATGTCTTCGATGCGATCGTCGGGCGTGACGCCTTGAAGCTGCGCGTCCGGGTGGAGCATGATCCGGTGCCGAAGAACCGGCGCGACCATCGGCTTCACGTCGTCGGGCGTGACGAAGTCGCGACCCTGGCTGGCGGCGATCACTTGCGCGGCCTTGAGGAGCGCGATCGACGCGCGAGGCGAGGCCCCGAGCTCGATGGCGCGATCGTCGCGCGTGCGGCGCACGAGATCGACGACGTAAGCGATGATGGCCTCGTCGGCGCGGATGGCGGCGGCGCACTGCTGCATCGCGACGAGATCGTCGGGGCGCACCGCGGCCTCGAGGCGACGCAGATCGGAAGGATCGAACCCTGCGGCGTGGTTGCGCACGATCGTCTGCTCGACCTCACGCGGCGGGTCGAGGACGGTGAGCTTGAGGAGGAAGCGATCGAGCTGCGCTTCGGGGAGCGGGTAGGTGCCCTGCGATTCGACCGGGTTCTGCGTGGCGATCACCACGAATGGCTGCGGGAGCGGGCGCGATGTTCCGTCGACCGTGACCTGACGATCTTGCATCGCCTCGAGCAAGGACGACTGCGTCTTCGCGGGCGCGCGGTTGATCTCGTCCGCGAGGAGGAACTGCGCGAAGATCGGACCGGCGACGAAGGTGAACGTGCTCGTCGCGCGATCGAAGACGCTCGAGCCGGTCACGTCGCTCGGCATGAGGTCGGGCGTGAACTGGATGCGCTTGAAGCTGCAGCCGGACACGACGCCCAGCGTCCGCGCGACCAGCGTCTTGCCGAGGCCCGGCGCGCCTTCGACGAGGATGTGACCTTGCGCGAGAACACCCACGAGCACGCCATCGACGAGCTCCTCTTGGCCCACGACCACCTTGGCCATCTGCAGCTTGATGCGATCGTAAACAGAGGCAAATTCTGCGGGCGTCATGAGCTCTTCTTCTCCTTCTCAGTCCGGGTCGCGGCAGCGTACAGCGCGCTCAGGTCTTTGAGCACATGGAGCTCGTCGCCTTGCGCCGGGGCATCGGCGGTGGCCGCCATCGATCGCTCCCAGATTCGCGCGCACTCTTCGGGCGATCTGCCGGAGCGTTGCGCGAGGAAGAGGGCGGGATCGGTCACGCCGCGCGGGAGCTTCGCACGCACGCGCTCGCGGGCGTAGCGCGCAAAGGCCGCGAGCGCGTGAGGTGCTTGGTTCGTGTTCGCGTAGAGCGCGCCGGTCGCTTCGACGTGCTCGGCGAACGCGCGGCGTGGCGGCGGCGAGGTCGGCTTGGGTCGGACGAGCCGTATGCCGATCGCGAGAAAGAGAACCAACGCCGCGGCGATGGCGTGCCACGTGGCGAGGCCGAGGCCGGCGCGGTGCATGCCGGCCATTGGGTTCGTGACGGGGGCGATGCCGTCCTCGGGCATCGCCATCTTGATGTGCTTGCGATCGACGTGCGCGAGGATCGCGACGAGCACCCCTGGGTTGTCCTTGCGCGCGAGGCTCGCGTTGGCAAAGAGCTCGTCGCTCGCGAGCGCGAGGATCGCGCCCTTCTTCATCGGGAGCAATGCCGCGAAGATGTGGTCGTCGCCGGTGCGCGCGATCGTCGTGGCCTGCTCGGGCGGATCGGTCCACTTGAACGCGGCGGGATGCGTGACGAAGCCCTTGTCGAGGCGTTCGAACTTCTTCGCGTTCTCCGTCTTCGCTCTCGTGCCGTGGGTTTCCCACTCGCCGTCGTCGTCCTCGTTTTCGTCGTCGGCGTCGTAGCGGAGCTGGCGGAGCTTCGTCGTGACGATGACCTCCTTGGACGTGGACGCGTAGTCGTTGCCGGCGCCGAGACGATGGGGCCACGACGACGCATTGCCCGTGAGGATGAGGAAGCCGCCGGCCTCGACCCACGCGATGAGGTGCGCTTCGACCTCGCCGTCGAGCTCGGTGGACGAGCCGTTGACGATGACCGCCGGGATCTCGGCAGTATCGGTATCGGAGTCGGGCAGCGGGAGGCTGAGGAGCGATCCCCCGAGCCCTGAAAGCTCCACGCCCTGCTTCTTCAGGAGCCCCGCCATCACCTCGGTGCCCGCGGGATCACGAGCGCCCTTGGCTCGTTCACCGCCACCGCCGCAGCCGGTGACGCCGCTGACGAGAACCACGAGAGCCAGGACCATCGCCGCGGGGATCGCACGGACGACGGCGAACGCGCGCTGCCCGACGGAGGCAACGCGATCGACGGTCACCGGCTTCGCGCCGAACTGAGCACGGTCGACCTCCAGGACGATCTCGCGGAGGGCCACTTTGGATGCAGGCTCCTTGCACGAGCGAACGTACTCGCCGTTCGTGCGGTGGCGCGCGACGCGTACCGCACCGCGTGCATCGAGCGCCGAGAGCGACGCGCGAAGGTAGGTGTAGAGTGCAGCATCGAGCTCACCGCGCTGCGCAAGCTCGTTGGCGCGGGCGAGCAAGCGCTCGGGATCGTCGACGACGAGAAGGGGCTCGGGCGGCGGCGGCGCAGGGCCCGTACCGACGACGGGCGCCGGCACCGTGTCAGCGAGTTGTTTGTCGCGGCGACGGCGCAGGATCGCCTGGACGATCGGGAACAAGATCGCCACCACGACGAGCGCGAGAAGCACCCAGATCGCGACGCGCGCAAATGCCGCAAGCGCGAGCCGCCAATCGCCCGACTCCGACTTCTTTCCCTGTTTTTCGCGCTCGAGCGTTCGTTGTCGCTCTTCTTCCGGTGAGAGCTTGTGGTGCTCGGGTGCTTCCGCGCAGGCCTTCGCGAAGCCTTCGCAACGCGGCACCTCGGGCGCGAGATCGCACAGGGAGCGAGCACGCGCTGAAAGCGGCCGCGAGGGGCTCTTGCAGAATGCATCGTTCTCGAGGAGGACCGCATCGGCATCCGCTTGGGCACGTGCGGGATCGAGCGCCGCGAGCGCGGGCGCGCTGGTCGACGCGAGCGCGAGCCCGAACGCGAACGCGCGGACCGAGCGGCGAGCGCGGAAGCGCGGCTTCATCGCTCGCCTGCCGTCGCGTAGGCGCGCCGCACGATTGCGGCGAAGCGCGTCTGAATGTCCCAGCCTTCGACGCGCGTCCGCAGGTTGATGTAGACGAGGAAGCGCGCCGTTGCGCCGATGGGTACGAATAGCCAGAACCCCAGGAGCGCGAGCGCGCCGCCGCCGGACGAGGTGAGCGCCTCGGGCGCCTTGATCTCGAGGAGCTCTTCGAGGATGGAGCGACCCGCCGAGTCGGCGAGGAACGGCATCGCGACGCGAACGGCAAAAAGGAGCAAGAACGTCATCAAAGCGTCGCCGGACTGGCCCGCGACTATGCGCTGCGCGCGGCCGAGCGAGCCCAAGGCGGTCCCCCGCTCGAGCACGACGACCTCGGGCACGAAGAGGAGCGTCGAGCCGACCCAAGCGGCGGGGAGGACGAAGAACATGACGCCCGCGCCGAGAGCGACGACCTGAACCAAGCTCGCGCCGATGAGGCGTGGCACGGCCGCGAGCGCATCTTTCAGGGCATCGCGCGCACGCACGTTCTCTTCGAAGACGAGGCGCGAGGCGAGTGCGGTAAAGGGCGCCTCGGCGAGCATCGCGATTCCGAGCGCGGCGAGCCAGCTCCAGCCCCAGGCGAACGTCTCGCCGATTGCCCAGGTGACGAGGAACGACGGCAGCAGCACCGCGAGCGCGAGCCAGGCGTACTGGCGGAGGTGCGACGAAACGAAGCGCACCGTGAGGTCGAGGGTGTCGAGCAGCGAGCGATCGCGCAACGTGACGCGCGCGCTCATCACGTCGAGGCTCATGGCGCCTCCGTTGTGCGCGCGGCACCGCGGCCGGCAATGAGAAGGTAGGCCATCACGAGCACGAACATGAGCCCGCCGGTGACGAGCTTCACGATCGGCGGAATGCTCGAGCCCGACCAAAACGCTTCGATCGCCGCGGCAAGGAGCAACATCAACGCGGCGCCCGAGACGATCGCGACCACGTCACGCCCAGTGTCTTGCAGGGAGGCGAGGCGCGTCTTGTCGCCGGGCGCGACGATCGACCAGCCGAGCGAGAGGCCGGCGCCGCCGGAGATCACGATTGCGCCGAGCTCGAACGACCCGTGACCGACGATGAACGTGAAGATGTTGAAGCCCGCGCCCTGTGACGCGACGTAGCCGAGCGTTGCCCCGATCGCCAGGCCGTTCTGCACGAGATAGAACGCCGAGCCGAGCCCGCCGAAGATGCCGGTCGCAAAGCAACGCAGCGCGATGCCGACGTTGTTGTTCACGTAGAAGCCCGCCATGAGCGCGCCTTCACCGCCCTGGCGTCCGGCGTCGAAGCCGCGGGAGTACGCCTCCGTCAGGGGGCGCAGCTGCGATTCGGGCACGATGCGAAATGCGAAGCGCGGATCGTCGATCGACATCACGAGCCCGAACGCGAACGGCGCGAAGAAGAGGACGAACGCGATGAGCATCGCCTTCCAGTGCGCGCGTACCGCAAGTGGGAACGCGTGAAAGAGGGCGCGCGCCCGGCCGCGGCGCTTGGACTCGCGGCTGTAGAGGACGGTATGCGCGCTTGCGGTGAGGCCCTGCAGGTAGTCGACGAGCGGCGCGCTGTAACGCGCCGCTTGCGCGCGCGCGAGGTCAGCGCAGATGTCGCGGTAGAGCGGCGAGAGACGCGCGAGATCGTCGGGCGTCAGACCGCGTAGGCCCTTTCCGATCGCCTTGCGCGTGAGGATGTCGAGATCGTCCCACTCGCGCTGGCGGCGCGTGGCGAACGCAGCCTCGGTGACGTGCGAGGTCACCGCCATGACGTGGGTCCTCCCGAGCCGGCGCGCGACGACGGAGGTGCTTCGCCGCGCCCGGCGTTCGCGGCGCGGTCGTACACGAGGGCGAGCGTGCGCGTGGGATCACGAACGCCGATCTGCCATTTCGCGGCGAGGGGACCAATGACCATCTCTGCAAGCTCGTGCTCACGTGCGACGCCGAGCGTGCCGCGGCGGCGCAAGAAGAGCTCGATCGCGGCGCGCTCGTCGGCGTCGAGCGCGATGTCGTCGGGGATCGACGCGAGCTCCGCGGGCTCGGCAGGCGGCCAGAGTCGGAGAGGCATCGTGGCGTGTGGCCGCGTGACGACGATCACGATGGTGCCAGCGACGAGATCGCCGAGACGCTGGAACCGCGACGAGATCGCCATCGAGACGAGGCCCACGACGTACGCGACCGGCAGCACGTCGGCCGCGCGAAGGACATTGCGAAGCGCGGCGTGCGAAAACCCGATGGGACGCCCGCTCGTCGTGACGACGCGGAGGCCGAGCGCCATCTTGCCGAGGCTCGTGCCGCGGAGAGCCTCCCACACGACGAAGTAGACCCACTGCACGATGAAGAGGAGAAGCAACAGCAGACCGATGCCGGCGCCCATCGAGGTCGAGATGCGGTCGCCGATGCCCTCGCTGCCGGTGGCGATCAGCACCACGAGGACGGCGAAGACGAGCACGACGCCGTAGCAAACGATGAGATCGATGACGTACGCGAAGAACCGCCGCGACGGCCCCGCCACTTTGTGGCGAAACACGATGTGCTCGGGCGTCTCGATCGCGACGTCGGTGTCGAGCGGCATCGGGGCCAATGCTACCTCGTATTCTGAGGCTTTTCGCGCGGCACGGCGTCGAAGTCGTCGACCGTGATCCCGCCGAGCATTCGTACGCGTGCGGTCGCCAGGCGCGACGACAGTACGGACTCGTCCCTGGCTGTCGCGACCTCGCTCGTCAGGTGGAAGAACATGCACCGGCGTACGTATGCGCCGAACGCAAAAAGGTGCCCGACGATGGGCGCGGCTTCGGTCTTGCCCGGCTCGAGCGCGACCCACACGCGCGTGTCGAACGCCTCGGGTCCGACGGTGACCTCGTCATCCACGGTGCGGAGATCGCGCACGGGCACGAGGCCTTGCTGGCGCGCGCGCTCCTCGCACTTCTGGCGGTTCATGAGCTCGCCTTCGTTCGAGGTCACGAACACGAGCGTCGAGCGCGTCGTCGGATGCGTGGCCACGAGCTCCGGCCGCGAGTGATCGTCGATCTTCCAGCTGCGACCGTCGGGCATCGGCAACGAGAGACTGAAGCGCTTCGAGTGGTACTTCGCCCAACCCTTGTCGTCGTCCGAGAAACCCGACGCGACGGCGTCTTGCGGAGGCGCCGCGCTCGTCCCGCTCTCGACGTGCGCGGGCGCGCCGCACGCGACCACGAGCGTCGTCAACGCTGCTGCGAAGCTCGCGTTTCGGAGGTGCCAAAGGTGACCGGTCATGACGCCTTGGAGTACCATGCGCACGCTGAGATCACCGACCTTCGGAGGACTGGATCGCATGACGAACCTTAGACGAACGACGCTCGCAGCGCTCGCCATCGCGATGCTTGTAGGTTGCAACGACAAGACCGATTCGCCGCAGAAGAGCGCTGCAACCGCGGTGTCGGCGTCGGCCCCGGTGACGACGATCTTGCCGCCGAAGGTCGATGGTCTCGTCTTCACGAAGGGCAAGCTCAGGGCCGATCAGACCGCGGACGAAACGAACACGATGAAGATGGCAGTGAACATCAGCTTCGACCCGGGTACGGGCAAGAAGCCGCAGACGATCAACCTCGACAAGTCGAGCACCGAGAAGAAGAGCGAGAAGATCCTCGCCACGGACGGCAAGGCCATCCAGAAGCTGCAGGTCACGTACGCCGACAAGACCGACATCGAGAAGGACGTCCAGGGCAAGGACGCGAAGAAGGCGAGCCCCGTCACGGGCAAGGCTTACGTGGTCGAGGACAAGGACGGAAAGCACATCATCACGAACGACAACGGCAAGCCGCCGCCCGTGGTCGAGATGACGATCGTCGACAGGAGCTACAGGATGGTCGGCAAGCCCGATCCGATGATCAGCGGGATGCCGGATCGTCCGCTCGTCGCCGGCCAGGCCGTGCCCGAGCTCGCCAAGGCGCTCGAGGAGCTTCTCGACAAGGAGGGCGGCAACATGAAGATCTCGGACCTCTCCGTCGTGCTCAAGGAGAAGAGCGGCGACGAAGGCGTGTTCGACGTCAAAGCCACGGTGACGACGTCCGAGGGTCCCATGAGCTTTGTGGTGAGCCTCACGGGGAACATGCGCGTGCGCACCGCCGACTCTCAGCTCACGGCGATGAAGATGTCAGGGCCCGTCACCATCACGTCGACCGCGGATCCGAAGAGCAAGATGAAGATGGACGGAAAAGGGACGATGGAGATGACGGCCACGCGCATGTACCACTGAGCCGACCAGAGCCGGCGAGAGAGCTCAGCTGACGCGCGTGAGCCACTCGGGGTGCGAGTTGTCGCTGCCGCGCACGATGTCGAAGAAGCGCGCTTGGATGCGCTTCGTGACGGGGCCGACGTTGCCGTCGCCAATCGAGCGATCGTCGACCTCGCGAACCGGCGTGACCTCGGCCGCCGTTCCAGTGAAGAAGCACTCGTCCGCGAGCCAGAGCTGATCGCGTGTGATGCGACCCTCTTGCACGGTGATCCCTTCTTCCTTGGCGATCGCGATGATCGTGTCGCGCGTGATGCCTTCGAGGATCGAGCACGACAGATCGGGTGTGTGGAGCACGCCCTTCTTCACGATGAAGATGTTCTCGCCGGAGCCCTCAGAGACGAAGCCGTTCGCGTCGAGGAGGATGGACTCGTCGTACCCGCCGAACTTCGCTTCGCGCTTGGCGAGCACCGAGTTCGTGTACTGGCCCATCATCTTGGCCTTCGCGAGGCTCACGTTGATGTGGTGCCGCGCGAACGAGCTGATCTTGCAGCGGATGCCCTGCTTCAAGGCTTCTTCGCCGAGGTACGCGCCCCACTTCCACGCGATGATCGTCGTGCGAACGGGGTTGTTCGGCGCGTAGATGCCCATCGCGCCCTCGCCGAGGAAGATGACCGGGCGGATGTAGCCCTCGGGCATCTTGTTGACCCGCAGAATGTCGATGCAGGCGGCCGTGATCTGCTCGCGCGTGAACTTCGGCGCCAGGAGGACCATCTTGCACGTGTCGAAGAGACGCTCGGTGTGCTCGCGCAAACGAAACACGTACGAGTGGCCGTCGGCTCGTTGGTACGCACGGATGCCTTCGAAGGCGCCAATGCCGTAGTGAAGCGAGTGCGTGAGGACGTGAATCTTCGCTTCCGCCCAGTCCACGAACTCACCGTCGAGCCAGATTTTCTGGACCTTGTCGACCATCCGCGGAATCTAGTCGCGAGTT